>JABMOY010000072.1 GCA_013203955.1 Rhodospirillales bacterium | reverse complement strand
TTCGACTACACCAAGCGGGCGATGCCGTTCAACGCGCCCGGCTCGATGAGCAACAACGACATCTATGCGGTGGTCGCCTACATCCTCGCCGAGGGTGGGATCATCGACAAGAAAACGACGATGAATGCGAAGGCAATCGCCAAAGTGAAGATGCCGAACCGCAACGGTTTCATCTCCGATCCAAGACCGGATATCTTCAACTACAACTAAGGTTCCAAAAACTTCCCAATATGGAGCGGGCCCCGTCAATCGGGCCCGCTTTTTTTTGCCTGCGTATTATTTTTTAAACACTTATGAGCAGCAGGGCGATTAATGCCGCCATCGCATAGACACCCTTTCTGGCGGCCGCGAAGTTGTCCATCAAATGGCTGCAGACCGGCGCCAAAATGGGCAGAAGAATTTTGCATCCGATCGAAAAACACATCCGGACAAGGAAAAGGGCGGCCGGCAGGCCAATGATTAAGGCCGCCGTCAACGAGATCAATTGGCCCGTGGGTTCGCGAATGTATTCCATGTAGACCTCGGCATAGAACCATTCGGTGCCGAAGGCCGTCGGTGTTCTTTTGTACTGCCATTCGAACCAAGTCCCCAGGTGCATGAGTGCGACCCACAAGGACGCTGTCCCCAGGCTCAAGAGGACGGCATAGAAAAGTTGCTTAAAAATGGAGGACGCTTGTTTGATCAATACAAACAACATTACGGCAAGTGTCAGCGACACCAAGGCGGTCCCGATAATCGGGATCGCGAAATAATTCAACGCATGACCCAGGCCAGCCCTCGAGACAGACGGCATAAGGGCAATGCCGGCGCCGAAGAAAGCCCCGCCGACAAGGACTGCGACTGTGAGCCAACCGGATATGGATTGAAGGCGGGGCCACCCGTTAGCGAAGGGGATCGCCGGAAACCGAAGAACCCCGGCGGCGGCATCCGTCATGAGCCCCGAAAATGTCGTTTGGCGCCAATTGTCCCACCAGGACCGGTGGCGGAAAGCGGCAGTCTGGCGCTGTTCCCGTCCCATCCCGAGGTCCGCGATCACGATTAGAATGGCGGGCGCCAGAATCAGGACCAAGAGATTATCAGCGAGCATCATTTAGCAACCTTTGCCGGCAAAACCTACTCCTTTGCCAGTTTAAACGATGGTGGTGGAAAGGGGTGATTCCTTCTTTTTTGCGGGGCTTTTTTGCCGGGCTGGCTCAAGGGGAATTTCCTTGCACTTTTGCCGCTGATACGCCAAATATTTAGGGCGGTCACAAGATTTTGTGGCACGGAATGATCTGTAAAGCCGCGACGAGCGGTTCGTTATGATAAAAGCTAAAGGACAAGACATGACTACTGGTACCGTAAAATGGTTCAACCCGACCAAAGGTTTCGGCTTTATTGAACCCGTTGACGGCGGCGGTGACGCCTTCGTTCACATTTCAGCCGTTGAGAAGGCTGGATTGTCGACCCTCGCCGAAGGGCAAAAGGTCGAATACGAACTGGTTCCCGGACAAAACGGCAAATCGTCCGCGGAAAATCTGGTTCTTGTAGAATAAATTTTTCCCCAACCAGGATAATTCATGGCCCGTAAACCTAATTACAAATTCGAACGCATGGAACGCGACAGGTCGAAAGCCGCAAAGAAGGCGGCGCGCCTTGACGCTAAAAGAGAAAAAGCGGAAGACAAAAAGGCCACGGGTGATGAAGAGCCTGGAAACGAGCCTGCAAGCGAAGATGGGCCGGACGAAGAAATACCGCCGGCTGACTGAAGACGGGGAACGCCGGGAACCCTTCCCGGAAGGAAAAAAGGTCTTGCCGAGAATTTTCGAACCGGCAAAAAAGGGTTCTTATGCGCCTACAACTGTGCACATGGCTTGATGTCGAAGCCTACCTGAAACGGTCTTCGGGCATCATCATGCCCATCGGCTCCACCGAACAACACGGCCCCACGGGTTTTATCGGCACGGATGCAATCTGTCCGGAGCTGATCGCCGCCGCCATGGCCGAAAAACTGGACGTCATGATCGCGCCGACCATCAACGTCGGCATGGCGCAGCATCACCTGGGTTTTCCAGGGTCTATCGCGCTCAGACCGACGACCTTGATCGCGGTGATCTGCGATCACGTCAAGTCGCTGGCCCGGCACGGGTTCGACCGGTTTTTCTTCATCAACGGCCACGGCGGCAACACGCCCAGCATGCACGCGGCGTTTTCCGAAATTTATGCCGAAAAAAGCTTCGGGGGTGGTGGTGACGGGCCGTCGGTACGCTGCGAGCTGCACAACTGGTGGAAAATGCCGAGCGTCAAAAAAATCACCGACGAAGAATTCAAAGACGCCGAAGGCTTCCACGCCACGGTCTCGGAAGTGGCGCTGACCTATCACGGTTACCCGGAAGACGGCGACAGGGTGAAACTGGATACGCTCGATCCGACGCTGGCTCCCGTCGGCCCCATCTTTGACGCCGACGATTTCCGGGCGCGTTTTCCGGACGGGCGCATCGGCTCGGACCCGACGCTGGCGACGCCGGAACTCGGCAAAAGATTTCTCGAAGCCGTCACCGTCGAGATGATCGAGGATTACAATAAATTCCTGGCCGCCGACTAGGCGAGGGGTTCGATGAGGGGTTCGAGGATATTGATGATGCCGACGGTGCCGTTTTCCGAGCCGCAAACAAGCGACTGACCGTCCGGCGAGAAGGCCAAGCAGGTTATGGGGTTGCCGTCGGCGGCCCTGGCGATGGCGGCTTCTTCTTTTTCGATTACCCCGATCATCACGGTGCCATCGTCATAACCGCCGACGAGCATCCCGTTTTCGGGGTGGGCGGCGACTTGGGTGACGATGCCTTCATAGACATATCCGAACTCCAACGGCGGCTTGCCGGACGGGCCCTTGCCCTTGCAGCACCACGATGTCACGCCGCCGGCGCCGCTGGCCGCGATATAGGCGGAATCCGGCGTCCACGCGAGAGAGCGGATTTTCGAGGGATAGCCGCTCATTTTCATGTCGGTCTTTTCCGGCATTTTCCAGCAGTGCATTTCCTTGTCCTGCATGGCGGTGACGATGAATTGACCGTCGGGGCTCCAGGAAACAGCGGTGTGTGAACCGTGCCATTCAAGGGTCTCCGGCTCGGTTTTGCTCAAGTCGGGGTCATTAACGGCCCAGATCGAAACGCCGTCGTAATGGGCGGCGGCCAGGCGGTCGCCATCGGGGGAAAAGCTTAGACCCGCGACGGTGCTGGGATGGTCGTCGAAGACCGCCAGGGTTGTCCCGTTTTGGTCGAGCACATAGACACCGCGCCCGGCTGAAAAAGCACGCAATCCGGCCCTGGGATGAGAAGCGACCTGTTCGATCCAGGCTCCCGGGATGGAGGCCAGCTCGGCGGTCCCGGTTTCGGGGGCAAAGGTCAGCAAACGTCCGTCGTCGGTGCCGATCAGGACGGAACGGCCATCGATGTCGGGCACGCCCGTAAGCGGCGTCGCGCCCAGGGGTTCCGTGAGTTCCATTTTCTCAGGCCCCTCATCCACCGCCATCCAGCCGAGCCTGCCGTCGCCGAAGGCAAACACCGAATGTGTGCCGCTGCCGGTAAAGCCGGCATAGGTCACGTAGGCGCCGAACCCGGCTTCGCTGAGGTCGACCTTGGAAGACTGCACGCGCAGGCCTGCGTCCGGGTTTTCTGCTACGTCGCCGTACATGCGAGAAATTCCTTTTCCAGGCCCTTGGCTTCGAGGTCGCGACCGATGAAGACGAGCTTGCTTTCCCGGCCGACATCGCCCCAGGGCGCCCCCCAGGTGCTGTCCATCACCATGTGAACGCCCTGGAAGACATATCGGTTGTCCTGGCCGTCCAAATTAATGATGCCCTTGGAGCGCAGCACGTCGGTGCCGCGTTCCATGATGAAACCCTGTATCCATTTTGAGAATTTTTCTGAATCGAGGGGCGCTTCGGTTTTCAAAGATACACTGATGATGGTGTCGTCGTGTTCGTGGTCGTCCTCTTCCGTCAGCAGCCCCGGTTCGATATCGAGAATGCGGTTCAAATCGAATGATCCGCAATCGAGCACGTCTTCCAACTTGACGCGGCATTTTACGGTTTCCAAGATTTTCGCGAAACGATTGATGGACTGGATTTTGCCAAGGGTCCTTTTTAAGACATCGACATTAACCTGATCGGTTTTGTTGAGCAGGATGATATCTGCGAAGGCAACTTGTTCTTCGACTTCGTGCCCTTTGTCGACTTGATCCAAAAAGTGTTTGGCGTCGATCACCGTGACGACGGAATCGAGCGCCATGCGGTCCTGGACATCGTCGTCGACAAAAAACGTCTGAATGATAGGGGCGGGATCGGCGAGCCCCGTGGTTTCGATGATCATGCCGTCGAATTCGCCGGGGCGCTTCATCAGGGTCGAAATGATGCGGATCAGGTCGCCGCGCACGGTGCAGCAAATGCAGCCGTTGTTCATTTCGAAGATTTCCTCGTCGGCGTTGACGACAAGTTCGTTGTCGATGCCGACTTCACCGAATTCGTTGACGATGACGGCGTATTTCTTGCCATGTTCCTCGGTGAGGATGCGGTTCAAAAGCGTGGTTTTTCCCGCGCCCAGGTAACCGGTAATAACGGTGACGGGTATTTTCTGATCATTCATGGGGTCGCTCCATTGCGGTCAAATTAAGTCTCTTTTTCTCAAGTCGGTACGTGTTGGGGAGAGGCGGCGGCACCGAACCGGGCGGTGAGAAACCCGGTCAAGGCGCCCATCAGCACCCAAAACACCAGTGACGTCGTCAGGGATGCCAAGATGAATTGGTTTTGCAGTTCCACCGGTGCCAAGGCGCCGCGGATTTCCGGATGCGGCGCGCCGATCAGGTGGGGCAGGATAATCGCCACTAGGCCCGCCGCTTTCATCCACGTTTGGGGCCCGTAATAGACAAGCGCCAGTCCCGCGGCCGTGCCAAGCGTGGTCAAGGCCCACCAGAGCCTGCGCTCGGTGATGTCGGCGGCTTGGGTGCCCGGTAGCTCGGGCGGAAGCCCCATTGCCGGGGCCAGGGCAAAGGCCAGGAACGCCGCCCCACCCCAGGCCAGCCCGGTCGGTAAATCGACCTCGGATTTCAGTGAAAATGCGGCGGCCATAATCAAACCTGCGCCAACCGCCATCAGCACGTTGGTCAACAGGGTCCAGAAGGTGCGCTCGAACCCGTCTTTGGGTGCCCATTCCGCTTGCTTAAGCGTTTCGGCGGGACCATGGCTGTGGGCATGGCCGTCCGCCGCCAAAACCGGCTGTCCGCTTTTTGGCTCAGTGACAGCCTTGGCTTCATAGGTTTCGGCAGCCTGGATAAGGGGAATGGCCCAGACCATCTGCAACCCGGTCACGGCAACGCCTGTCAGGGCGCCGGCAATAAGCGCAACTGCCAAAATCCTGTTTAACATCTTTTCACTCCGGTCCCTTGCCGTCCGGACCTTAATCGCAGGGGAAGGAAAAGACGTGACGGCCGTCGTGGGCGGCGGCGTGTGCCCGTTCCACCGGGGCGAAGCCGATGCCGTAGACAATAAACAGGCCCAAAAGGGCGGCGAACATAGCCGACGGCAGCTTGGCCGAAATTTCCGTTTCTGAAGCCATGCGGGCGATGATTGCTTTGGTCATGATGATTTTCCTTTCTTTGGGTTGGGTTAAGTTAAGTCAAAAAAGCGTTAGTACATTTTGTAGGGCAGGAACTTGCCGTCGAGGGTCACGACGACCCGGTCGCCTTTGGGATCTTCCTTGCGGTTGATGTTGATGGTAAAGTCGATGGCGCTCATGATGCCGTCGCCGAATTCCTCCTCGATCAGGGCCTTCATGGTGGTGCCGAAGATCTGGGTGATCTCGTAGAAACGGTAGATCAGCGGGTCGGTCGGGACCTGCGTATCCAGCGAGCCGCGATAGGGCACGGTCATCAGCAGGCCGATCTCCTCGTCGCCGAAATTCATTCCCAGCGCGTTGCCGGCGGCTTCCGCCTGCTCCTTGGTCAGCGATAACTGTCCCATCAGGGCAGCGGTGGTCCATTCCTTCGACTGGCCGACCTTGTCGGCGACGTCGGACCATTTGATGCCCTTGAGCATTTTGTGGGCGATGATTTTTTCCGTTAGCTCCGTGCGTGTCATGATTTTTTTCTCCTCCTTTGGAATTTTGAATATCCGGTGGCTAGGCCAATGCTTTGGCGGCCTCGCCGTTGTTGCCGATAGGACCTGTGTCGGCCTCGGAAAGAGCCGGAGACGGTTTGCTCAGTCCGAGGCTGACGACAGGCGGGTGAAGGGGGTCGTAACCCGAAGAGGACAGTTCCGCTTCGAATTTTTCCGACCGGTTGACCAGGAACTCGATCAGGTGGTTGCGGATCGGGTAGTAATGCGGATGGCGGTGCATGTCGTGCCGGGTCCGGGTCCTGGGCATGGTGTTCTCGACGATTTCACAGATCTTGGCCTTGGGCCCGTTGGTCATCAGGATGATCCGGTCGGCCAGTAGCATGGCTTCGTCGATGTCGTGGGTGATCATGAAGACGGTCTGGCGGGTATCGGCGCAGATCGAGAGCACTTCGTCCTGGAGAGAGCCCCGGGTCAGCGCATCGAGCGCGCTGAACGGTTCGTCCATCAGCATGATCTTAGGCTCGATGGCCATGGCGCGGGCGATGCCGACCCGTTGTTTCATGCCGCCCGAAAGCTGCGACGGTTTCTTGTTTTCGGCGCCGGTCAGGTGCACCAGGTCGATGTATTTCTGGCAGTGCTCAAAGACCTTTTCCTTGGTCCAATCCGGCCAGCGCGAACGTACCGCAAAAGCGATGTTGGACCTGACGGTCATCCACGGCATCAACGCATGGCCCTGGAAGATGACGGCGCGGTCGAGGCTGGGGCCGGTGACTTCCTCGTGATCGACGATGACGCCGCCCGACGTCGGCGCATCGAGGCCGGCCAGGATGTTCAAGATCGTCGTCTTTCCGCATCCTGAATGACCGATCAGGCAGACGAATTCGCCCTTGTCGACCTTGAACCAGATGTCTTCGAAGACGGGAACGTCTTCGCCGCTTTCCGTGTCCGGAAACGACCGCTTGAGGTCTTCGACGCTGATTTGGGTATCAATGGTCATGGGCGGGGTCCGTTCCGAGCCTATTCTTCGTAAGTGACAAGCTTGGTCAATTGCGCCAAGCCCTGATCGAGAATCATGCCGACCATGCCGATAAAAAAGATCGCCGCGATGATGTTGGTGATCGACAGGTTGTTCCATTCGTTCCAGACGAAATAACCGATGCCGGTGCCGCCGACGAGCATCTCGGCGGCGACGATGACCAGCCAGGCGATGGAAATGGAAATCCGCATACCGGTCATGATCGTTGGCGCGGCGGCCGGCAGTACGACGCGGAGCGCGGTCCTGAGGTTGCCCACTTCGAGCGTCTTGGCGACGTTCAGCCATTCCTTGCGGACGCCGGCGACGCCGAACGCCGTGTTGATCAGCATCGGCCAGACGGAACAGATATAAATGACGAAAACGGATGAAATGGTGGAATCCTTGATGGTGTAGAGCGCCAACGGCATCCACGCCAGCGGCGACACCGGTTTCATGATCTGGATGAACGGGTCCAGCGCCTTGTAAAAAAGCGGCGACATGCCGATCAAAAAGCCAAGCGGCACTGCCGTCAATAAGGCCAGGAAAAAGCCGACGAAGACGCGGGCGATGGAATAACCCAGCTGAATGCCGATGCCTTTGTCGTTGGGGCCGGCGTCATAGAAGGGGTTTGAAATGTGGCTCCAGATTTCCTTGCCGACCGTGAGCGGCCCCGGCATCGCCGAGGCGCCCTTGGCCGTCGGGCCCATAAGGGCGGCGTATTCGGGGGACATGTTTGCCACTTCGCCGCCGCCGCCGCTTCTGATGGAAAGTTCCCATACGGCTATGAAGGCTAAGAACAGGGCCACCGAGAGAACGGCGGCGCGCGAGCGAAGTGACATTTTCATGGTCTTGGTCTCCTATGCCCGCGTTATCGCGAAGCTTTTCGCGTAACCTTCGGGATCGGAGGGATCGAACGTCTTGCCCATGATGGTGTACTTTTCGTAAGTCTTGCTGGGCGGTTTTGCGTAAGGCCCATCGAGCTTCATTTCCGCCATCAGCTTCTGGGCGTCGGTCGCCAAGTAGACTTCTTCGGCGACCTTGTTGTAATTGATGTCGCCCTTGATATAACCCCATCGTTTCATCTGACTCAGAATCCACGTCCCCATGGAGTGCCAGGGGAAGGGGTCGAAGTCGATCCGGTCGGGGACCTTCTTCACGTTGCCAAGACCGTCGGCGTAGGTTCCCACTAAGACCTGTTCCAGCACCGTGACCGGCTGGTTCAAGTAGTTCTTGGGCGCGATCGCCTTCGAGATTTCCTTGCGGTTCGACTTGATGGACGCGAAGTTGGTGGCGTCCAAAATGGCCTTGAACAGTGCCAGGAAGGTGTTGGGGTTCTGGTCGATGAACGCCCGGCTGGCGGCGAAGGCGCAACAGGGGTGCTTGTCCCAAATGTCCTTCGTCAGTTTGTGGATGAAGCCGATGCCGTCATAGACCGCGCGTTGGTTGAACGGATCCGGCGACAGGTAGCCGTCGACGTTTCCGGCCCGCAAGTTGGCGACCATTTCGGGCGGCGGCAGGACGCGGATCTGGATGTCCTGGTCCGGATCAAGCCCGTGTTCCGCGACGTAATAGCGGAGCAGGAAGTTGTGCATTGAATATTCGAACGGCACGCCGAACTTGAAGCCCTTCCACATTTTAGGATCGTTCTTGTTCTTGTGCTTGTTGGCGAGAACGATGGCCTGGCCGTTGATGTTTTCGACCGCCGGCATGGTCCACGGCACCTTGACCGACCCGGCGCCCTGAGAAATCGACAGCGGCATCGGCGTCAGCATGTGGGCGGCGTCGTATTCGCCGCTGAGCGACTTGTCACGGGAAACAGCCCAACCGGCCGTCTTGATGAGGTCGACATCGAGCCCGTACTTTTTGTAGAAACCCATCGGGTGCGCCATAATGAGCGGCGTCGCGCAGGTGATCGGTACGAAACCGACGTTGAGCTTGGTTTTCTCCAACATGCCCTTGGCTTCGGCGGCAAACGCCTTGGCCGCGTCGAGCGGGAAGATCGATGCAACGGCGGCCAGCGCCGTCCCGGAACCAACCGCACGCAGGAACATGCGCCGGTTCAAGTCGGTGCCGAAAATACCCTTCATCACCGCGGATTCGACGCTACGGGCCAGGGCTTCTTCCATGTTGCCCATGTCGGGCTCGTCGTCAAAGATCTCTTCTTTGCTACAGGTTGGATCGACACACCCGGGATCGACGCAGATTTCGGATTGCGGCGAAACGGCACCCTGGGTGAGATTCATTGTCGGTTCGGGTTTAGAATTCGTGCTTACGTCTTCACAAACGAACCGGGATCCAGATTGGCCGTTTGCTGAGGCCGTCGCCATCTGGTGCTCCAAAAGAGAACGATGCTGCCCACATGGGCACCCGTTCCACAGGAGCTTATCGGGATCAAATGGATTAGCTAATGCTCCCATTGTTTTATTACTCCGATTTACGAATGGTCGGGCCGCCGTTAGCCCGAAAAATTGACCGTAAAACCGTCGTTGGATCCTTGGCCGGTGTGTTTTCCCGCCTCCCTCCGTCCTTAGAGGGGCGGGCTAGTGGTTAGCCTAGTAATTTCTCCGCCTCGATGATCGATGTTGCCAATTGACCGACGCGAATATTGCGGTTCATCGCCGTCTGGCGCATGAACGAATAGGCGGCGTCTTCATCCAAGCCGCGTTGCTTCATGATGATGCCCTTGGCCCGGTCGACACTTTTGCGTTCGGCAAGCGCCGTCGTCGCGCGGTCGCGTTCTTTTCGCAGTTTGCTGGTTTCGTTGAAGAGTGCGACGGCCTGATCAATGGTCGGACCCAACTGATCACGAGACTCCCAGGTGGGGAGAAGATAATTGACCCCGGCGCCGATGGCGGCCTGGATTTTTTCCGTTTCCCGGCATTCGCTGAACATGGCGACAGGGCGGGGCATGTTTTCTTTGATCTCGTTGATTTTGGCCAGCAACCCGCGACTCGGGCCCGGCGTTTCGATAATGATCGCGTCCGGCCTGCAGGCTTCCGTTTCCCGAAGAAGATCGTCATCTTCCGAGAAAGAGCCCGCGACTTGGTAGCCTTCCTGGGTCAACAGGCTTTCCAACGTTTCCCCGCCATTGGGAGAGCAACTTACCAACATGATTTTCATTCTCCTGGGCATTGTTCCATTGACGCTTGTTGTTAGACCGAGGTGTTTGAAGTCATTCTTGCCTTCACTGTCGCAATATGGATGCCAACTTTTTGAAAGTTAGAATAATCAAATATTTCAGGTTGTTATGGAATTTAGCCGAGAAAAAAAGAGCCGTGAGGCCCCTTAAATTGCTCATAAAATAATCAGAATAAATTTTATGCCCAAGAAAAAGGCATTACTGGACGGAAGAGAGGTTAAACGGCCCGCGAATGGCGGGCTTCGCCGGTTTCCAGGTAACGGTCGAAAACGGCGGCGATTGTGCGCATCCAGGGTCGGCCTTCGGGGGTGATGTGGATGCGGCGGTCCTTGATTTCGACAAGCCCGTCCCAGGCCATCAAGCCTAGGGTATTGAGTTCGGATTGAAATTTTTCCGATGCACCGAAATGGGCGGCTGTTTCATCAAGGTCCACCGACATCCCGCACATCAATTGTTCGATGACGGCGCGCCGCAGCTTGTCATCCGGGGTCAGCGCGATGCCGCGGACAATCGGTAGCTTTCCGGCGACGACGGCGCGGCTGTAATCGCCCATGGGGGCGGCGTTTTGAACATACCCTGGGCCTAAGCTGCCGATGGCCGATGCACCGAAGCCGAGCAGGACATTAGCCTGATCGGTGGTATAGCCCTGAAAATTGCGATTGAGCCGGCCACCGTCCAAGGCCCGGACCAACGCGTCGTCGGGGCGGGCAAAATGGTCGAGCCCGATGGACAGGAAGCCCAGCTCATTAAGCCTTGTCGCCGCCGCCTGGGCCTGGGCCATCCGTTCCGGGCCGTCGGGAAGCTGATCTTCGTCGATCATCTTTTGGTGGGATTTCATCCACGGCACGTGGGCGTACCCGAAAACCGATAGCCGGTCGGGGGATAATAGGGCGGCCAATTCTGCGGTGCGGATGACGTCGTCGACGGTTTGGCCGGGAAGTCCGTACATAAGATCGAAGTTGATGGCGCTGACCCCGGCTCGTCTGAGGCGGGCAACGGCATTTTCGGTGACTTCGAACGGTTGTATACGGTTGATCGCCTGTTGGACGTGCAAATTGAAATCCTGGACGCCCAGGCTGGCCCTGGTAACGCCGGCTTTCGCCATGGCGCCGGCCATATTATTAGTCATGGTCCGGGGGTCGATTTCAACGGCGACCTCGGCGTCATCTGAAAACTGGAAATGCTTTCGAATGGCGTCCATAAGCTCTGAGAAATCTTTTTCCGAAAGCATACTTGGCGTACCGCCGCCCCAATGGACATTGATGACGGATGGGGTTCCCTTAATCTCATGAGCGACTAAGGAAACTTCCCGGCGCAGCAATTCAGCGTAATCACCGATCGGCTGGTAGCGCTTGACGACCTTGGTGTGGCATCCGCAGTACCAGCACATGGAAGCGCAAAACGGCACATGGAAATACAGCGACAAGGCATCGTCGCCGGTGATTTGGCCTAACCATCGGCGGTAGGTTTCAGGCGTCACACCGGCCTCGAAGTGGGGCGCCGTCGGATAGCTGGTGTAACGGGGAACGGCGCCACCGTAGCGTTCTAGGAGATCTTTATTCATAAAAGGATTTTCGGGTTTAAGTGCCCGCCAGGCCTTGATTTCGGTTAAATTCGGCAATTAATGCTTGGCCGTTTCCGCGCTTTCCCCAAGCAGGCTCTTGGTTATTTCGTAAATCTGCATCCAAAGGGCATAACCATCGGCCTTCCTGAAAATTTGCATTTCCTGGGCCCGGCGCTTGGCTTGGCGGGGCGCGTCCTGGCCGAAACGTTCGACAAAATTCTTGGCTGCGGTGTTTATTTGACTATCTTCCATCATCGCTTCACCCCCGAGAGAACAAGGCGAATGGCAGGATTCCCTTAACAAACAAGAATCTGATTCCGGCGCATAAGGACTTTGATTTCGCTGCATCGGTTCACCTCGTCATTTTCCAAGATTTGACCCTAAATCGAAAAAGCCCCGGTTTCCTTGACCTCAATCAATAACCCTAAGAAAAATGCGTTGTTATAGGCATTTAGGCGTATTACCGTTAGTTTCCCTGTCATTGAGGTTCGTTATGCCTGAAGGAAGAACAGTGGGCGCTGGTTCAAAATCCTCCGAATGCGGGAACTGCTTCACCTGCCAGACCCGCGGGCGCACCGAATGGTGTGTGTTGGAAGAAGATGAACTTGAAGTCGTCAACCAGGGCAAGGTGTGCCGCGAATACCTACCCGGAGACATCATTTTCCACGAAGGTGACGAATGCCGGGGGGTCCATTGTATCGAACGCGGGCTGATCGGCGTCCGCAAGATGGATGCCGGCGGCAACGAGATACTTCTCCGCCTCAGCCATCCGGGCGACACCATGGGCTACCGGTCGTTTTTGGCCGATGACGACCACAACAATTCGGCCGAGGCCTTGGAGCCGTCGGTCATTTGTTTTATTGACGGGTCGACCGTCAATTCCCTGTTGAAAATGAACCCCTCGCTTGGCCTCCGCTTCCTGCGCCATGCCGCCAATGATTTGAACGCGGCGGAAGAAAAAGTCCTGCAAAGCGCGACACTTCCCGTGCGCGCCCGCTTTGCCCATTTGTTGCTGGTGTTGAAGGACCGTTATGGCGTCGCCGGCGACAATGGCGATTTAAACCTGGAATTACCGCTGTCGCGTCAGGACATGGCGGCGATGATCGGAATCCGCCCCGAATCCATGTCCCGGACCATCCGCAGCCTGGAAGATGACGACATCGCCCGTTTTTCCGGCCGCCGTGTCCATGTGCCGAGCCTAAAAAGTCTGGTCAATGAACTGGAAGTCCCCGAAGGGCTCTAACCATCCCGATACCCCATAAAAACACGGGACCCGAAGGTCCCGTGAGTTGAACAGGGTTGCTTATCGTCTGGGGGACGAAGGGCCAGATGGCCCTCTTTTCAGAGAGTGTTTCCCTGAATAGACGCTCATTGTATTTAGTGTGCGAAAACGTGTCCTTGATTTTGGTTAAGTCGATAGATTTAAAGTGGGGATTTAGTTGGGTTAAGGGGCCGATCCGGTATTTTTGGTTCCGTCGGACATCCCCCCCCAATCCATGATTTCCTGATAGAGCCCCTGGTATTTTTCCTGCTTTTGTTTGCCGAATAGGGGGTCTTCGACATTTTCGACGGTTTCTTCGAGATCTTTCCAATCCTCGTCCGTCAGCGTTTTTCGAGCCGCCGGGAAAAAAAGAACTTCTTCCATTTGCATGTGATTGCGCGAAAAGCTCAGGAAATTGTTGGCCACATCCATAAACCAATCCCTCGGCAGTTGTTCGTCGTCGATGACGTTGCTGACGGCGGTTGAAAACCGCCAGGTCAGGGCCACCAACTTATCGTGCTCTTTCTTAAGATCCCCAATGGCGCCGACGGCGGCAGGGTCCCGTTCGCGTATTTTTTCGAATATCAGATTTTCCTTGGGATGGTGGCAGAGGTCCGGATAATTGATGCAGTAATCCAGAATGCTCTCAACCAGGGCGTAGTCGGGCAAGCCTCCTTCCTTGAAAACATTTAACTCTCGCCCCAGGAGATCCCATAGGCGGGCGAGATTTCTATGATCTTGGAGGAGGTCCTCCAGGATTTTCGTCATGTGACAGCCCCCACTGTCCGTCGTCATATAAATTGGAACAATCAACGGCCTGATCTAAAGGAGGATCTGGCTCATCTG
>JABMOY010000071.1 GCA_013203955.1 Rhodospirillales bacterium | reverse complement strand
GTTGGCGAAGAAGCCAAACAGATGCTCGGACGTACGCCGGGAAATATTCGCGCCATCCGGCCGCTTCGCGACGGTGTTATCGCCGACTTCGAAGTGGCCGAGGAAATGATCAAGTATTTCATCCGCAAGGTGCACAACCGGCGCAGCTTTGCCTCGCCCTTGGTTATTGTTTGCGTGCCTTCCGGTTCTACGGCGGTCGAACGCCGGGCTATTCAGGAATCGGCTGAGAGCGCAGGCGCCAGGGCCGTTTATTTGATCGAGGAACCGATGGCGGCGGCGATCGGGGCTGGCCTGCCGGTGACGGAGCCGACAGGGTCCATGGTCGTCGATATCGGCGGCGGCACCACCGAGGTCGCCGTGCTTAGCTTGGGCGGTATCGTTTATGCGCGTTCCGTGCGTGTCGGCGGCGATAAAATGGACGAGGCGATTATCGCCTACATCCGCCGCAACCATAATCTGCTGGTCGGTGAATCGAGCGCGGCGCGCGTCAAAGAAGAGATCGGTTCCGCCTGTCCGCCTGATGATGGCGACGGCCGGACGATGGAAATCAAGGGCCGCGATTTGATGAACGGGGTGCCGAAGGAATTGATCATCTCGGAACGCCAGGTGGCGGAAAGTCTGGCCGAACCCGTCGGCGCCATTATCGAAACGGTGAAAGTGGCGCTTGAGCATACGGCGCCGGAACTGGCCGCCGACATCGTCGATAAGGGTATTGTTCTCACCGGCGGCGGCGCGCTTTTAGGGAATATGGACTATGTGCTGCGTCATGCGACGGGGCTGCCGGTTTCGTTGGCCGATGACCCGTTAAGCTGCGTTGTTCTGGGCACCGGTCGGGCGTTGGAAGAAATGCGCCGCCTGCGCAATGTCCTGTCTTCTATGTATTAACGGATGGCATGAGCCCCCGGGGGGGCCGCGGGCTTAACCTCTTGTAAACCAAGGTTTTGTATAGGGGTGTAGAGAAAAAAGGATTATAATTGGCGGCACCACGCAGTCGACGCCGCCACGTTGCCGCTTGGAGGGCATAAACGTGCAAGAAGGGCCCCGATCCGTATATCGTATCGCCCAGCCGATCAAAAACCTGGCCCAGCGCTTCGCGTATATGGGCTTGATAGTGCTTGCCGTCGGCATGATGTTTTTGGGCAAGGTCGATGTGTTGCTCATGGACAGCTTTCGCGCCCATGTGACGGATGCGGTTGCGCCCATTCTGGGTGCGGTGTCGCAACCCGTTCAATCCGTTGCCCGTGCGGTTGACCATGTCCGCGAACTAACTGATCTGCGCAAGGAAAATGCCCGGCTGCGCGAAAACGAAGCCCGCTTGTTGCAATGGCAGGGCGCGGCCAGGCGGCTAGAAGCGGAAAACAAGGGTCTCAAGGGGCTATTGAATTACGTGCCGGGACCGGAGCCGAGCTTTATTACGGCGCGCGTCATTGCCGATACGGGCGGCGCCTTCGCCCACAGCCTGATCCTCAATGCCGGGGCCAAAGACGGCGTGACCAAGGGCCAGGCGGCGATTACCGGCGAGGGGCTTGTCGGTCGGATCGCCGGAATCGGTTTTCGTTCCGCCCGGGTGCTGTTGATTACCGATCTGAACTCGCGCATTCCCGTTTCAGCCGGCCCCAACCGAACGCGGGTCATTCTCGCCGGCAACAACTCGGACAAACCGAAATTGATTCACCTGCCGTCCGGTGAAACGGTAAACGTCGGTGACAGAGTCGTCACGTCGGGTCATGGCGGCGCCTTTCCGCCCGGCTTGGCAGTCGGGGTTGTTACCGCTGTTGATGAAGGCGGCATCCTGGTGACACCGTTCGTCGAACGCAACCGGCTTGAATATATCCGCCTGCTGGATTTCGGCCTCGGTGGAATTCTGCCGTTACCGGAAAGCAAGACACCCGATGAAGCGGTCCAAGGCAAAGGGACCCGGACCCGAAAACGATGACGTACGGCGACTGGCATCGCATGGATTTGCTGGCGCGCCAGTTGACGCCATTTATGTTGACCCTGGTTCTGGTAATTATCAATGTTGTGCCGCTGCACATTCCGGGTTTTTCCCGGGTCACCCCCTTGCTGCCGTTGATTGCGGTATACCATTGGGCCATTTTCAGGCCCCGTCTTTTGCCGGCGTACGCGGTGTTCCTGATCGGGCTTTTGCACGACGCCCTGAGCGGCCTTCCCATCGGTGTCAGCGCGCTTGTCTTTCTCATCGTTTATGGTGTGGTGTTGTCGCAAAAAAGTTTTTTTATCGGCAAGTCTTTTTTCATCCTTTGGCTCGGTTTTTCGCTATTGGCCGCCGTCGCCTCGTTCCTCAGCTGGCTGGCGGTATCCATTTTGAACGTCACCCTGGTCGAGCCCGGAACGGTGTTTTTCCAGTATTTGATGACGCTTGGCTTTTTCCCTGTCATTGCCTGGCTGTTTCTTCGTTGGCAGCGGGCTTTCCTGAGGTTCGACTGACATGTTGCTGGATTCAGAACGGCACAAGCTGTTCTCCCGTCGCGCCGCCCTCATTGGCGGCGGCAAAGCCATTCTTCTGTCGGCGCTGGCCGGGCGTATGTATTACCTGCAGGTTATTGAGGCCGAGCGTTACCGGACCCTGGCCGAGG
Organism: Rhodospirillales bacterium; assembly: GCA_013203955.1. Lineage (GTDB taxonomy): Bacteria > Pseudomonadota > Alphaproteobacteria > Rhodospirillales > Casp-alpha2 > Casp-alpha2. The sequence continues at coordinate 56 of JABMOY010000071.1, read as the reverse complement.
AAAACCGTATTAACCTGAGGCTGTTGGCGCCGCCCCGGGGGCACATTCTCGACCGT
>JABMOY010000070.1 GCA_013203955.1 Rhodospirillales bacterium | reverse complement strand
CGTTTCGGCATGCTGTTCGAGCGCTTCCTCAACCCCGAACGGGTGTCGATGCCGGATTTCGATATCGATTTCTGTCAGGACCGGCGCGACGAAGTTATCCGTTACGTCCAGGAAAAATACGGTCGCGACCACGTCGCGCAAATCATCACCTTCGGAAAATTGCAGGCCCGCGCCGTGCTGCGCGACGTCGGCCGGGTGATGGAAATCCCCTATGGCTATGTCGATAAAATCAGCAAGCTGGTGCCGTTTAACCCGGCCAGCCCGCCGACCCTGGACGAGGCGTTAAAGGCCGAGCCGCAGTTGCGCTTGATGGCCCAGGAAGATCCCGTGGTCGAGCGGCTCATCGGCATCGCCCGCAAACTGGAAGGCCTGTACCGGCATGCTTCGACCCATGCCGCCGGCGTCGTCATCGGCGACCGGCCCCTGGACGAATTGATCCCGCTCTACCGCGACCCCCGGTCAGACATGCCGGTCACCGGGTTCAACATGAAATACGTCGAAGACGCAGGCTTGGTAAAATTCGACTTCCTGGGCCTCAAGACCTTAACCGTTCTGGCGCAGGCCAAAGAACTGCTGGCGGAGAACGGCACGGATATCGACCTGGAAAGTCTGCCGCTTGATGACCCGGCGACCTTCGAGATGATTTCGAAAGGGGAAACCACCGGGGTTTTCCAGTTGGAATCGTCGGGCATGGTGGACGTGCTGAAGAAGCTCAAGCCCGACACCTTCGAAGACATCATCGCCGTCGTCGCCCTTTACCGGCCCGGCCCCATGGACAACATCCCAAGCTACATCAAGCGCAAGCACGGCGAAGAAAAACCGGACTACCTGTATCCGACGTTGGAAGGAATCCTCAAAGAAACCTTCGGCATCATGATCTACCAGGAACAGGTGATGCAGATCGCCCAGGAGCTTTCGGGGTATTCGCTGGGCAGCGCCGACATCCTCAGACGCGCCATGGGCAAGAAGATCAAGAAGGAAATGGCCGAACAGCGCCAGACCTTCATCGACGGCGCCACAAGCAAGGGCGTGCCCGAAGCCAAGGCCACCGACATTTTCGATCTGGTCAACAAGTTCGCCGGCTATGGCTTCAACAAGTCCCACGCAGCCGCTTATGCCTTGGTCGCCTACCAAACCGCTTATTTGAAGGCCAATCATCCGGTTGAATTCATGGCCGCCTCAATGACCCTGGACATGGGCAACACGGACAAGCTGAGCGTCTTTCACCAGGAACTCAAACATTTGGGCATTGAGCTCAAGGCGCCGGACCTCAACGCGTCCGGTCCCATTTTTACCGTTGACCGCAGCAACCCTGACAAGCCCGCCATCAATTACGCCTTGGCGGCGGTCAAAAACGTCGGCGAAGCGGCGATGGAGCGCATCGTCCAGGAACGCCTGGACAACGGACCTTTCCTGGACATTTTCGATTTAGCCCGGCGCCTGGACCCGCATGTGGTCAACAAAAGGCAGATGGAAAATCTGGCCCGGGCGGGCGCTTTCGATTCCCTTAACCCCAACCGGCGGCAAGTCTTCGGGTCGATCGAAGTGCTGTTGCGCTTCGCCAGCCTCGCCCACAATGAGCGCGCCAGCGGGCAGATGGGGCTTTTCGGCGAGGGCGGCGGAAACGGCGGCGGCATGGAAATCCCGTCCTTGCCCAACATCCCCGACTGGTCAAAAATGGATCGCCTTAACGAAGAGTTCGACGCCATCGGGCTTTATCTTTCAGGCCATCCGCTTGATGATTTCGAAAAATCCATGAAACGGCTAAAAGTCAAAACCCACGCCGACATCGTTGCCGGCGGAAAATCGGGGCCGAGACGAATGGCGGGAACCTTGCTGGGCATTAGCGAAAAAACCTCTAAGAAAGGAAATCGTTACGCCTTTTTGAGCTTCACGGATACATCCGGCGTTTTCGAAGCCACCGCCTTTTCCGAAATCCTGTCCGATAACCGGAGCGTACTCGAAATCGGCAATTCGTTTTTTATCCGCGCCCAATATGACATTGAGCGGTCAAATTTTTTGATACAGGGCCTGGAACCGTTGGAAAAGGCAGCCGCCGGGGCGGCAGCGGGGCTTGTCGTCGTTATCGATAACGCCGCGCCGCTCAGGGCGCTCCGCGATATTTTGTCGACAAGGCCGCACGGCAAGGGGCAGATCCGGCTGATTTCCAGGCTCGAAGGGGGCGCAGAGGTCGAGTTTGAGTTGCCCGGCAGCTACAACGTGTCACCGGATATCATCACCGCTATCGGCGCCATTCCCGGCGTCGTCGAAGCGCGAAATATCTAATCTCTTCAAAACGGGCAATGCGCTGCTTATCCCCTTGCATACCGGGGGCCAAGGGGCTATCTAGGCCCTGATTTCACACGCGAGCGTGCGGTGTTTGGCGCAAATTCGTCATATTGCCGTTCCGGTGTTCGGCCATCCGGTCGGACGGGGCTCGCGGAGGTAGAACCGGAAAAGGATTAATAATCATGGCGCTTCCCGCCTATTCGATGCGTCAGCTCTTGGAAGCTGGCGTTCATTTCGGACATAAAACCCGCCGTTGGAACCCGAAAATGGCCCCGTACCTGTTTGGGGTCCGCAACGGCATTCATATCATCGACCTACAGCAAACAGTGCCGCTGCTGCATCAGGCCATGACCGCCGTCAGGGGCGTCGTCGCCGCCGGTGGCCGTGTGCTGTTCGTCGGCACCAAGCGCCAGGCCACGGTAAGGGTTTCCGAGGCCGCCAAGAAATGCGGGCAATATTACGTCAACCACCGCTGGCTCGGCGGCATGATGACCAATTGGAAGACTATTTCCAATTCGATCAAGCGCCTACGTGATTTGGACCAGCAATTTGCCGGAGAAACCGTCGGCCTGACGAAAAAGGAGCTTCTGGTCCTGACCCGTGAACAGGCCAAGCTTGAGCGGGCGCTCGGCGGTATCAAGGAAATGGGCGGTCTGCCGGATATCCTAGTCGTCATCGACACCAACAAGGAAGCCATCGCCGTCGCCGAGGCCAATAAGTTAGGCATTCCGGTGGTCGGCGTCATCGATTCCAACAGCCAGCCCGACGGCATCAACTTCCCGGTGCCGGGCAACGACGACGCCATGCGGGCCATTGACCTTTATTGCGAGCTCATGGTCGGCGCCGTTCTCGACGGCATTCAGCAGGAAGTCGCCACTTCCGGGGGCGACGCCGGCGACGCCGCCGAAGGCCCAAAAGAATCCCTGCCCGTGGAAAGCAAGGCGGAAAAAGCCGAAAAGCCGGACGCAAAAGCCAAGCCTGCGGCTAAAGCCAAACCTGCCGCCGAAGCAAAAAAAGAAGAAAAGCCCGCCAAGGCGGAGGCAAAGCCGGAACCTAAAAAGGACGAAGCCAAAAAAGCTGCCCCTGCTGAAGAGAAGGCAGAGAAAAAGGCTAAAGAGCCCGAAAAAGACAAGGCCGAGGCCAAGAAAAAGGATTAATTCTGTCCATAAGTTTCCTTTAAATTCAAATAATTACATAATAATTCTAATATAGAGGTTTAAAATGGCAGAAATTACGGCCGCCCTTGTCAAAGAGCTCAGGGAAAAAACCGGCGCCGGCATGATGGATTGCAAAAAGGCGTTGACGGAAACCGATGGCGACCTTGAAGGCGCCGTCGATTGGCTGAGGACCAAGGGTTTGTCCGCAGCCGAGAAAAAGGCCGGTCGCATCGCTTCCGAAGGGCTCATCGGCATTTCGATCGATGGAGCCACAGGCGCCATCGTTGAAGTCAACGCCGAAACCGATTTCGTCGCCCGCAACGAAGACTTCCAAAAATTCGTCCAGACCACCGCCGACCTTGCCCGGGCTTCCGGTGGCGACCTGGATACCCTGAAATCCACGGCCTACCCGGGCGGCGAGCGTTCGGTGGAAGAAGAACTGACCCACATGATCGCCACCATCGGTGAAAACATGTCGCTTCGCCGCGTCCAGATCGTCGAGGCCAAAAAAGGCATCCTGGCTTCCTATGTTCATAACGCCCTGACCCCCAGTTTGGGCAAGATCGGCGTCCTCGTCGCCCTCGAATCAGAGGCTGACACTGAAAAGCTGGCAACGCCCGGCAAACAGATTGCCATGCATGTGGCCGCCGCCAAGCCGTTAGCGATTTCCCAAAATGATTTGGATCAGGCCGTGGTCGAGCGCGAACGCGAAGTCTTGGCCGAACAGGCCCGCGAATCCGGGAAACCCGAGGAAATCATCGAAAAAATGCTCGAGGGCCGCATGCGCAAATATTACGAGGAAGTCTGCCTTTTGGACCAAACCTTTGTTATCGATGGAGAAACTAAGATTTCAACGGTATTGGAAACCGCCGCCAAGGACGCCGGCGGCAGTGTTTCTGTTTCGGATTTCGGACTTTTCGTCCTTGGGGAAGGCATCGAAAAGAAGGAAGAAGACTTCGCCGCCGAAGTCGCTGCGGCCGCCGGAAACTGAGCAGTTTAGTCGGAAAATTAACAATCTTCCCCGGATCGTGTAAACTAAGCCATCCTTACAACCGGCTTGGTTAACACCAATAATTACGGAAGAATCCCCCCTATGCCAGCCAAGCCCAAATATCCCCGGATCCTCCTGAAATTGTCCGGCGAGGCCCTGATGGGCGACAGGGAATACGGCTTGGACCCGCAAACCGTTGAAAGAATTTGTGGGGAAATCAAAAATGTTTACGACATGGGCGTCGAAGTCTGCCTTGTCATCGGCGCCGGAAATATCTTTCGCGGCGTTTCCGCCGCCGCCAAAGGCGTTGAACGCACCAGCGCCGACTACATGGGCATGTTGGCCACAGTGATCAATTCCTTGGCCGTCCAAAGCAAGCTGGAAAGTATGGGCGTGCAAACCCGGGTTCAATCGGCAATTCCTATGGCAACCGTCTGCGAGCCCTACATTCGCCGCCGCGCCGTCCGCCATATGGAAAAGGGAAGATTGGTCATTTTCGCCGCCGGTACGGGAAATCCCTTTTTTACAACCGATACCGCCGCCGCACTCCGCGCCGTTGAAATGAATTGCGACGCCCTCCTGAAGGGCACCCAGGTCGATGGGGTCTATGACGCGGACCCCAAAAAGAGTAAAAATGCCAAGCGGTTTGATAAGCTGACCTACCAAGAGGTTTTGACCAAAGACTTGAAAGTTATGGATGCATCGGCGATTGCGCTGGCCCGTGAGAACGAGGTTCCAATCCTGGTGTTTTCCATACACAATCCCGGTGGTTTAGCCGATGTTGTGTCCGGGGGCGGAACATTTACGACGATAAATTGACAAGCTCGTCACAGGGGGAAAATCTTGAGCGCCGATATCGAAGCCATAAAGAAGGATCTAACCCGGAGGATGGAAGGGGCCTTGGAAGTCCTGCACCAGGAATTCGGCGGTCTGCGCACGGGTCGGGCGAGCACCAGTCTTTTGGAAAACCTGGTTGTCGAAGCCTACGGATCGGATATGCCCCTCAATCAAGTGGGCACCGTCAGCGTCCCGGAACCCAGGATGCTGAGCGTACAGGTTTGGGACAAAGGTTTAGTGTCGGCCGTTGAAAAGGCCATTATGAATTCAGGGTTGGGACTCAATCCTTCTTCGGATGGACAATTGGTCAGGGTCCCGATCCCCGCCTTAACCGAAGAAAGAAGGATAGAGCTTGCCAAGGTCGCGGCAAAATACGCCGAAGATGCCCGGATTGCCGTCCGCAATATCCGCCGTCACGCCATGGACGACCTGAAACAATTAGAAAAAGACAACAAAATATCAAAAGACGAACACCATGATTATGGCGAAGAGGTGCAGGGACTGACCGACACTTACGTCGGTAAGATCGACGAGGCCCTCGCCAATAAAGAAACTGAAATCAAGCAGGTATAAAAATGGAAGCGACTTCCCTGCAAAAAAAGGATTCCGCCCAACCGCCCCCCGTCCATGTCGCGATAATCATGGATGGTAACGGCCGCTGGGCGAAAGCGCGGGGATTGCCACGTACAGCCGGGCACCAAAGGGGCGCCGAAGCCGTTAAAAACGCCCTTAAGTCGGCTGTTTCCATGGGCATTTCATATCTGACGCTGTTTGGATTTTCTTCTGAAAACTGGAAACGCCCAGAAAGTGAGGTCCATGACCTTATGGGGCTTCTCAGGTTTTATATCAAAAAGGAAATTAAGGAACTCAACACCGAAGGAATCCGCTTTCGCGTTATTGGGGATAGGGATCGCCTGGCCCCGGATATCATTTCCTTGATCGAAGACGCCGAAGCCCTGACCGCGGGGAATGTTCGGCTTACATTGACCGTCGCTTTAAGTTACGGAGGGCGGGCGGAAATCACTTCGGCCGCCCGCAAGATTGCCGAAGATGTCATGGCCGGGACTTTGGATGTTAAGGACATCGATGAAACAGAAATGTCCAAACGTCTTTTTACGGCGGATATTCCGGACCCGGATATCCTTATCCGCACCAGCGGTGAAGAAAGGATCAGTAATTTTCTTCTTTGGCAGCTAGCCTATTCCGAGCTGGTTTTCATCGATACCCTTTGGCCGGATTTTACCCATGAAACACTCGAAAATGCGGTAAAAGAATTCCACAGCCGTGAACGCCGTTTTGGCGCCACCGGCGGCTAACTTTGGTAAAAAGCACTCTGACCCTACGGGTCATCTCCGCGGCGATAATCGCGCCGGTGGTTTTGACCGCCGTATATTTAGGGTTTCCTTTTTTTGAAATTACTGTCGGGATTTCCGCCCTGATTCTGGCCTGGGAATGGAACCGGCTGTGCCAAGGGAAAATTGTATGGCTCATTTTCGGGCTCATCTACATCATCCTTCCGTGCTGGTCGCTTCTGTACCTTCGGGCCGACCCGGTTATGGGGCTGAAAACTATTTTTTGGTTGTTGGCGGTCGTCTGGTGCACGGATACTTTCGCCTTTGTCTTTGGCCGAATGATCGGCGGACCAAAATTATCGCCTCGGATAAGCCCCAATAAAACCTGGTCCGGATTATTGGGCGGAATTATGTCGGCGGGGATTGTCGGCTTGGCGACAGCAATGGCTCTGGAAAAAGAGTCATATGTGGCCCTCACCGGATGGAGCGCCGCAATCGGGGCCGTATCACAAGGCGGTGATTTAGTTGAATCCTGGGTTAAACGCCATTTCGGAGTTAAGGATACGAGTGCTATTATCCCCGGACACGGGGGATTGTTCGATCGGGTGGATGGTTTGTTGGTGGCGGCAGTGGCTGCGGTCGTCATCGGAGCAGCCGGTAAAGGCGGAATACTGACATGGACGTAAATCCGGCTAATCTTGCCGCCGAAACCACAACCGGGCCCCGAAGCGTCACCATTTTGGGCTCCACGGGCTCGGTCGGGGCGAATACCGTCGAACTTATCGAAAATAACATGGCCTCTTATGCTGTGGAAGCGTTGACCGCCAACCGCAATGTCAAGCTTCTGGCGGAACAGTCGTTGCGCCTAAAGCCCCAGGCGGCGGTGCTTGCCGATCCCGATGGATATAAGGAATTGAAGGACCTGCTTTCCGGCACGGGCATTGAAGTCGCCGCCGGGCCGGATGCCTTGATCGAAGCGGCCAGCCGGCCCGCCGACTGGGTGATGGCGTCTATTGTCGGTGCGGCTGGGCTAAAACCGACTTTAACGGCCGTTCGAAGGGGCGCCACAATCGGGTTGGCAAATAAGGAATGCTTGGTCTCGGCGGGGGATATTTTCGTCAAGGAAGTAACGTCCAGCGGCGCCACGTTGCTGCCGGTAGATTCCGAGCACAGCGCTATTTTCCAGGTTTTTGATTTTGACAACGCTGACCGGGTTCACCGGATCATATTGACGGCTTCCGGGGGGCCTTTCCGGGAATCTTCCCTGGAAGAAATGGCCACCATGACGCCCGAGCAGGCCGTCGCCCACCCCAATTGGGATATGGGGGCGAAAATATCCGTCGATTCCGCCACCATGATGAACAAGGGCTTAGAGCTTATTGAAGCTTTTCATCTTTTTCCGGTCCCCGAAGATCGGATTGAAATTTTAGTACATCCGCAGTCGGTCATTCACAGCATGGTTGATTACGTCGATGGTTCGGTTTTGGCGCAACTCGGTACGCCGGACATGCGCACCCCAATCGCCTATGCCCTGGCTTGGCCCAAACGAATGGCGGCCTCGGCGCCCAGGCTCGATCTCGCTGAAATAGGGACCTTGACCTTCGAAGCTCCTGATTTTGAACGCTTTCCCGCCCTCAAGCTTGCCCGCCAGGCCCTCAAAGCCGGGGGTTCGGCGACGACGATCTTGAATGCCGCCAACGAGGTTGCCGTCCGCCATTTTCTTGACAAAAAGATCGGTTTTCTTGACATTTACCGCGTTGTAGGCGAAACCCTGGACGCTGTCCCCGGAGGAGCCCTGGAGAATTTAGATGACGTTTCTGAAGCCGATGCCGAAGCAAGACGGATAGCAGAGCAATTGGTTTCTAAAATTTCCACTAAAAACTAAGCCCCCTAACTCGAATAACAATATTCCGCCAACGGAAACGCCCCATGAGCATTCTCGGATTTACTTGGTATTACATCGTCTTATTCCTCTTCGTTCTCACCGTTTTGGTCTATGTCCATGAATGGGGGCATTACTGGGTGGCGCGGCGGAACAATGTCCGGGTTGATGTCTTTTCCATCGGGTTCGGACCGGAAATATTTGGTTGGACGAATAAAGCCGGAACCCGTTGGAAGATCGGCGCCATTCCCTTGGGTGGCTACGTTAAAATGCTGGGGCAATCCGATCTTCCCGAAGACGGCGAGGAAGAAAAGCCTCTAACGCCTGAAGAAAAGGCCGTTTCCTTCCAGTACAAGACCCTGGCCCAGCGCTCGGCCATCGTCGCCGCCGGCCCGATCGCGAATTTCCTACTGGCCATTGTCCTTTTCTCAGGCCTGATCATGTTCGTTGGCGCCGCCAGGCCCTATGCCGGCGTCGGCAATATCATGCCAGGGTCGGCCGCCGAAGAAGCCGGCTTTATCCCCGGGGACCGAATTATCAGTGCCGAAGGCGAGCCCGTTAAGTGGTTTACCGACCTTGTCAGGATTGTCAGCGCCAAGCCCGAGGTGACGATGAATTTTCTGGTTCGCCGTGGGGATAAGGACTTAACCATTGCCGCGACGCCTAAAAAACACCGGCAACAAAATTCCGAAGGGGAAACTGTTGAAATCGGGTTGCTGGGAATCCGCTTCGACCCGAAACAAGCCGAATTCGAACGCCAAGACCCGCTGACGGCGACCTGGATGGGGGTCAAACAGACTGCCGCCTTCACCAAAAGCATTTTTTCTTTTCTGGGAAAGTTGATTTCCGGAGAAGGAAATTCAAAGGATCTGGGCGGACCCCTTAGAATTGCTCAAATTTCCGGTCAAATGGCCCAGGAAGGCTTTGGCAGCCTTATTTTCTTCATGGCCGCGCTTTCAGTCAATTTAGGCCTCATTAATCTCTTTCCCATACCCGTTCTCGATGGGGGGCATCTGCTTTTTTTCGGCGCCGAAGCCATACTTGGACGGCCCTTGAGCGACAGGGCGCAAGAATACGGTTTCCGTATCGGACTGATTCTGGTATTGATTCTAATGGTTTTTGCGTCTTGGAACGATTTAATCCATCTAAGAGTCTTCGAGTTTTTAAAAGAACTCGTTACTTAAATTTTTTAATACCCTGGGGGTTTGCTTGAAGCACTTGAATTGCTTCTTAACGGTTGTTTTCTGTGTAGTGGCCTTGGGATTGATGCCCATTGCGGCGGTCCATGCCCAATCCGGTCACGAGACCCTTGAGGTTGCGCAAAATTCGGGCGCCGTCAGAGAAATTCTAGTCGAAGGCACTCAGCGGATCGAGCCGGATACCGTCAAATCCTACCTGCTCATCCAGGTAGGAGATTCCTTTGACCCCTCCAGGATCGACCGGTCCTTGAAAAGCCTGTTTGCGACCGGGCTCTTTGCCGACGTGACTTTGCGCCGAAGGGGCGATGCTCTTATCGTCAACGTCGTCGAAAACCCCGTCATCAACCGCATTGCCTTCGAAGGCAACGTAGAGATCACGAGCGAGGACCTTGATACCGAAGTCGCCCTCAGACCCCGAGTGATCTACACCCGGACCAAGGTTCAAAACGACGTTAAACGAATTTTGGGTATTTACCGGGGCAGCGGGCGTTTTGCCGCGACGGTCGAGCCGAAAGTCATTCAGTTACCCCAAAACAGGATCGATCTCGTTTTCGAAATTAACGAAGGGGACCCGACGGAAATCAGCAACATCCGCTTTGTCGGCAACCGGGAATTCAGCGACAGCCGCCTTCGCGGGGTAATCCGCACCAAAGAAACGACTTGGTGGCGTTTTTTTTCATCGGATGACAAGTTTGATCCAGATCGTTTGACCTTCGACCGGGAACTTTTGCGGCGGTTTTACCTTTCCGATGGTTTCGCAGATTTCCGTGTTGTTTCCGCGGTTGCGGAATTGACGCCGGACCGCAAAGATTTTTTCCTCACCTATACCGTGGAGGAAGGCGCCCGTTATCAATTCGGCAAGGTCGATGTCGAAGTCCGTTTGCGGGACTTAAAAGTTGAAGACGTGGCCGATGCCGTCGATTTCGAAGAAGGGGATTGGTACGACGTCGAACAAGTCAATAAGGCCATCATCGCCTTGACCAACAGAGTTGGCGAATTGAGTTACGCCTTTATTGATGTCAGGCCCAGGATTAACAGGGACCGCGAAAATAAAACGATCGGCATCATTTTCGAAATTAATGAAGGACCTCGTGTTTTTGTCGAACGAATTGATATTTCAGGAAACGTCCGCACCCAAGATAGCGTCGTCCGCAGGGAATTCCGTCTGGTTGAAGGGGATGCCTTCAATTCGGCAAAATTACGCCGCTCTCGCCAACGCATCCAAAACCTTGGATTTTTTGAATCTGTAAAAGTTGAAAGGCTGCCCGGAAGCGCGCCCGACAAAACCGTTTTAAAAGTTGAAGTCGAGGAAAAGTCCACGGGTCAATTGAGCTTCGGCGCTGGTTTTTCTTCCACCAATGGTATTCTCGGCGATATCGGTGTCTCTGAAAAGAACTTCCTCGGCAAGGGACAGGAAATTTCCCTGAAACTGACCATCGCCGCCCGTAAAAGCGAAATTGATTTTGCCTTTACGGAACCGTATTTCCTGGATCGTGAAATCCGTGCCGGGGTCGATATTTTTAGGGTCAGTCAAGACCTGCAGGATTTAAGTTCCTACGACACGAACCGCACGGGGCTCGCCTTACGGGGCGGTTATAGAATCACTGAGGACCTAAGCCAGAGTTGGCGATACGGTTTACGGATATCTAAAGTCTCCGACATCGCTGATGATGCTTCCACCTTGATCCAAGCCGCGGCGGGAACGGAAACGACCTCGGAAGTTTCCCACACGTTATTATACGATAAACGGGACAACAGGCTTGCCCCCACGCAGGGATATTTTGTTCGCACCCAAAATACCTTTGCCGGTTTAGGTGGGTCCATCCGCCATTTCAGGAACTCGGCTACATTTGCAAAATTCTTTCCCCTGGCTGATCAGATGGTGCTTTCCATTTCCGGCGGTGGTGGTTACATCTTCGGGATCGGCGAAGACGTGAACGTGCTGGAAAGGTTCTTTGTCGGCGGCGATAATCTAAGGGGTTTCGCAAACCGTGGCATCGGCCCCCGGGATACCAATACAGATGATTCCCTGGGCGGTGAATGGCGGTATACGGGAACTGTCCAACTTGATTTTCCGATCGGCTTGCCGGCCGAATTGGGCGTTGGCGGTCGCGTCTTCACGGATATCGGAAGCGCCGGCAAGCTTTCCCCGACGGCGTCTTTTGTAGAAGATACGGGAAGTTTAAGAATGGGTGTCGGTACGGGCATTACCTGGAAATCGCCATTTGGCCCCGTCGGCATCGAGGTCGCCCTCCCGGTCATCAAGGAAAAATTTGACGTTGTCGAGTACTTCCGGATCAATTTCGGAACCCGGTTTTAAGGAGATTACTTTGAAAGCACTATACAGAACGCCGATCCTCGCATTGTTCGGATTATTGATTTTCGTTTCGCCCTCACTCGCGCAGAAGGCTTCGCCCGCCAAAGGCGGGAAACCTCCTGATGACAACGTTATTGGAGTCGTACTTCCCATTGGGATCCTTGACGTCCAGTCCATCCTCAAAGAAGCAAAGGCCGTCAAAAATATTCGCGACCAGGTCACCAAATTCGGATCGAAATTCGAGGAAGAAATCGAAAAAGAGCGCAATGAAATCCGCAAGGCCAACCAGGAACTTGCTCGCCAAAGAACCATCCTGGCGCCCGAAGCTTTCGCCGAAAAACGACGGAAATTCGAGCAAAGGGTGGTCGAAGTTCAAAGGCTTGTTCAAACGCGCCAACGGTCGCTGGACAAATCGCGCAACGAAGCAATGGTTTCCGTCAACAAGGCATATACCGCCATCGTGTCCAAGATCGCCAACGAAAAAAACTTAGCCATTATTGTGCGCAAGTCCCAAACAGCTTTTTCCGTGAAGTCACTTGATCTCACCCAAGAAATCCTCGCCCGTTTGGATAAACAATTGCCCTCCGTGAAAGTCGCCGATCCCGGAAAAAAATAAAGATGGCCGATCCCCGCTTTTATTCGGTTGCCGGGCCAATAAAATTACATGAATTGGCAAAGATAGCGGGAGCCGATATCGCCAAGGGCGGCGACCCCGATTCCGAATTCGTCGATGTCAGGGCGCTTTCTGATGCAGGTTCTGAGCACGTCAGCTTTCTCGACAATAAACGTTACGTCGAAAGCTTTTCCAAAAGCCAAGCCGGCGTCTGCTTGGTGCATCCGGACCACGCCTCATCGGCACCCAAAGGTATGGCGCTTCTTTTGACCAAGGAGCCTTACCGGGCTTACGCCAGGGTCGCTCAGGCCTTTTATCCCAAGGCGGCGGCCAGAAAAAAAATATCCGATTCAGCCATCATCCATAAAACGGCAAAAATCGGGAAAAGCTGCCGCATCGATGCCGGCGCCGTCATCGGCGCCAAGGCCGAAATCGGACCAAATTGCCATATCGGCGCCAACGCCGTCATCGGCGACGGCGTTGTTCTAGGCCAGGACTGCATTGTCGGGCCGTGCGTCAGCCTGTCCCACGCCATCGTCGGCGACCGGGTTATTATTCATTCGGGGGTCCAAATCGGCCAGGACGGTTTCGGTTTCGCCCCGGGCGCCGACGAACACCTGAAAGTCCCGCAATTGGGTCGTGTCCTGATCGATGACGATGTCGACATCGGCGCCAATACCACCATCGATCGGGGTAGCGGGCCCGACACGGTCATCGGGGCGGGAACGAAAATTGATAATTTGGTGCATATTGGTCATAACGTAAAAATCGGCAAGAAATGCCTGATTGTCGGACAAACGGGCGTTTCCGGAAGCACGGTGGTCGAAGATTTCGTTATTATGGGTGGTAAGGCCGGAATCGCCGGGCACCTGAAAATAGGCAAGGGCACGCGCATTGCGGCAAAAGCCGGTGTCGTGGGAGATTTAGAACCTGGCTCCACGGTCGGCGGTTTCCCGGCACGGCCGATGAAGGAATGGCTACGCGGCGTGGCTGTTCTCCGGCAATTGGCGAAAAAGGCGGAAGAAAAATAATCCATGAATGAAAAAACGCCTGATAGCGAAGCCATGTCCTTTGACCTTGAACAGATCAAGGAAATGATCCCGCACCGCGACCCCTTCCTTCTGATCGAGGAGGTCATTGACCTAATCCCCGACGTACGTGCCGTCGGCATCAAGGAATTGAGCGAAGACGAGCCTTATTTCAAAGGTCATTTCCCCGGCCATCCGATCATGCCGGGGGTCTTAATTATAGAATCCCTGGCCCAAACATCCGCCGTACTTGTCATCGCCACCACTGGCAAACAACCCGGCAGCGTGGTTTATTTCATGTCTGTAGACAAAGCCCGCTTTCGCCACCCCGCCTTTCCCGGCGACCGATTGGAATTTCATGTCGAAAAAATCCGCAGCCGCGGCCCGGTTTGGAAATTCAAAGGCGAAGCCCGAACCAGTGAAAACCTGGTGGCGGATGTCGAATTTTCAGCAATGATCGTGGATCCAAAATGAGCGCAATTCATCAAACAGCGATTATCGAAGACGGCGCCAAGATCGGCGACAACGTCACCATTGGCCCTTATTCCATCATCGGTGCCCAAGTAGAGATCGCAGACGGTGTCGAAATTATTTCCCATGCGGTGGTCCAGGGGCGAACCTCCATCGGCGAGAACACGCGGATTTTTCCGTTTGCATCGATCGGCCATCAGCCGCAAGACCTGAAATACGCGGGCGAGCCGTCAAGCCTGATCATCGGCTCAGGCAACGTTATCCGTGAACACGTGACCATGAACCCCGGCACCGAAGGCGGCGGCATGGTCACCCGCGTCGGCAACAATTGTCTTTTCATGGTCGGCGCCCATGTCGCCCATGACTGCCAGATCGCCGACAACGTTATCCTCGTCAACAACGCCACCCTGGCCGGACATGTCGTGGTCGAAGAATGGGCGATCATCGGCGGCCTTTCCGCCGTTCACCAATTCGCACGCATCGGCAAACACGCCATGATCGGGGGCATGACGGGGGTCACCGACGATGTCATCCCTTATGGCTCCGTCACCGGCAATCGTGCGCGTCTGTCAGGCCTGAATATCATCGGCCTCAAGCGCCGGAATTTTTCACGCGACCTCATCCACGACATCCGCAAGGCCTATCGTTTGATTTTCGCCGAAGAAGGAACCCTCGTCGAACGCATTCAGGATGTCAGCGAACTTTTCCCCGACAATGAGCCGGTGATGGAAATCGTCAATTTCATCAAGGCCGACTCATCGCGCTCCATCTGCCAGCCGCAAAAAATGGAAGATGCCGCCTAAACTCGGCATCCTCGCCGGCGGTGGTCCGCTTCCGGCACAGATCATCCAGGCCTGCCGGGACCAGGGCAGGGAGTGTTTTGTCGTCGCCTTCGAAGGACAGGCCGACGCGGAAGCCTTTGGGGGCGTTCCCCACGCCTGGGTCCGGTTGGGCGCCGCAGGCGTTTCTATCGAAAGCCTGCGCCGGGAAAAATGCAAAGAGCTGGTAATGGCCGGTTCCATTCGCCGTCCTTCTTTTTCATCGCTCCGCCCGGATAAATGGGCGACGCTGTTTATCGCCAAATACGGCGCCCTCAACCTTGTCGGCGACGACAATCTATTAAAGACTTTGATCAATGCCCTGGAGGATGAGGAGGGGTTCCGCGTCATCGGCGTCGAGACCCTGTTGCCCGACCTTCTTGCGCCGAAAGGCGTTTACGGCAAGATCGAACCCGACTGGCAAGCCAATGACGACATCCAATGCGCCCTGGAAGCGGCCCTCGATATCGGCCGCCGCGATATCGGCCAAGGGGCGGTCGCCCAACTTGGCCAGGTTTTGGCGGTCGAGGACAATAAGGGCACGGATGCGCTGTTGAAGCAGGCCAAGAAACTTCGCCTGGATGGCCCCGGCGGCGTTTTGGTCAAAGCCAAAAAGCCCGGGCAAGAAACCCGAGCCGACCTGCCGACCATCGGCACGGCAACGGTCGAGGCGGCCTTAGACGCGGGCCTTCGGGGCATCGCCATCGAGGCGGGCGGCGCGCTCGTCGTTGACATTAAAGCCGTCGCCGAGGCCGCAGATAAGGCCGGGCTGTTCGTCATCGGCATCGATGCCGGAAAATCTGGAAAACAACCCACCGATACGGAAACCGGCTCCCTGCCATTAATCTTTCTCGTCGCCGGCGAACCGTCGGGCGACACCCTGGGCGCCAAGCTTATGAAATCCCTGAAAAAACAGACCAAGGACAAGATTTCGTTTTCCGGCATCGGCGGCAACCGGATGGAAGAACAAGGCCTGAAAAGCATGTTCCCCATGGATGAATTATCGGTGATGGGAATTGCCGAGGTCCTGCCCAAAATCCCCAGGCTGCTTGGGCGCATAAACGAAACGGCGGCGGCCATCGCCAGGCTCCGTCCGGCCTGCGTGGTCACCATCGATTCCCCGGATTTCAATTTTCGTGTCGCCAAACGACTCAAAGGCCCCAAAAAAAACAAGGGCATCCCGATCGTTCATTATGTCGCCCCCTCCGTTTGGGCCTGGCGGCCGGGACGGGCCAAAAAGATTTCCCGCTTCCTCGACCACTTGTTGACCTTGCTTCCGTTCGAGCCGCCTTATTTCGAAAAAGAAGGCCTGCCCACCACCTTCGTCGGCCATCCCGTCATTGAAAGCGGCGCGGCGAAAGGCAATGGCCCGGAATTCCGCAAACGCCACGGCTTTGCCCCCGACGACGAGATCATTTCCATCCTTCCCGGCAGCCGCCTGAGCGAAGTCTCACGCCTGCACCGAATATTCGGTGAAACATTGTTTATGCTGAAGAAAACCCATCCTAACCTCAGGGCCGTCGTGCCGGCGGCGGGGCCTGTTATCATCGCCGTGCGCCGAATGGCGGGGGAATGGCCGATTCCGACATTGATCGTCGAAAGTGATCAGGAAAAATTCGATGCCTTCGCCGCGTCAAACGTCGCCCTGGCGGCGTCCGGAACCGTCGCCTTGGAACTGGCGGTGGCCGGGACGCCCACGGTCATTGCTTATAAAACAAACATTCTGACGGCGGTTATTGCCAAAATCCTGGTCAAAGCCCGTTTCGCGAACTTGATCAATTTGGTCCTGGACCGGGATGCCATACCGGAATTCCTGCAAAGCGCGTGTCGCCCGGAATTCCTCTCCGCCGCCCTCGAAGACCTGTTGAGGGACGAGGGACGGCGAAAAAACCAAGCCGCCGCTTATCATGAGGCGCTGAAACAGCTTACCCCAAAAGGCCCGTCCCCGGCCGATCAGGCGGCAAAAACCGTGCTCGACGTGATTTCGCAACATAGGAAAGAAGGGGATTAATAGGCCTCTGAAAAAGCGGATTTGCGGCAACTATCCTTCGACTCGCTCGCGCGCGCGCGGCTCAGGATGAGGCGTTATAAGACCTTCTGCCTCACCCTGAGGAGGACCGGAGGTCCGTCTCGAAGGGGGATTGCTCCAAATCATGGGTTATTCAGCAGCCTGTTAAGGCTTATCGCTTACTTCCGTTTGTGAAGCGGGATATATTTCTTTTCCTTATCGCCCATGAACAACTGGCGCGGGCGGCCGATTTTCTGTGTCGGGTCTTCGATCATTTCGTTCCATTGCGCAACCCAGCCGACCGTCCGGGCGACGGCGAACAGCACCGTAAACAGGCTGGTCGGGATACCCATGGCCTTGAAAATGATCCCCGAATAGAAATCGACGTTGGGATAGAGTTTCTTGCTGACGAAATAATCGTCTTCCAAGGCAATCCGTTCCAATTCAACGGCAATATCGAGCAGCGGCTCGTCTTCGATTCCCAATTCATCCAAGACTTCATGACAGGTTTTTTCCAGAACCCGGGCCCTGGGGTCGAAGTTCTTGTAAACCCGGTGACCGAAACCCATCAGGCGGAAGGGGTCGTCCTTGTCTTTGGCTCTTTTGATGAATTCGGGAATGTTCTTGGCATCACCGATTTCGGTCAACATGTTGAGAACCGCCTCGTTGGCGCCGCCGTGGGCGGGGCCCCACAGCGACGCAATGCCGGCGGCGATACAGGCGAACGGATTGGCGCCGCTGGAGCCGGCCAGGCGCACCGTTGATGTGGACGCGTTTTGTTCATGGTCGGCGTGGAGGATCAGGATGCGGTCCATGGCCTTGGCCAAAACGGGATTGACCTTGAATTCCTCGCATGGCGTTCCGAACATCATGTAAAGGAAATTTTCCGAGAATTTCAGATCGTTGCGCGGATACACGAACGGCTGGCCGATGGTGTATTTGTAAGCCATGGCTGCAATCGTCGGCATTTTGGCGATTAAGCGGTAGGACGCCACCATGCGGTGATACGGGTCGGTAATATCGGTGCTGTCGTGGTAAAAGGCCGACAACGCCCCAACGACGCCGACCATCACGGCCATGGGGTGGGAATCGCGCCTGAACCCCCTGAAGAAGTAGTTCAGCTGCTCGTGCAGCATGGTGTGGTAGGTGATATCCCGCTCAAACTTCTTCTTTTGCGACTGGGACGGCAAATCCCCGTATAGCAACAGGTTACAGACTTCCATGAAGTCCGATTGCTCGGCCAAAACATCGATGGGATACCCCCGGTAAAGCAAAATGCCTTTTTCGCCGTCAATGAAGGTTATTTTGGACTCACAACTTCCCGTCGACGTATAACCCGGATCATAGGTGAAATGCCCGGTGTCGGCATAAAGCCTTCTGACGTCGATGACATCCGGGCCCATGGTGCCGCTGAGGACCGGCAGTTCATAGGACTCGCCGGTCTTATTGTTGGTTAAAGTGAAGGTGTTGGAAGTCGCCTTGGGGGGTTTTTTGTTGTTCATGATCACCTTCTCCTCAAGCAAGGGAATAACATCCCGAAAATTAGGGGTTTCCCGCAGGAACTTTTATGCGGGTTTTTGCAGCCGTTCATTATAACTCATTTAGGCCCAATAAGAACGTCTTCAAGACGCGCCAATGTTTCATCGCGGCCAAGAATCTCCATAACCTCGAATATGCTTGGCGAAACCGTCCTGCCCGTCAGTCCGGCGCGCAGCGGCTGGGCCGCTTTGCCGAGCTTGATATCGACGGAATCGGCGTAGGCCTTGGTTTGGTCCTGGATGGAATCATCGGTCCAATCATCAAGCTCGGACAAGATTTCGTGCAATTTTTGCAGATGCCCGCGCCCCTCACCGTCAAGAATCTCGGTGGCCTTGCCGTCAAGGGGCAGGGGACGGAGCATGGCATAAATTTCAGCGTTTTCAGATAGTTCCAGCAATGTCTTAGCCCGGTCTTTTAGGCCGGGCATACCCCGCAGCAGCCTGCTTTCGGTCTCGATGGCCATTTTGCCGTCCAGTTTTTCCCTGATCAGAGGCATGACTAAATCGACCAGTCTCTTATCCTCGGAAGCGCGAATGTAATTGCCGTTGAGACTGGTTAATTTATCGAGATCGAACCGGGCGGCGGCGCGCCCGATGGATGCCAACCCGAACCATTCCACCGCTTGTTGGCTGCTGATGATTTCATCATCACCGTGGCTCCAGCCAAGGCGTAGCAGATAATTGCAAACAGCTTCGGGTAAAAAACCGGCGTTGCGATAGCTATCGACGCCCAAGGCGCCGTGGCGTTTCGACATTTTGGCGCCGTCGGCACCGTGGATCAGTGGAATATGGGCGAATTCCGGCATGTCCCAGCCCATCAACTTATAAATCTGCGTTTGCCGGAAAGCGTTGGTCAGGTGGTCGTCGCCGCGAATAACGTGGGTCACTTCCATAT
>JABMOY010000007.1 GCA_013203955.1 Rhodospirillales bacterium | reverse complement strand
CGCCGGCAACGATTCCGGTGGAAAATCAAATGCGGAGAGGTGCCAGAGTGGTCGAATGGGGCGGTCTCGAAAACCGTTGTGGGAGCAATCTTACCGAGTGTTCGAATCCCTCCCTCTCCGCCAGTTATTTCAATGGGCCGGGCCTTATTTCCCCACTTAGTATATTTTCACGAAAACCATTTTGCTAACATTTAAAATGGAATGCCGTTCAAGATGTCCGCTATTCGTGTATTTTCGGACATCATTTAGCATGGGGGTAATCGTCTGTTTATGACGGTCACCACCCAAAGCGAACCTCCATCGGGCCTGATGATTAGAGTTGCTTCTGACCCGAAGCGGGCCTGTCGGAAATCTCTGCACGAACTTGATTTCGGGCCGATTCATCTGGGCAAGATCAAACGCGCCCAGCCTGCCGTCAGACCAAGTCACGGGGTATGCTGAGGTTCCAGTTTTTCGAAAAAGCCAAGTCTTCCCCTTCGTAGACCTCCAGGTCTGCGCTTAACAGGAAATTGTCCACCGTCGCCGACATGCGGGTGCGGGTTTCGATTCGGGTCATCCAGGAGCCTCGGCGCAGCACGGCTTTCTGGAGCATTTCAGCCTGCGCCGACAGAGGATCGGTTTCGCCAATGCGATAGCGCCGCAGGATTGTGTAGCCGATCTCCAGATCGATCGCCTCAAGGCGGGCCAGCGCCGCGCCACCGATATCGCCGCCGTCGCTATGCACCGTATAAATCGTTTCGTCGGTAGTCATGTCCCGTTCGATAGTGCGCGTATAGGGCGCCGGACGGAGCATCGTATGCTCTTCGAGGGGACCATGCTGCGGCGCCTCAAAGGGCCGCAGTGTATCGTCCTGCGGCCGTGGGGGGCGGACCGGCAGGGCCAAGGTGCTGCTACCGGTGAAGAGGGTCAAGGTGACCGGCTCTGGAGATGGCCAAGCAATGGGCCAGTAGGCGGTCGAAACGGCCACACGGATGCGGTGACCCGGCGGAAAGGCATGGGCGATGTCGTTTAACTGCACCGCGATGATGTACCGCCTGCCCGGCACCATCGGCTCAGGGGTCTCATGACTAATGTGATGGGCAAGATTCAAAAGCCCATAAGTCACCCGGGTCGAAGCGCCGCCCTCGGCCACATCGTTGAGCCGCACGGCGACAAGGGCGTGCGGCCGGTCTACCGCCAGATCCATCGTCACGACTGGCGCGCCAAGAATCTCCAGACACCCTGTGAGCGGTTCGCTGTCAAAAGTGAGCGAGCGCCCGTCATCGCCGCGCTGGTCGGCCGGCATCTCGCCTTCATCACCAAACCCGCACCATTCTCCGGCCGCAAGGCCCGTGGTTTGCGGCGAGCAGAAAGTGAGCGCGGTGGAAACCGGTTCGGCAGCCTCGATGCCGCCGGGATTCAGCCTGAAAACCTGTTCATCGATGCGGCTTGATGGCCACGACTCCTCTGCGATCCATCGCCCTTCACGCACCTCGTAGGTCGGCTGCGGCGGAACGCTCTCTTGCATCCACACCCGATAAAGCGGTTCATCCATGATCCCTGTATCTAACCCCTTCAGCCATTGATCCCACCACCGCAGGGCCTCCTGCAGGAAGCCGATAGTCGGCCAGGGAAGACTGTGGTGCGGGAAGCCATGCGCCCACGGTCCGATCAGACCCTTGCGCGGCCCTGAAAGTCCGGCCAGCAGCCTCGGCACGGCGTTCGAATAGCCGTCCGCCCAGCCGCCGATAGCATAGACGGGACAGGTGATCGCACTGAAATCCTCGCACACCGAGCCGTGCTTCCAATAGTCGTCACGGCGCTGGTGTTCCATCCATAGCGCGGGAAACGGCACCGCGTTATTGAGACGCTCCATCCACATGTCCCGCCATGCATCACCAACCAGCTCAGGATCGGGCGGATAGCCGTTATAGGTCAATAAAATCGAACCCCATTGCAGATTTTCATTCAGCAGGCAGCCGCCCATGTAGTGAACGTCGTCAGCATAGCGGTCATCGGTGGAGCACAGCGTGATAATGGCTTTCAGCTCGGGTGGCTGGAGGGCAGCCACCTGCAGCGAGTTGAAGCCACCCCAGGAAATTCCCATCATGCCGACCGATCCGCTGCACCAGGGCTGGCGAGTGATCCAGCGTATGATCTCGACGGCGTCGTCGTGTTCCTGTTGGGAATATTCATCAAACAACACGCCGCCGGAATCGCCCGAACCGCGCAAATCGACACGAAGTGCGGCATAGCCGTGGCCGGCAAAATAGCTGTGCATCGACTCGTCCCGAGATCGCATGAAGTCACGCTTGCGGTAGGGCAGGAACTCGAGGATCGCCGGGACCGGCTTCGTCTCGGCATCCACGGGGAGCCATATTCGGGCCGCGAGGCGGCATCCGTCCGGCATAAGGATCCAGGTATTCTCTACGTGTCTGACGGCATTCGGAAAGTTTTCAACGACACTCACCTGCGGACTCCTCAAAAATCAGCCAGAGTAACGGTGCGGCTATTCGTTAGCCATTCGAGGGAGCAAATACAGAAGCCAATTTGACACTAATTTGGCCCTGTTGCCAAGGGCTTACAGCAATCCGCATCGGCGTGTCTTTAGATCAGCTTGTTTGACGATCAAAAAATATCTGCGGACCATATTTTTTTCTTGTAATGAGCTCACGTTGGATCAATGTAGGCGCTGCGTTCCGCGACTGATAACGTCGTCATGTATCCAACCAGGTAGGTCTGTCGCTTTTCGTCCGGACCCGGTGCCACGGACCGACCGGAAAGACCCTGCAATGTCGGATGTTGCAAATCTCGCTTCCGTGCAGAAAAGGGGGTGATTGCCATGAAAAAATTGACGACTGTATCGGACCAGCCTGCCGCTCCGACAATGCCGGAGACGGCGTTGCCGATGGACTCTCTGTCGGCGAACCGGCGTACTCTGGGGCCTGTATCCGATCTGGAACGCCATCTGCCACGTGACTGGTGGGGCACCCTGTTCAACGCGCTCTATTTGAAGACCGATGGAGACGTCGTCGAGAACGACCAGAACACAAGGAACGACGTTGACATGCTGGTCTCCGCGGCCGGTTTGACGCCGCAGGACCGGATTCTCGATCTTTGTTGCGGTCAGGGGCGCCACTGCGCGGAACTCGCAAGCCGCGGATATCAGCATGTTACCGGTATTGACCGTTCGAGATATTTGATCCGTCTGGCCCGGCGCCGCACGAAGCGGTCCGACTTGCCGGTCAGTTTTCAAGAAGGCGACGCGCGTAAGTTCCGCGCCCCCGAAAGCTCCTTTGATTGTGTCGCTTTGATGGGAAATTCCTTCGGCTATTTCGACAATGCCGAGGATGATTTGCGTGTCCTCGAAAGGGTAAAGCGGGCCTTGCGCTCGGACGGTACTCTGGTCATGGATTTGACCGATGGCGGGTGGGTTGGACAGAATTTCGAGCGCCGGTCCTGGGAATGGATCGACCAGAATCAGTTGGTCTGCCGCGAGCGCTCCCTGTCCGGCGACAAAACCCGCCTGATCAGCCGGGAGGTTGTCATCGACGCCGAGAAAGGCGTTATCGCGGACCAGTTCTATGCGGAACGCCTCTACACGAAGGACACTATTCAAGACCTTCTCGAAAGGGCTGGCTTCTTGGGCATCCGCTATCATGACGGGCCGGACAGCGCCTCGACCCGCAATCATGATCTTGGAATGATGGCCAGGCGGATGTTCATCACCGCCACCGCCCCGCGCAAGGTGGCGACCGCCCGCAAGGGCGCAGTTCCTTCCCGGCAGGTGACGGTTTTGCTCGGGGATCCGCGTCTGCCCGACCTGGTGAAGCTGGGTGGCCAATTCAATATTGAAGACCTCAATACGTTGACCAAGTTGAAAATTGCCTTGGAGGAACTCGACGGCTTTCAGTTCAGCTATTTGGATAATCATGCGACCCTGCTTCAGACGCTGCGCCAGGACCCTCCCGAATTCGTGCTGAACCTGTGCGATGAAGGGTTGAACAACGATCCCTTCATGGAACTGCATGTCCCGACTTATCTGGAGATGCTCGGGATCCCTTATAGCGGCGCCGGGCCCACTTGCCTGGGGCTGTGCTTTGACAAGAGCCTGGTTCGGGCGATCGCCATGGCGCTTGATATTCCGGTTCCACTGGAAACCTATGTGGATAGTGCGGACATGGCGGCCACGGTGCCGTCCATCTACCCAGCCCTGCTTAAACCGGCACAAGGCGACAGCTCCGTCGGCATAACCCAGCATGCGATCGTGCACACGCCGTCCGAAGCCGTCGCCTATCTTGACCACTTGCGCGAAATACTTCCCGGCCGGGCGGTCCTGATTCAGGAATACCTCACCGGTACGGAATGTTCCGTGACGGTCATCGGCAATCCCGGCCTAGGGTACAACATTTTACCGATTCTTGAGGTCGATTACAGCAATCTGCCCACGAATCTGCCGCCAATCCTCGCGTATGAATCGAAATGGCAGCCGGATTCTCCCTACTGGACCGAGATCAGCTATCGCGAAACCTCCACAACCGAGGAAACCCAGCGTGCGCTGGTTGACTACTCGACCAGCCTGTTTGAGCGGCTCGGTTGTCGGGACTACGCCCGCTTCGACTTCCGGGCCGATTCCCACGGGGAACCCAAATTGCTCGAAGTCAACCCCAACCCGGGCTGGTGTTGGGACGGTAAGATGAACCTCATGGCGTCATTTGCCGGACATCGTTATTCCGATATGTTGCGGCTCATTCTGGAAGCGGCTCAGTCACGGGTTCTGGCGGGGACTGCGATATCGAATATTGTGGAATTGCCGAGGCATTCGGTTTGAGGGGCGCCCCGAGATGCCCTCCAAGGGCTCCGCCTGTTCGAGCAGGTCAATCGGATGACCCCGCCTAAATGCATAGCACACAGGAAATCCGCTCTCGTCACAAGTCTGCATGTTCGCT
>JABMOY010000069.1 GCA_013203955.1 Rhodospirillales bacterium | reverse complement strand
TGCTGGTCGTAGACGGGAAACTTGGTGATGTTGATGGTATGGATTTGGCCGTCGGCAAAGGGGCGTTCCACCTGCCGCACCAGAGTTTTTCCCGTGGTCAACACCTCCCGTTCCTGGGCATTCATTTTTTCCACTTCTTCGGCGGGTTGGAAGCCTTTGATCTGGTCGGACCGGCGGCCCTCCATGGTACCCTCATCGAATCCGTACCAATTAAGGTAGGTGCTGTTCGCCCGTTCGACGACGTGGTCGGGGTCCTTTATCAGCAGTGCCACCGGTACGTTTTCAATAATGGAGTTGAGCAGATCCTCGCTTTCGCGCAATGCCTCTTCCGCCTGCCTGCGCTCGGTGATGTCTGTTCCGATGGTGCCCATTCCCTTAATGGCACCCGCCTTGTCAAAAATGGGAAACTTGGTGACAAGAAAATCACGGGTACCTAGTTTCGTGGGACTTGCCCTTACCTCAGTCACCACGGATTTTGTCTCCATGACCTTCCGCTCTTGGGCGGAGACTTTCTCCGCAACTTTTTTAGGATGCAAATCAAAGCTGCTCTTACCCAGGATGTCCTGAAGTTCAAAACTGAACATATCGACGTGTTTCTGGTTAATGAGTTGGAAGCGCCCGTCCGCATCCTTGAGAGAGATGAACGACGGCGAGTTATCGATGACGCTCTGGAAGTGTTCCTGACTTTCCCTGAGCGCCTCCTCCACTTGCTTGCGTTCGGTAATGTCAAGGTTGAGGCCGTCCCAGACAATTTCACCGCTCTCCCGGCGATGGGGTACAGAAACGGACTGAACCCAAACGATGGAGTCATCTGGCATACGGATAGGATATTCAAAGACACATGGCTCCATTGATTCGGCGGATTTTCGGACCGCTTCGTCACGAATTTTTTTGTACTCTGGCAATACAAAATCGCTTACGAACTTTGGCGAACTCTCACCGAATTGGGCTTCAACCCCGAGCGCTTTGGGCAACTGCCCCATGTTGTATTCAATGGATTCGGAACCGTCCGCGTGACGGACCCGCCGGAAAATCCCCCCTGGGAGATTGGAGACGATGTTTTCAAGCTGCTCTCGGGCGTCTTTCAGTTTTTGTTCGGCGTACTTGAGTTCCGTGATATCGGTGCTCGCCGAACCGAAACCGATCAGGTCGCCGTCGGCGTCGAAAACCGGGAATTTGCTGATGATCATGATGTGCGACCGTCCGTCGGGACGCTGTTTTTCCTCCTCCCGCGTCACCGCCGCGCCCGTTTCCAACAACTGACGCTCGCTTTCCCGCCGTGCCGTCTTGGCCGGTTCCGGCTCATCGAGCGCCTCGGCAGCGGTCTTGCCAAGGAGGTCTTTCTCGGCAACCCCGTACCAGGCCGCCAACTGCTTGTTGACCAACAGGTAGCGGCCATCCAAATCCTTTAGATTGACGCCGATGGGCAGGTTGTCGACGACGGTGCGAAACCGTTCTTCGCTTTCCTCAAGCGCCTGCCGCGCCTCGACCTCCGCCGTCTTATCGGCGCCGGTGCAGCGGTAACCCGTGAAGTTACCGTCGGCATCGTTAACCGGTACGCCGCTGATCGACAAATATACCGTACGGCCGTCCGGGTGGGTGCGGGGGTGGACGAAATCGCGGAACGGCCGGCGCGCGTCGAGGTCGGCCAAGTGGCGCTGCCAATCCTCCGCGTCAAGGCCGGGAATCCCGGTTTCTTGTCTGGTTTTCCCGAGTAGTTCCTGCGGCGAAATACCTGCAATCTCCTTGAAACGGCCCGAGAAATAGGAAAAGCGCAGGTTCTCATCCATTTCAAAAAAGTAGTCCGACGAGGTTGTAGTATAATCCCTGAAACGCTCCTCGCTTTCCTTGAGCGCCTTTTTCCCCTGCCTGCGGTCAGCTACCACGGCAGCCAGGAAAATCGTGGTCAGCGTGATGATTATGAGACCCGCCTTCATTAACACCACCTCACCGAACGCGGATAAACCCTCGAAGTGGAAAGGCCCCTGGCCCAGGTAGGTCAGATAAACGGCGAACAAGCCGACAGCCAAGGTCGCGGCGGTCGCGCTTCTGATCCCCAACCGACTGGCGGTCCAGATCAAGACCGGAAACACCAGATAGGGGAAGATGAGGCTGATCTGCTTTTCTTCCGTCAGGTAAGCAATAACCAAGAAGCCTATGGCGGCAAAGATTGCGGCGATGGCGGCGCGCTCGATGATCTCGATCTTGCTGTAGAATTTGACCGAAGGTGCGCCAGGGGCAAACCAAGTCAACAGCACCGGGAGGACCAGCAACAGCCCCAACAAGTCGCCCGTCAACCAGCCAACCGAGGCGTTAAAAAAAGTCGCCTTCTCGACTCCCCAGGTAACAAACACACCGCCAATAAGCGCGCTGACAATCGATGCCGGGATCGAAGCCAGCATTGCCATCGGAAGGACCTTGGTCAGGGTCTCATGGGTGATGGGCGCGCGGATGAACCGTTTCACCGTCTCCGCCACGATCATGACTTCGATGATGTTCGCGGCGCAAAAGCCAAAGTAGACGTAGAGCGGCAAATGACCGGCTGGCACTCTGGCGGCAAAATAGGCCAGTGCCGTGGCAATCAGGTAAAGCGGCCAATGTTTGCGGCTGGAGAAGATCAATGCCGCGGCGACGATGGCATTGGGGGGCCAAAAAAGCGCAATTTTATCGACAGGAGAGACCAACTCAATGGCCCAAACCACGGCGAGCCAGTACGTCAGCCCGAGAGCCACGGCCCGGGCAAAAATCGAATTGACTAAAGTAGAACCCGCCCCGAACGGCATCAGATGTATTCCTGAACTACCCTAAGGTTATTGCAGCCTTAGGTGTATGTCATGGTGTTTCAGTATATGTCCGCTTGTGGCTATTAACGGACGTTTGGCCACCTAGTAATTAACGTCTGCTTTGCCCCCGAAAATCAAAAAATGTTCTATTTTTGTTCTTGACAGCTCCGGATAAATACGCGATTATATACTTGACAAAGCAAGTAATTTGACACTATAATTGCTCTATCAAACCATAAAAAGGCCAGTGATATGTGTGACTTAACAAACGAAATTTTCACCAACGAGACAGCCGCCCGAGAGTATCTCGAAGCCAATCGTTGGGAAGATGGTCCCTTTTGCCCCCATTGTGGGGAAACAGAGAAGGTACAAAGGCTAAATGGCGAGAAACACCGCCCTGGCCTTCACCAGTGTAATTCATGCCGTAAGCAGTTCACCGTTACTGTTGGGAC
The DNA here is from genome assembly GCA_013203955.1 of Rhodospirillales bacterium. Taxonomy (GTDB): domain Bacteria; phylum Pseudomonadota; class Alphaproteobacteria; order Rhodospirillales; family Casp-alpha2; genus Casp-alpha2. The sequence goes on along the minus strand of JABMOY010000069.1, from coordinate 5,634 downwards.
GCTGTTTGAACGCTCCAAGGTGCCTTTGAATAAATGGCTGTTGGCTACGCACCTTCTTTCGTCCTCAAAGAAGGGCATGAGTACGCACCAGCTTCACCGCATGCTTGGCGTTACCTACAAAACAGCGTGGTTTATGACTCACCGTATTCGTGAGGCCATGAAAGACAACCGTCCCGGTCCTATGGGCGGTGGTGGCAAGATCGTGGAAGCCGACGAGACTTACATAGGCTCTACGGGTTGGGTGTTCACTCATGGGCGCTGGCATAAGAAGCGCGGCACGGGTGACGCTAAAGCTATTGTATCCCTTGTTGAGCGTGATGGCCGCGCTCGTTCATTCCATGTCGATAGGGTTAATTCCAAGACCATCCGCAACGTGCTCGTTACCAACGTGTCCCGCGAGTCCGACCTTATGACCGACGAAGCCCAGTTCTATAAGCGTGTTGGCGAAGAATTTAAGGGCCACCAAAGCGTGAACCACACCCGCAAGCCGAACAACAGCGCCCCGGCGGCGTCGGTGTTGGCGAGCAAATGACTGGCCGCCCACAACGCCATTCCCCAGATGACGGGATGGCGGGTGACGCCGACAATGCCCGGCCGCCCCGGATCGTAATTTTTAGCGCTTAGGCCCAGCGAAAACGGGTTCGGCGAACTCATCCCCGCCGCCACCAGCAGACAGACCACCGGCATGACGGCAATCCAATCCCAAACGATGAGGCCATCCACGTGTTTTTCTTTATCGATGATTTCAGCGCTGAGCCGCGTATGAATTCCTGACCAAACATTTTTCTGAGGGTTTGATCCACTTCTGGGGCAAACGCTCCAAATAATGAACTCTCGTGCGTGTGAGGGCCTCTCGAAAATAGTAGTATTGTTTCCATCTAGGCACCCTTTTAACTCTATAACGGAAATCCAACCGTTTGACATCTTTATCGTGTAATCGTGCCGATTTTGACTGCCTGCAGATTCCCATTCAAGAATAAAGCCTTTGTCTTGAAGGTGATTAAGAACAAGGCTAACGAAGTCCCTCTTTTCCCGCATGGTTGCGGCGTTTTGACCTCGCAACCGTTCTACAGCAGCAGGAAGAAGGCCGCTATTATAGAAATCTTTCTCGGTCAATCCATGAGTGCCAATTTTATGGGCTTCGACCTTTAGCGACTCGGCAAAATCTTTTATCTGCCTCTGAAGTTTTTCATCTTGGCCGCATGGAATGATGCTCATGCTGCTTTCTGTGCGCGACGCATCTGATGCCTAATAATCGGCTCAAAAATGTGGATGGCAAGATAACGAACGACAGGCACTACGACGCCGTCACCTGTGAGGTGATAAGCTTCGTTGTAATTTTCAGGAAGTTGGTATTCATCAGGCAAGCCCATGAGGCGGGCGGTCTCTCTGCTAGAAATGAGGCGTGATTTAACCGAATTTCCTTCAACCACCATAATTAATTGACGGCTTGATCCCCCTGCTGGCGTTCGAAGGCATCCAGCAATGTTATCGAAACGGATTTCAGCTCGCTGAACTTTCACACCACTCTCATCCAGGCGTGTTCGTTTGTAGATCGCTCCGACCATTTTATGTTCGGCCTTTTTGGCCTCATTAACCTTTTCGCGGTTCAGGTCACTCATCATGGCAAGAAGTTGACGCGTTTCGTCTGCGGTATGCCAAACCACACTTTCAGGGAAGTCTTCTATTAAATCAGCAAAGATGGCATTGCGTATTGGGGGTTTTGGTAGGTTCCACCAAATCCAGTTTGCTTTTTCACTTTTTGGCAGACGATCATAAGCTGTCTTCAAAGTTCGATTATGCCAAGGTGAAGAATATTCTGGGCCTTCAATCTGTTGGGGTATGGGTAGGTCGTTTCGAAGGCCGATGACAAAAAGTCGTGGTCTAGATTGTGGGACGAATAAGGCGGCATCGATAACAATAGCTCCGCAACGATAACCAGCCCTTCTAAATGCGCCGCAAATAGAAGCAAAGTCATTGCCATTATGTGAGGTTAAAGTGCCGCAGACATTCTCAAGGGCAATGATTCGTGGCCCTCGGTTTCCGTTGATAATGGCTTTTATTAAATCCCAGAAGGGCCAGAATGTTCCAGAACGATCGCCTTTTAAACCTGCTCCACCACCCGCAAGTGATAAATCTTGGCACGGAAAAGAGGCCCAAGCTAAATCACACTGCCCAGGAAAATCCACCGGGGATAGACTGCCGACATCAGCGGTTTTTAATATTCCTTCACCCCAATTTTTCCGGTAAACATCGCCTTTCTTGTGGTCGAAATCGTTAGCAAATAAGCAGTTCCACTGATCACCAAGTCCTGCACGGACCATCCCGGCTCCGGCAAAAAATTCGTAAAATGTATACATCTGAATTCTCGCAAGCCCCCTATACGGACACACCAAGTCCCCTATTAAAGACATATTAGGCATAAGAGCAGGTTAAAAATCAAGAACTTTTAGGGAACAATAAATTTGAGAAAAAGTTTAAAAAAGAAAAATGTTCCATCTTTGTTCTTGACAGCCCTCTTTTAATATGATCTTATTCCCTTTTAGCCATTGAATAGGAAATTAGATCATGGAATACGATCCCCGCACCCCCGCCGGCATACCGCCGCGCCGGCCCCAGCCTTCTCCCGGCAATTCGGGCCCAACCGGGGCGCCCGCGGACAGGCCCCTGCGGTCCCGCCACGAGGCCTTCTGCCAGCATTTCGCCACCTTCAACAACGCCACCGTCGCCGCCCGCGAGGCCGGCTACGCGCCCCAGTCGGCCCACAACCAGGGCTACCGCCTGATGCGCCACCCCCGCATCCAGGCCCGCATCGCCGACATCCGCCGCGTCCTCGCCCGCGCCCAATGCCTCGACGAAGAAGTCCTGCTCGGCAAACTCGAAATCGTCTACCAGCGCGCCGTCGGCGACCACCATTTCCACGCCGCCGCCCGCGCCGTCGACCTGCAGGACCGCATCGCCCAAAGACTCGCCGCCCGCAAAGCGCCTTCGGCCTTGCCTAGACAAGAGGCGAGGAGCGGTGAAACCGCGACCGGGATAAAACAAGAGGCGAGGAGCGGTGAAACCGCGACCGGGATAAAACAAGAGGCGAGGAGCGGTGAAACCGCGACCGGGATAAAACAAGAGGCGAGGAGCGGTGAAGCCGCGACCGGGACAAAACAAGAGGCGAGGAGCGGTGAAACCGCGACCGGGACAAAACAAGAGGCGAGGAGCGGAGCATTAGGTCCGCGACAAGTATATATAAATGATGACATTTTGGGCCCTGTTTCAGAGCAAAAGTCAGTAAATTCAACGCCTTGTGCCAAGACGGTGGCCCAAAAATGATGACACAATGATGAACCGATGATGAGTCAATGATGAGGTAATGATGAGGTAATGATGAACCGATGGCGAAGTGATGATGAACCGATGATGAGCCGATGATGACGCGCTCACCCCTGTTTTTTGAACACCACCGTCAGGTTGTCGGCCGGCATGTCGTGGGTCTCGGTGAGGTTGAGCCCGTGGTCTTTGGCCAAAGCGGCGACGGCGTCGAGATCGCGCACCCCCCATGCCGGATCGCGGCTTCGCAAGCTGTCATCAAACGCCGCGTTCGACGCCGCCGTGTGCCTGCCGCCGATCTTGAAGGGCCCGTAAAGAATCAAGGCGGCGTTTTTTTTAGAGAGAATCCGTCCCGCCCCCGCCAGCAGCCCTTCGCAGCACGCCCACGGCGCGATGTGGATCATGTTGGCGGAAAAAACGGCGTCGGCCTCATCGATCGGCCAGTCGCTTTGCGTCGTTTCGATGTCGAGCGGCGCCCGGATGTTCGGCGCCCCGGTTTTCTCCGTCCAGGCGGCGATCGACGCCCGCATTTCGGGGTTGGGGTCGCTCGGCTGCCACGACAGGCCGGGGAAAAGCGGCGCGAAGTGAACCGCGTGCTGGCCGGTGCCGGCGCTGATCTCAAGCAGCAGCCCTTTGGGGGGCAGAATTTTTTTGAGGACATCGGCGATCGGCTCGCGGTTGCGCGCGCAGGCCGGAGCAAAGCGCAACCGGGGGTCGGCTTCATCATCAGGGGCGTCAAAGGGGGCGGAGCTTTCGGCCATCCCCGAAAGGTAGGGTCGGGGGCGGATGCCGACAAGCAAAAAACCCCTGCAGCAAAGGGTTGCTGGGGGCCAAGGCGGTGTGTTAGGTCAGGGCCATGATTGAGCGCATAAAAGCCCTGGTTCTGGGCGGCGGCGGCGCCGTTCCGGAAAAAGCCATGGAAACCGACGTGGCGGCGGTCGCCCTGCTGATCGAGGCGGCGATCATGGACGGCGATTTCGGTGCCGCCGAGCGCGCCGCCATCGCCGCCCTCATCGAAGAACGCTTCGGGCTGGCCGGCGCCGACGTCGAAGACCTGATCACCGCCGGCTCGATGGCGGTCGAAAAGTCGCATCAGCTGTTCGCCTTCACCCGCGTCCTCAAACAGGGCTTCGATGCCGGGCAACGCCAACAGATGATCGAAATGCTGTGGGAAGTCGCCTATGCCGACGGCGTCGTCCACGATTACGAGGCCAATCTGGTGCGCCGCGTTTGCGGATTGTTGCATGTCTCGGACCGCGACAGCGGCGCCGCCAAAAAGCGGGTGCTGGCGAAGCTTCAATAGAAACACTTAAAAACGGGCTTGCAACCTCGGGTTAAAGTCTTTTAATCAGGGAAACAGGGTCCCTAACGGAGAAAAAAATGACCTATATCGTTGTCGAAAGCTGCATCAAGTGCAAACTCATGGACTGTGTCGAAGTCTGTCCGGTGGACTGCTTCTACGAAGGCGAAAATATGCTGGTCATTCATCCGGACGAATGCATTGACTGCGGCGTCTGCGAGCCCGAGTGCCCGGAAGAAGCCATCATCCCCGATACCGAGCCCGACATCACCAAGTGGCTCGAGATCAATACCGAATTTGCCGCCAAGTGGCCGAACATCAACCGCAAGGGCGAACCGCCCGCCGACGCCGCCGAATGGAGCGGCAAACCCGGCAAAGCGGAACTGTTCAGCGAAAACCCCGGCAAAGGCAGCGAATAGGCTTTAGGAGTCGTAAACCCGATGGCGAAGACCAAGACCAAGACCAAGGCTAAAACGAAAGCCAAAGCTAAGCCGAAAGTTAAGCCGAAAGCTAAGCCGAAAGTTAAGCCGAAAGCTAAACCGAAAGCTAAAGCGGCGCCGAAGCCGAAAGCCAAGGCCAAACCCAAAGCTCAGGCGAAGCCCAAAGCCAAGGCCGCACCCAAGGCCGCACCCAAGGCCGCACCCAAGGCCGCACCCAAGGCCGAGCCGGCGCCTCAGCCGAAAGCCAAGGCCTCAAATAAGCCGGTATTCAAGCCGGGCGACTACGTCGTTTATCCGACTCACGGCGTCGGCATGGTCGAAAGCATCGAGAACCAGGAAATCGCCGGCCATAAGTTGAAGCTGTTCGTGATTTCGTTTGAACGCGACCGCATGACGCTGCATGTGCCGCTGGCCAAGGTCGTAACCTCGGGCCTGCGCAAGCTGAGCTCGCGCAAAAAGATGGACGGCGCGCTCGAGACCCTCAAAGGCCGGGCCCGGGTCAAGCGCACCATGTGGAGCCGCCGCGCCCAGCAATATGAGGCCAAGAGCAATTCCGGCGACCCGATGGCCATT
>JABMOY010000068.1 GCA_013203955.1 Rhodospirillales bacterium | reverse complement strand
TCATGATATCAGGCCGCACCATAGGCCAGTGGCTGTAAACAAAGATGGCGAGCAGGAGTGCACCCATGGCTCCGGCGGCGGCCAGGGAAACCTGGCGAAAGGTCAGGAAGGCTAAGCCTGCGACGAAAAGGATCCCAAGGGGATGTATGGCCCGTTGGATTTCAAGGCCTATCCCAAATAACCAGGTTAAAGCGGCACCGACGAGAAAATACCAAGGGCCAAAATTGAAAAACCCGTCGGTGCGAACCGCAATCGTGCCTCCCTGTAAGGGGCTGGCAGGAAACCCATAACGTCCTAGACGGGCGAGGTTGTATGAAATGTTTGCGACAATGTCATCGGCGGACAGGTATGGAGAATTTCCAGCATGCTGGAAAAATAAATGGACCATGATGGCAGCGACGCCCACAAAGGTCATGACCATGAAGATGTGGAGCCATCGAAGTGTCAAAGTAATTGTGCTCTGTTCTAGTGAGAAAAGGGGGAACAATCAGCGGAAGTTGGCGCTGGAGCCTTGATCATCATATCGGTATTATAACCGCATTGGCTTTGGATATGATGTAAAAGTAGTTACGTTTTTTTCAAAGGGCTGCGCTTGATTATTATCTCCTCAGGGGGGGAATTGATCGAGGGGAGCGACCGTTAACACCCTCTAGAAACAGGTTTTTTTTAAAGATGTTGAACTGTTTGAATACAAGGGCCTTTGTCCTGGTAATTGCCCTTTTTTTCGTGCTGGTTGTGCCGAATCGGAGCGGGCATGAAGCCATGGCCGCGGAGCCTCGGTCGGAAAACCTAGGGGCGAGTGCGGAGTTTGACGAATGGCGGGCATCGATTCCCGATTACGAAAAGCGCCTCTACGATCGGGTGAAAAGCATTAACAAACGTGTCATTCGTCAAACCAACATAACCATAGGCGGGTTCGTTGTCGTGCTGGTGATTATCTTCGTGGGGTTCACCAGGATAAAATACGCATCAAGGGGCTTAGGCTCGTTCCGAGGGCAGGCCCAAGAGGGCGAGTCTTGGAAGGCGAGTTCTTCGATTCCGGCCCCAGAAGCCATTACGCCAAATCAGCGTGTTAAAAAGTCACAAAAAACGCTATCCAAGGCCGTTAATAACTTATTGTCCTATCAAGCGGAGCGTGCCGAAAACGCCAGAGAATTATCCACCGTGGTCGAGCGCACGGCGCGGATTATTCAACGAATCGAAGATGCCATCCCGCCCGTCGAAGACGCAACGGCCACAGGGCGTGCGGGCAATTCAAAATCGTTATTCAAGAACCAGAAGACTCTTCAGCGGGCCGTCAATGATCTACATGTTCTTTGCAGGGAATCCGCTGCTCAAACGGATGGATTGTCGGCGTTAACGGATAAAGCCCAGATTGCCTTGAAAGAATTGGACGGGCTTCTTTCCCATGACAAGCAGGCTTGATTTGAGACGGCGCAAGGCTCAGGGGAAATGAAGGGGTTTTCTGCGGGAACTCGGACGAGGGATGATTCTTCGACCCTTTACAGAATCTTTCGAGCGATTCGGGGCAACCTTGAAACGTTGTTCCGATATCGTAAAATAATTATCTCGACAACCCGTGTGGAATTTAAAAAGCGTTTTGCCGGCTCGTTGTTCGGCTCGTTTTGGATCGTCCTGCAGCCGGTATTGTTTCTTGCTATTTACCTGTTTGTTTACTTGTTCGTTTTTCGCGTTCGGTTTCCCGGGTACGGGCAACTCGACTACGTCGTTTTCGTATTTTCCGGTTTGGTCCCCTATATCGCGTTTATGGAAACGCTGGGAATGGCAACCGCATCCATCAAGAGAGATATCCATCTGGTGCGAAATGTCATGCTGCCCGTGGATTTGGTTCCCGCGCGGGTGGTATTGATGACCATCGTTACGGAATTCGTGGGTCTCGCCATGATTGTGGGGTTAAGCGTTTTAAACGGAACGATCTCAGCCAATCTATTGTTTCTTCCCCTGGCGTTGTTATTGCAGGTTCTGTTCTTGCTGGGGCTATCCACCGCGTTTTCCGCCATGGGGGTGTTCGTTCCGGACCTTAATTATTTCGTCAATTTGATGGTCCTGTTATTGTTATTCGTCTCTCCGATCGCCTTCCGCCCGGACATGGTTCCCGAAGGAATGCGGTTTGTCGTCGATTTCAACCCGATCTATTACATGGCCGAAATTTTTCGGTTCAGTCTCATCGATGGTTACGAAATGCCGCCGAGAATATGGATTGTCGCGGTCGTCGGCAGTCTTGTTTTCTACGTGCTGGGATGCATTTTCTTCCGCCGTTTTAGGAAAGTCCTGGTTGACTATGAGTGATGTCATCATCCGTGCCCAAGGGCTAACGAAGGTCTACAAGCTTTTCGCAAAACCCCAATACCGTCTTCTTGACATGATAGGGCTGCTTCGGCCCGGGTCGGGAAAGTATTCGGAGCATGCGGCACTCTCTGGAATCGATTTTGAGGTTCTGCGGGGTGAGAGGGTTGCGATTATTGGGCGTAACGGCGCCGGCAAGAGTACGCTTCTTAAACTGATCACCCAAGTCACTGAGCCGACATCGGGCACTCTTGAAGTGACGGGGGAAACGCAGGCCCTGTTAGAAATTGGCAGTGGGTTTCACCCGGATTTCACAGGCCGTGAAAACGTCGAATCCTACCTTTCCTATCTCGGCATTTCCGGCTCGGAAGCCGAGGCGAAAGTTTCTGAAATCATCGATTTTGCAGAAATTGATGATTACATCGACCAGCCGGTTAAGACATATTCCACAGGCATGAGCGCCCGGCTGATGTTTTCGGCGGCGACGGCGATTGTGCCGGATGTCCTTGTTATCGATGAGGTTTTGGGGGTAGGAGACGCTTATTTCGCGCTGAAGAGCTTTAAGAAGATTGAAAAGTTATGTGAGGTTGAAGGAACCACGGTCCTGCTCGTTTCCCACAATATTTATAGTGCCGGGAAACTATGCGACCGGATGATTTGGATCGATCAGGGCAAGATTATCGCCGATGGTGCCCCTGCGCGGATGATTGCAGCTTATGAAGCATCTATACGCGAACAGGAAGAGATTCGACTACGCGCCGAGCTGTCAAAATCCGAACTCATAAAGCATGATGACGCCGGCGAGTTGGTGCTTTGGGTGGAATTTTACCTTCCCGTTGGGGCGCTTGAAGGCATGCATATTAGCCGAATTGCCATTTCCTGTGGGGCCGAAGGTGACTTTGAACTGCCGATTGCAGGTTCCGAGGGTAATGAGGAAAACCCGGATAGTGAATTCGACTTGAAAAATTCCCGCTGGGGCGAGCCGACCGTGTTTGAGGGCCGGGAGGTTCGTTCGGTGCTTTCTTACGGATCCGCCTATCCCCGGGCGGCTTGTTTGTTTCGTATTCCCAGGAAATGCCTTGGCAGCGAAAAAAACCATGCTCAGCTTATTTTAGATTACTGGAAAGAGACCGACGGGGCAGGCTCGGTCTCTGTATTCTTTAATGATAAATTTATTGATTTGGGAATGCTGGGCGGTGAAAAAGGGAGCTGGAATACGGCTCGTTTGACAATTGACCAAAACGAAAGCCGTCCCCTCGTTCTGACGCGGGGCATGGAAAAAGGGGAATTAACCCTCCATGGAAACGGCGCGATTCTGATATCGCAGGCGCAAATCACCGACGCCAAAGGGAACCAGATCCGTACGGTTACTCATGGAGAGGCGGTGGAAATTGTTATTGATTTTCACGTTGTTGCGCCGGGGTTCGAGGAACCTGTTGATATGGCAATTGGTTTTCTTTACGGCGGGGTAGTAGATACCCTCCGGGCGATCATGCGGGACATTCCCGTTAGTTATAGCGAAAAAAAAGAAGGTCGTATCCGGGTTCGCTTCCCTTGGCTGACTCTTGGTATTGGAAAATACGCCTTATCGGTGATGATTGCCCAGAATGGTTATTTCGACCAGGAGCAAACTCTATTTTTTTCGATCAATCCAAATGTCCATTGTTGTGCGACACGCATCACCGAATTTGAGGTTATGGGTGAAGGTATTATTCCATCGGGAACAGGATGGGTGGCTGATGCTGAATGGTCCCTTGATGATGACGAATTGCGGGAAGACAATCTCACTGCTTCGCGCCTGTGGAATAAACCTAAATCGACCTGGAATGACGCTTTAACTCTTCAACAAATTGGCTGGCCCGCCGATCCCTCTGGCGCGCAAAAACTTAAAATTAATTTTCCCGAAGATTTGCGCCGACAGTTTCCCGAGGAGTTCGACGCCACCTGGGGAGTTTATGAGAAAATACATTCATGTATTGAGGGTGGGGCATTTAAAAGTCTCCACCCTAATGTGCCGGCTTTGAAAAATTTCGATTTTGAGAACTATTTAAAGTGTAGCGTTATTAGAATGCTGCACGTCACAAGAGCTCTTCAAAAATATACTGGCCCTGGATTACGGCTCCTGGATTACGGATCCTATTTTGGAAATTTTGCGCTTTTGGGCGTAGAGGCAGGGCTCGAAACTTGGGCCGCTGATGAGTATTCATCTCATCAGGATGATTTTTCGAAGAATCTTGGTCTAATGAGGGATAATGAAATCAAGATTCTGGATTTAGAGAATGTTGGTTACGAGCTAAACGGCGTTATAGAGGATAACTTTTTTGATGTCGTTCTATGCATGTCGGTCATTGAACATGTTCCTGATACTCCGAAGAACCTTCTTGAAACCTTGACCCGCGTTTTAAAACCGGGCGGCCGCTTGATCATGGATACTCCGAACCTCGCCTACGTATCGAACCGGCTTAAGATGCTCCGTGGGGAAAGTCCCTTTCCCCAGATCGAAAGCCAGTTTTCAACGGAAATTCCCTTCAAAGGGCATCACCGGGAATATTCCCGCCCAGAGTTTGAATGGATGTTGAAATCCGTGGGACAAACCGACATCGAATTTGAAATGTTTGACTATAGCCCGCTTGGCTTGGAAGAACTTGAAGGCCGGGACCTAATTCTTCACCGCATATCGCGGGACGATCCCGATTCAAGAGAGATGATCTTTTCCGTCTCCCGGAAGCCAAACTGAGGCACGGCTAAAATGCCGTGACGTCGGTTTTCATGAAGAACGGGAAAAAGGTCTTGAATGTCTTTCAGGACTAGGCGGCGGCACCGTCTTCAAGCCAGCCAATCTTATCAATCGTGAAATCGTTTTGTAGGGATCCCTCGGATAAATTGTTGGCTAAGGTAACGGCGTAGGTATCGTCGTTCGGCACCTCTAGAACGATCTTGAAACTGCCTTTATTGACGACGCTTACCTTTTGCAGCCATTCTTCATCATGAAGCAACCCCAGCGTAAACCCCCCGTTTAAGAGCTTCCCCTCGGCAATCAGATACCGGCCCTTCTTTTGCGGCTGATATTTGCCTTTCACGAGATAAGTGAAGGGAGAACTTGCTCTTCCCCTTGCTTTCCATTGTCCGTTTTCAGTCGTGGCAATTTGTTCGCGGAAAACGATATCTTCTTCGCGAACGCTGTTAACGGGCTTTTTGAACAGTTGGTCGTCAATCACAGCTCTTAGGTGGAAAGGACTGCTGAAAATCTGATCGGCAGAGCTGTTTTTTATTTCCAGCGTATTCTCGCCAAATTTTTTGACCATGATGTCCTTGGCCTTGACCACCCTCCAGATAAAGGAGGGTAAGTATTTTAGGAACCTCATGCGGGCCAGCATTTTGATTATCCAATTGGGGAACCGTGTGCTGCCGCATAAAAGGATGAGCCCATTCCAGTAGGAATCAAATTTTCTTAGGCCTTTATCATTGGCTCTCCACGCCCACACCGCTTTTGAACGCCGAGTTTTGACATTTCCTTCTATGTCGTCCTCGGTGATGTACCCATCATCAAGCATTTTTTGCGTAAGGGCCGAACCTGCGAATGGTGTTAGGGAAAATGCCGAAAGGATGAAAGGTTTCGGAATTTTCAATAGCAAGTCTAATGTATCCGAAAGGGTCTTTTCGGTATCATAGGGGCTGTCGAGAATTATGTCGTAGGCAACTCTGATGCCATACTTGTTAAGAAGATTACAGGCTTTCAACATTTTTTCAGTGGTGGTTCTTCGGTCGTAGAGGTCACCAATAATTTCCTTGCTGCCGCTTTCCAGTCCCATGCCTACCTTGCTGAGGCCGGCATCTTTTAGGATGGAAACAACGTCTTCCTTGACGGTGTTTGGGTGGAATAAACAGCAAAAGGGCAGGTAAATCTTTTCCTTGTATTTCGGTGCGAATTCCCGGACCCATTTTTTTTGAGTACCGAAAATTTCATCTGAAAAATAAATATGGTCGATTGGGTATTTCCCGACCATCTCCTCAAGTTCCTGAATACAGTTATCGACGCTGCGGGCTCGGACGAACCCCTTGTTGCCAAATTCCTTCCTGAGGAACGAATTGACGCAATATGTGCATGAGTAGGCGCAGCCCCGCGCCGTCATCATGACGTAAAATTTGTAATTTTCCGTGTAGGGCGAAAGGGTTCCGTCCCCAATGTAATAGGTATGCTCGTTGTCAAAATAGGGAAATGGAAAAAGGTCAAGGTTCTGTTCAACGTGAAGCCCTGCGTTTTTTGTAATTTTGTCCCCTTGGCGATGCCATGAGCCGGCGATGGTGGAGAGATCCTCACCTTTCTCGGTTCTTTCGATGAAATCGATGAAAGAATGCTCACTTTCACCCATGAAGATCATATCGGCGGTGGAAATGGCATCATCGGGCATGACGGTCGGGTGCGGCCCACCCCAAAAAACAGGAATCCCCAAAGCTTGGATTCTCTCGGTCAGGATAGAAGCCAGTTCGATGAAAGAGGAGAAGACCTGAAGGCCGACGTAATCGCTGTTAAGGTCTATTACCTTATCGATGGCGAGTTGTATTTCCTCCTCTGAAGGGATTTCCCGTATGATGCTTTCGATGTGGGGTTTGAGGAAAATAAGATTGTAGTTCCACCCCCGATCCCGCAGGATCGAACATAAAGTCCGAACACCTATCGATTGGTGGTTATAAAGACAAATAAAGGTGAATGTTTTTGTCGGCATTCTCTCTAGCTTTACCTGTGTCAGCCATTTAAAGGCGATGCTTTTGCTTTAAAAAGGGGTGCAAAGTTATCTAAACAGATAAAGACTTTGTGACAATTTTTCAATAAGAAACTGACTTTATCAGTAAGGTATTCCATGCCCTTCCGAATTTCCCCGTATTTATAACATGTGCGGCATCGTCGGCGCATATAAACCACAGGGCGGCGAGGTCTGCCAGGAAGACACGCTCGTCGCTATGCGTGAGCGCATGGTCCACCGTGGGCCCGATGGGGCGGGCGTGTGGCGGGAACGCGAAGGCCGCTGCGGCTTTGCGCACAGGCGACTTTCCATCATCGACCTATCGGATTCGGCCGCCCAACCCATGTCCAATGCCGACGGATCGGTGGTCATCGTCTTCAACGGCGAAATTTACAATCACGCGGAATTACGGGCTGAGTTGGAGAAGCTCGGCAAATACCAATGGAAAACAGACCATTCGGATACCGAAGTCTTGCTGCACGGGTTTGAGGAATGGGGGCTGGGTGTTATTGACCGCCTTTACGGCATGTTCGCCTTCGCCGTTTATGACATCCGAAACCCGGATCATCCGGTCCTCCACATGGTGCGCGATCGGGCCGGCGTAAAGCCCCTATATATTGCCCGGACCGACAGCGGCGAATGGCTTTTCGCCTCCGAAATTCGGGCGTTGATGGCGCACCCCCATATGTCGGCAGAATTGGACCGCACCGCCTTTTGGCATTATTTGACTTTTATCGTTGCGCCGGCGCCATTGACGATGTTTCGCGGCGTTTTCAAACTTCCTGCCGCCCACACGGTCACCATCGACCACCAGGGGGCGGCCAAGGCCCGATGTTACTGGGACAGCACGCCGGATACGGGCAACCGGATTCGCGAAAGAGACCTCGGGTTCGATGACGCCGTCGCCGAGCTGACGCGGCTGTTGAAAACATCCATCGCCCGGCGGATGGTGTCGGACGTGCCGTTCGGCGTACTCCTTTCCGGCGGCGTTGACTCAAGCCTCAACGTTGCGCTGATGAGCGAGTTGATGGATAGGCCCGTGAAGACCTTTACGGTCGGTTATGAGGGCTATGAGGATTTTAACGAATTTCAACATGCCCGTCGTGTGTCGGACCGCTACGGCACCGATCACCATGAAACCATGATCAGTGAAAAAGAGGTCTTGGACTTTCTTCCCCAAATGCCGGGCTTACAGGATGAACCGATCGCCGACAATGTGTGCATTCCGCTCTATTTTCTGGCTGGGCTCGTCAAGCAGACGGGAACAACCGTGGTCCAGGTGGGGGAAGGGGCGGATGAGCATTTTCTCGGCTACTGGTGGTGCGAAGATCACCGGGCGAAGGAGGAAGCCTTTCGAAAAGGCAATAAAACGTCATGGTGGCGGCGGTTTTTCGGCGGCCAGGCGGCAGGACTTACCGGCGCCGATGATGAATTTTCCCGACGCGCCCAAGCGGGTGAACAACTCTTCTGGGGCGGAGCAACAGCCTGGGTGGGGGACCAGCGCCGTCTGCTTACCCCCGACCCGGCGCCATTCGTTCAAGGTATTGACTGCCCCATTGACGGGTTGCTTCCAGACGGGCACCGGGGGCTCGACAGCCACGAAATAATCCAAGGTTATTTAGGCGGGCTTGACGGCCGGGTCGGGAACCCCGAAACGCCTTATAAGATTCCTTATCTCGAATCCAAAGTCCGCCTTCCCGAACACCTGCTCATGCGCGTCGATAAAATGACCATGGCCCATTCTGTCGAGGCCCGGGTGCCGTTCCTCGACCACGATATCATCGACTTCGCCATGCGTTTGCCGGCTTCGTACAAGTTGGAGAACGGCTTGGGCAAACGCCTGCTCAAGAAGGCTGCGGAACCCTACGTTGACCACGATCTTCTTTATCGCCGCAAGCAAGGTTTCGGCGCACCGCTCGACCAGTGGATGACCCGGGGGGATTTTGGAAAATACTGCCTGGACGCCTTTGAACGCTCCCCTATTCGTGGCCAGGGGTTTCTTGACAACGACTATTTCGGTTCCATACTCCGAGATCAGGTGGAAGGGCGCGCCAATAACGGGTTTTTGGTTTGGACGGTGCTCAACGCGATCTTGTGGCACGAAACCTGTATCGGGGATTGAGAGCACATAGGTTGGCTTGAATGCAAACTGACGGTCAACCTGTTATTTAAGGCCTCGGTCGAAAAATAGTCTCCAAGATTGATCTTTAATAGTCGCTTGGCTATTTCCTCCCTGCCGCTGTTTTTGCGTCGATGGCTTGTTGCTGGTTGCGATAGAAAGATACCTCGGTGTGGAATTCTGGGGTTTGCTTCATGAATTCGACGAAGGAATAAGAACGCACCGTTCCAAGGTGGCTTTCCTTGATGTAACAGCCCGGCGAAAGAACCTTTGTCAGTTTATAGAAGGTTTGTTTAGGAGTCCGAAAGACGCCCAATATCTGCGGATTTTTACCATCGACTTCAAGAAAGGTGTTGAAAGGGTGATGAAACCGGAAAAATTTTAGCTCAGGTAGGTCTTCCAGGGTTTTGCATAAGTATGTGCCGTAAACTGTATCGCCCAGGATTGATTCCACAAACTCCGTAATCTGGCGCGTATTATGGTTGATCTGGAAATAGCGAGCATAGTCAGGCTTGCGGGTTGAGAAAAACATGATGCCGATATTTGCCGGGGTATTAACGACGCCCAGGATATTGAGCTTGCCGTCTGCGTAATAGCCGGCCAAATTTCCCCCCGTTCTTTTTCCACCGGTTTTTTAATGATATGAATATGGCCTCTCAAGTATATTCAACGAATACCCAACGATGGCAGTAGGGACGGACAAGCGTTCCTTTTCATCTTTGATATCACCCTTCCACCGATTTATGGATCCCTTGAATCCAGAAATTCCATAGGACTTGAATTGGAAGTTATCCGGCTTTAGAAACATCGACCCCTCTGGATACCAGTAACGGGCGCCGGACATGTAAAACGCAGCAGAGTATTCCCCTATCACGGCGTCTGTGCCAACGATCCGCTGCCCGGCTGCGCGGGCTACGTCCATCCAATGAACCTGATAATTTCCGATTTGTTTTAAGGCATACTTGAAAGGTGGCGCGGTGGCAGTTAGATGCCCAACCAAGGCAGCGCAAAGCCCGAACATTATTGGACGTTCCCAGTTCGAAAGCCGGACACGCCGCAACAATCGTTGAATACCCAGCAACGAGGCCGTGAACACCAAAAGAAATATGAAAAAATATTCCGGGATGATGTAGGTCGATTGATTCTTGTCGGCGATGAAATAGATGAAGATCATGTGGGGCAGGATTGCCCAGGCCAAGGCGCGGGTTTGGCGGATCATCAAAAACCCCGCTGCGGCGAAAAGGCCCAAAGGCACGTACCACCGCATCAACAAACCCGGAAAAACCCTAAAAAATTCCACGGGGCTCCAGGAAAGGTCCCTAACGGCGTTTGACGAAACCTTGAACCAGAAAATCCGCAACGGGTTGCTGCCATGCTCGTTGGAGTTTTCCGCCTTCGTTAACCAATCAACAATTTGTTCGAAATTAGGAATAATAAACAGGGCCAGATAGGGAATGCCGATCAGGCACCCACCGGCCGCGGCCGCGCCAATGACCTTTTTGGCTCGCCACCAGCCGAGTTCGCGGTATGCCAAAAAACAATAAACAGGGACGCTGGCCATGAAAAACAACCCGATGTAATGGAAAGACGCGGCCAAGACGATTAGGAGTGAGCCCAGGAACATTGATGGCCACGACCATCCGTCGAGCCGGCTTTTTTCCATGGCGAACAGCCCGGTGAACCAGAAAAGGCTCATCACCATGTCAGGACGAATGCTGAAATGGGACATCGACGTGACAACATAAATAGTAACCAAAGCGAAGGTGGAGAGAAGGCAAGAAAATTTGAAATATGCTGGCGCCCGTAGAGAAACAACCAACCAAGCGGCAATCATGAAAATCAACGTTGGGATAACAGCCTCGGCGTAATAAACGGGAACAAACTTCAAGATGGTGCCAAGGGCTGTATAAAAAACGGGGGGGTGGTAAAAATATGTCTCAAAACTATCAGGAAATCTGAGGTACCAAACCGGGAAAGCCACCTTGCTATGTTGGGCGAACATATAAGGTGCGTTGAAATTTCCGGGCTCATCGAAACTAATGGGTCTTTGCCCGAAGCCCCCGTAGAAGACGACAATGACCACAACTAGGAGGGCAAGTCCTGGCACTAGATAGTTTAAAAATTTCTTGGAATTCATGGGGTTAAGTGCCGTGCAGGAGAATAATTTTGCGAATGATCAGACAACTTTCCAATTGGTTAATTCCTCTCCGTTGCCCGTTTCGCCTCGATAGCCTGTTGCTGATTGGGAAAAAACGAAATGTCTTTGTGAAAGTCCGGGTTGGCTTTCATGAAATCGACGAGGGAATAGGAACGCACCGTTCCCAGGTGGCTTTCCTTGATGTAGCAGTCCGGCGAAAGAACTTTTGTCATCTTATCGAAGGTCCGTTTTGGGGTCCGGAATACACCTAAAATCTGCGGGTTTTTCCCATCGACCTCAAGGTAGGTAATAAAAGGATGGTAAAACCGGAAATACTTTTGCTCGGGAATGTCTTTCAAGGTTAAGCACAGGTATGTGCCGAAGATGGTATCACCTTGGCCTGATTCCACGAACTCCGATATCCGCCGCGTATAATGATTGATCTGGAAATAGCGAGCATGGTCAGGCTTGCGGGTTGAGAAAAACATGATGCCGATATTTGCCGGGGTATTAACGACGCCCAGGATATTGAGCTTGCCGTCTGCGTAATAGCCGGCCAAGTTTCCATCCACTTTTTTGCCCCCGGCCTTTAAATGCTTTGGTAACAGCCATGACGGGCTGTTCAGGGTAAACCCGACGATGGACGTAGGGGCGGACAGGCGCTTTTCTTCATCCAAGACTCCAGTGTGCCATCGATTTTTCTTTCTTCTGGTCTTTTGCCCTGGCGGAAACGTTCGTTCGTCCGGGAGCAGAAACATTGGTCCTTCCGGATACCAGTAGCGGGCACCGGAAATATAAAACGCCGCAGTGTTTTCACCGACTACGGCATCGGTTCCAATGATCCGCTGTCCTGCCGCCCGGGCGACTTCCATCCAATGAACCTGGAACTTGCCGATTTGTTTGAAAGCATATTGGAAATGCGGAGCCGAGCCGGCCATGTGTCCCGCGAAAGAAACGCAAAGTACAAACATGACCGGCCGTTCCCAGTTCGAAAGCCGGATATGCCGTAACAATCGTTGAACCGTCAGCAACGAGCCCGTGAACACCAAAAGAAATATGAAAAAATATTCCGGGATGATGTAGGTCGATTGATTCTTGTCGGCAATAAAATAGATGAAGATCATATGGGGCAGGGCGGCCCAAGCCAGGGTGCGGGTGTTTCGGATCATCAATAGCCCCGCCGCGGCGAAAAGACCTATAGGCACGTACCACCGCATCAACAATCCTGGAAAAACCCTAAAAAATTCTACCGGGCTCCAAGACAGGTCTCTAGCGGCGTTGCTGGAAACCTTGAACCAAAAAATCCGGAATGGGTTCGAGCCATGCTCGTTGGAGAATTCCGCTCTCGTTAACCAGTTAATAATTTGCTCGAAGTTGGGAATAATAAATAGGACCAGATAGGGGACGCCAATCAGACACCCCCCCCCGACGGCGGCAGCCAAGACCTTTTTTGATTGCCGCCAACCGAGTTCTCGGTACGCGAAAAAGCAGTAAACCGGGACGCTGGCCATGAAAAATACTCCGATGTAATGGAGAGATGAGGCCAGGACGGCAAGGAACGAACCCAAAAACATCATCGGCCACGACCAACCTTCGAGCCGACTTTTTTCCATGGCCAGAAGACCGGCGGCCCAACAAAGGGCCATTACCATGTCGGGGCGGACGCCGAAGTTGGCCATCGACGTGACGATATAAACAACGACCAGAGAGAATAAGGAAAGTAAGTAGGAAAATTTGTAAAAAGAGGGCGCCCGCATTGAAACAATCAACCAGACGGAAATCATGAAAATCAGTGTCGGGATAACGGCCTCGGCGTAATAAACGGACACAACCTTCATGATCGTACCCAAGGCCGTGTAATAGACCGGGGGGTGGAAATAATATGTCTCGAAACTGTCGGAGAACCGGTGGTACCAAACCGGGTAAGAAACGCTGTTATATTGGGCAAACATATAAGGCGCGTTGAAAATGCCGGGCTCGTCAAAGTTGATGGGCCTTTGGCCGAAGCCCGCGTAGAAGATGACAAGAAACACCACCAAAAGGGCTAGTCCAGGTACAAAATAGGGTGAAATTCTCGTGAAATTCATGGGCTTCCAAACTGAAAACAACCTAGAAAAATAAAAAATAGACCTCTACCGAATGACCGCACTTGAATGCACGTTGTCGTTTTTCCATACCCGTATTCCCCCTCAGGGGACTTTGTTTCGAGGCGTTTTGACCGTTGCCTCAATTGCCGTCATGGTTATCATGTGTTGAGGGGAGTGTCGATATGGCGAAAAGCGGGAATAATCCAAAATATTCAGTCGTTGTTCCGGCTTTTTGCGAAGCCGACAGCATTTGTGAACTGGTCGACCGAGTTGCCGCCGTTTTTACTCAAATGGGGCAGGGAAAAAGCTTTGATATCCTCATCGTTGATGATGGCTCTACCGACGATACACCCGATATCGTCGAAGGCCTGTGCCATGAGCGGACTTATGTACGCTTGATCAGGCTTCGCCGCAATTGCGGCAAGTCCTTGGCCCTTATGGCTGGTTTCGAGCACTCGAAAGGCGACGCCCTGATCACCATTGACGCCGATCTTCAGGATCATCCCGAGGACATTCCGAAGCTCCTGGCCAAGCTGGATGAAGGTTACGGTGTTGTCAGCGGTTGGCGTCAGGGCCGAAAGGATACCCTGACCCGCAGGATTGGGTCATATGTTTACAATACTGTTGTCAGTTGGGTCGGCGATCTTCGCCTGCATGACCACAATTGCGGGCTTAAGGCTTATTCCCGAAGGGCGGCTTCGGCGATCTGTATCTACGGGCAGTATCATCGTTATTCGCCCCTGCTTTCCCACATCGCCGGTTTTAAGGTAACGGAGGTCCCGGTTGAAAACAGTCCTCGCAAATTCGGTTCGTCCAAGTACAAGACCTTTCGGTATCAAGGCTTGTTCGATCTTCTCTCCATCTCCTTTACGCACAAATTCGGCGCCAACCCGTTGCATTTTTTCGGCGGGATCGGCTTGATCTTGATTGTTCCCAGTTTCTTGATGCTTTCCTATTGGCTGGTTCGTTACACGTTGTTTGCTCTTGGGGATGGCGGGGAGTTTACGGTCTTTTCCAGCCTTCAGTTGAGCGTCGTTTTCATGGTCATGATGCTGGGGATTTTAACTTTCTTATTGGGCTTTGTTTGTGACTTTATTCTTCATCACATGATTCGTTCCAATATTAAGGAAATCATTTCCCTTCAAATTGATAAAGTGATTGATTCGGGGGGTACGGAAAAGAACCCGGAAAATTCTGCTGGGAATCAGAAATAGCCAATTTACCCCCTAAAAAAAGATCAGCCGGCCTGGTCGGAAATTTTTCGTGGTGGAAACTGGTTTTCGTTATTGGGGCAGGGGTGTTCCATATCCGACTCGCGGTCGAAGATGGAGCCGAATTCATTGCAGCCCTCAATCAAGGGTTTGTTGCAATACTCGCATTCCTGCTCGGGTTCGACGGGCTTATAATCTTTACCGGTCACGAGGACGCTCCGTTAGGCGGCTAACGGGTCCAGCCCTTGGCCTGAATATTCTGGCGTTGCTCATCGGCATCCAGGTGGATGCCGATATATTTGGCCCAGGTCGTGAAAGGGTTGGCACCTTTTCCGTAGAACAATATTTGTCGAAGATAACGGACCAACCCCAGCTCAGGCGCAAACCGGTACATTTTATATTTCAATTTCCAGCGATAGAAACGCCCAACCAGGCCGGCGCCGGTTTTTCGGATAGGCCGGGTCAGCCAATTGCCCTTGGTGCCGCTGACATTTTCGAAGGCGTTCGACAGGATGCTCGAATACGAGATATTACCCATGTATATCCGCTCGCTTTTCGTATACCACGGGCTTCTCCGGCCTTCGAAGTCATAGTCGTCAAAAAGCCAATCGGACCATTCGCGAAGGGTCGTCGGCGGCTTTAATCCGTGCATGATGGCCATGTGAAAATCCGGTGTGCCGGGCATGGCGGTATATTGGGCTATGGTTTCCGTTTGCGCCTTCGAATAATCACTCCGAAGACGGAAGGCGAGATCGATGGTTTGATTCATTTCCTCGAAGGTTTCGGTGGGATAGCCGATCATCAATGCATAAGCCGGATTAAATCCGTATTCCTTGCACTTAAGATTCGCTTCAATGGTTTGTTCAACGGTAATGCCTTTTTGCATCAAATCCAAAACCCGTTGAGAACCCGATTCCGCGCCGATTTTCAAGGTATGCGCGCCAGCCCGCCTCATTAATTTTAGTTCATCGGGCTTGGCTTTGTTAAGGACATCGGCGCGCGTTCCGGACGTGTAAAAACCGATATTGAGATCGCGCTCGACGATGCCTTCGAAAATTGCATGGGCGCGTTTTCGCTTGATATAGAATTCGTCATCCCGGAGCCAGATACCGTCAAGGTTAAAACGGTGAACATCTCGTTCGATCATATGCAGGGCTTTATCCACTGACATATCGCGCCATTTACGTTGGCGAATAGAGGCGCTGGAGCAAAAACCGCAGTTAAAGGGACAGCCCCGGCTGGTTTGCCCCAGGTCAAGGACGCGCGTTTTGTCCCGAAGGTACATATCGCGGTGAACATAGCGTTCGACGTTAATCAATTCCCAGGGAACAGGGAGCAAATCCTCAACGTCCATGAGAGGGGGCTCGTCAGTCGTAACGGTCTTGCCGCCGTCCATGAACATAATACCGGGAACATCATGCAGGCTTGTTTTGGCATCAAGTGCCTTAACCAGGTTAAGGAAGGGAACCTCGCCCTCGCCGATAACAACGATATCGACGTTGTCATCCTCAATGGTTTCAATGGGGGCGACGGAAGGATGAGGCCCACCCCAGACAAGGGGGACGCTGCCATCCGTAAGTTCACGGACTATGTCGGTAATCCTAAGGGCGTTTCGTATTTGGGTGCCGGTCATGGTCGAAATGCCGACACAAAGTAGGTCGCTGGAAATTAGACTTTTTAAAGATTCACGGGTAATTGGCCTATCGCGCTGATCAAGGATGGCAACGCTGTAGCCGGCTTCTAATATGGGGGCGGCAATGGTCAAAAGCGCATGCGGCGGCGCAACGGTGGAACCGAAATCCATTCCCGTCTTGGGATAGCACAAAAGGACGTTGGGCTTGCCGATGGCGGGCGTCATAACGCCGTTAAGCTTTTGCCAAGCACCCGTCCCGAAAAGGAAAGCGTCCGTATTGATAAAATTCATCCACTACTCACGTTCTTAAGAAGTTAAGGAACCTGACCCGCATACTAATATACCTGTGTAGTATCATGCACTTAGTTTTGCGTGGCTTCTTTTCAATAGCGAATATCCGGGGTGGCCATAACCCATTGAAATTGAATAAAAAAATAAAATCCAGAAAATTATTTCTTCCAAAAGAAAAGCTCATACCACATTTGGAAGTAATAGGCCGCCCCCCATCGAAATATCTGTAATTTTCGCTCGCCCCCTATCCGTTCGGGTTCATCACCCGGGATTTCAGCAACATTTAATTTTCGTTTTGCCGCCCGGATGGAAAGTAGGGGCTCCCAGCTAATGACGGTTCCAAACAACTTTTCCGCCAGCGCATAACTTTCATCCTTATCAAGGTCCAGGTCGTAAATCAGTTGCGTCCGGTAAGCACGGTAAATTCCCATGGCATCCGTATAACGGCCTCCGTGAAGAACATTGATGGTCGTCGTAAAGAGCCAGTTTCCAAAGGCCGTTACAATGTCGTCGTCTTCGCTTACGGCATCGTCCTTGTAACGGGATACGATGACCATATCGTACCCATCATCCATCTTTTTCAATAGCTGGGGGAAAAGTTCGTGAAGGCAATTGCCGTCCGGGCTGAAGGTAACGATGATATCACCAGTTATTTTATCTAACAGGTCAAAATAAGCGAACCGGATACCGGGCCGGGTTTGCTCTATTACTGTGTATCCATTTTCCCGACCCCATTCTACCGTCCCATCCGTTGATCCTCCGTCGACGACAAGAATCTGGTGAAACAACGAAGAATCTATCAGGGGCATTATGGCCTTCATTCCCACGACCTCATTCAAGGTGGGAATCACGAGGGTTACTTTCATCTGGCCTTAACCTCCTTAAATTCGGGAATTTGGTGTCCGCAGCACGGGAAATGGACCATAACTCGACAGTAAAGAATTTCGATTATGCTAGGTTTCGATTATGCTAGGTAATGACTCAGGGGCTTGCAAACTGCGATTAATCGCTTTTCGTCCCCGAGGTAGAGAAAATCCTGTTAATTGTTGATATAGCTTCTTTCAAGGAAATCGGGACGGCTTCATCCGGGGCTAAGGAAAAGACCAATCTTTCAACCCCCGTGCTCATTTCCCCAACCAAAGCCAAGGTCGATTCGCGCCGGCCATATCCGGAGGAATACCATCCTTCTTCAAGGCGCCAGGGCACTTCCTCGGAAACCAACATCCGACCCCCGCCATGGGGGCCTTGAAAGTGAATGCTTCCTCCTTCGATCTCCGCTTCGACTCCTGGATAAAGCAGAAAATGCCAGCGGAGGGCGTGTCCCGCCCCACCTTCCAAAAGATCGTCGATTAGGACAATCCCGTCCTCATTCCGCACCAAGACCCTTCTTGTGTGGATGACGGGTGGGGTAAGCCTGGCATAGGCGGTATGACGGCCCTCAATTCCGGAAAAACCTTCCTTGTTGAGGGGCGTTTCCCAGAGAACATCTCCTTCCTGATCCATTCGGAAAAGGCTGCTAGGATCGAAGCTGTTTTGTTCGTTCCCTGAAACCATAACCGTGTTGTGTTGGGCCGTCGATCGGAACAGATTTCGGGCCACCGGGTCGCGGGTGTAGATATAGCTTCCGCCATCCACCAGAAGAGGCTGATTCCCGACCACCCACTCGACCGCAAGCTGGTCATTGTGCTTGTGGTTGCCGAAACCTTCGGTGCCTACGGGTCCGTTGGTTATGGAAACGTAGGATGGTCCGCCACGAAGAACGGCAATCCCGAAATCGGGAAATGCCGCGGGGTTAGGTACGGAGGGAAGGTTAGTTCGCTCAGGGGTGGGATTGCCCCAGAAAAGTTGCTCAACGAGGGCTTCTTCGGGAAGGCCTTCCGAAAGATCAGGGCAATTCAAAACGTGTGCCCCCGCCGCCAGCAAGTGGTCCAAGGATTCCTGCTGCCAAGCCCCGTATCCGGTAAGAATATGGGCTCTGCCGTCATCGGCATCTCCAACCTGCGGCCAACGACCGTCTGGCTGGCGCAAGGCCTTGGCGAAACGAAGGGCCGAAAGAAGGCGGTCGCGATAGTTATTAGAGAACCCGGCGCCGGAATGTTGTGAAAGGGCATACGCCGAAAGAAACATCTCAACCGTTAAACGGTGATAGGGGACGCTGGATTCGAAATCGCCGCCGTCGGGCAGGATTTGTTTTCTTATTTCGCGCTCCAACCCTCTTTCGGCCAGACCCCGCCAAACCACCCCCGCGTCAAGATGGGGGAAGCAGGTCGAAATCCAGTAAAGGCCAAGCAAGTCCGCCGTGTAGTGATTGGATGTCACCACCCTTTTGTCGATGGTGCCGAATTCAAGGTTTGCCGCCAGAAACTGCCCGTGGGCGGTAACCCCTTTTAGGAAACGCCGCCACCACCGGTAGGAAAGAGCCGGAGACCCCTGAAAAAAAGAAAGACCAACGAGCCAGCCCATGACCCGGAGAGCCACATCCATGGAACAGGCCCAATGGACCCCGTGCCCCGGCGGATTGTGCTTAATAAAATCCAGAATGGTTTTAGCGTAGCAACGTGCATATTGCTCGTCACCGGTCAGCCAATAGGCCTGCCCCAGGGCGGCAAAATGCTGGCATCGGGTCAGTTCCCACGGCCCCTTGACATCGGCCCCACCAACGCTGATTTTGCCGGTGCCCCAACGGTAATTGCTGAAAACCTTTGGATAACGTTCCCCGGTCGTCGGGTCTAGCCGCCAGTCAATTTTGTGGCCATTTCCCTTTTTTCCACGGCGGACATCGACCGGGCCACTGCCTAGGAAGCTAAATACGCCGCTGGAGGTTTTTTCCGCGGCTTCAAGGATAACTCGGACCTGATCGGGAAAACTGTTGTTGAGCTCGTCGACGACCTTTTCCCGTTCCGCAGGTAGGAAACTACGTTGACCGAAATAACCCAACATCTGACCAACCGTATAATCGGTAAAGCCACTGATCCCCATGCGCCGAAGGATCGCATTTATTTTGCCGTGGGATGGCAGTCGTGGGCCAAAATACCGGGTCTTTTCCCAGATATGCTCGGCAACGGCATCAAGTCTGGACGAAAGGAAGCGAACTCCACGAGATCCGGGCGATGCTAACTTTATAAAAAGGGTGCGTAACATAGGGCCCATTTTACGCTCACTGTTGCGGTTTTCGCGCTTTGATCACAAGGTTCCATCCCATGATTTTTTGCAAGAAACTTACCGGTAGCCATCGCAACAGCTTCGGCGGTTCGTGTGGCATTAATTGGCGATGAAAAACCCGGGCACCCGTGAAATCCCCGAACATTTCCTTGAGTTGTTTCGGCCTGTAAACCTTGACCAAAGGCCGCGCGCCCGTCTCGGATATTTCAACGCTGCGGGACATGATTTCCCCCATCGACCAATACTGAAGCTGACCCTGACGCAACCCCCGCCAAAGAACAAGATCACGCCAATATTGGATGGAGCTTTCCGCATAGACCATGCAAATGACTTCCCCGCCCGGTTTGAGCACCCGGTAAATCTCGTCAATAACCTTCTTGGTGTTCGGCGTATGGTGGATAACGCCGTTGGTATAAACGAGATCAAAGCTGTTGTCGTCAAAGGGCATGTCTTCGGCATCACCGTGAATGAACGTCCCCTCCAGGTTTCTAAGTTCAAAATTTTCGCGCGCCAGGTTCAAATGCTCTGTCGACATGTCGAGGTCCGTTACGATTGCTCCGGCAGTTGCAAATTGAACCAAATCAGTCCCCATGCCGCCACCGATCTCAAGGACCGATTCGCCGGCATGGTCCGAAAACTCCATTGTTTCGCACATCCATGGCCCGAATTCTTCATGACGGAATTGTTCTACCTCTTTGAACCATTCGAAACGGGTTTTTCCTTCCAAGGCCGCATAATGTGACCCGCAAGGGTCGTTGTCCCACTGATCGATAATTTCCTTCTTGAAGGGATCAATGTCCTGATCTTCGCCCGGCTCAACGATTTCGGGAACATTCTGTGCTTCTCGGTACAGGGAATTCTCAAGGCCCTGAGTGAAATCCAAAAATCTTTCGACATGCTTGGACCAGGAATACTTTTCGAGGATAGCCTGGCGGGCATTGGCGCCAATTGCTTTGATGACTTCCGGGCGTTTAGCAAGCCCGACAACGGCGGATACGAAATCATCTACACTTCCTGGCTGGCAAAGCACCGAACGTTGGTCCGTAATCTCAAGATCGATTTTTTCCAAATCGGAAGCCTGCAACGATGGCGACAGCACCTCGCCGATTTGTTCCAAATCGCTGGCGACAATGCCGGCGCCTAAGGACATGTATTCGAAAACCTTTGTCGGGGAACCGAAAAACTTCATGGTTCCCATGTCCCGGTGATGGGGGGAAACGAAGATATCGCACATTTTCATTAAGTGCGCCGTCTCCTGCTGCGGCAACATTCCAGGCATGTGTACTTTGTCGTGCAGGTCGTTCCTGTCAATGGAATCAATAATAAGATTTTGTAGATTGCCTTTTCCGATAAGCAGAAAACGAGCATTAGGGACCTCTTCGGCTATGCGGGGAAGGGCTTTCGCCAGGACTTCAATGCCGTGCCAGCCCCCAAAAGTACCGACAAAACCAATGACGATATTGCTACCATTCCAGCCCACGTCTCCGCGCAGTCCAATGACTTCCTCATCCGTTCCCGGGGCATAGGCTTCCGGGTCGGCGCAGTTCGGGTTAACCAGAATTTTTTGAGGATCAATGCCTATTTCCACGAGGCTGTCTTTGACGACGTCAGAAACAACATTGATAGCCGTTGCCTGCTCAAAAGCTAGTTTTTCGGCTTCAAGGAACAAGTGTTCGAATCGAAACCCCTTGCCGTCTCCGAATGAACGGCGCATGACGATTTCAGAGCCGTTGTATTCGACAAGGTAAGGAATTTTTAATTCCTGGCACAGGCGTGCGCCTTCGTAGTTTCCCGGGACGAGACGTTCGTAAATATAATCGGGTTGATAAATCTCAAAAAAAACTCTTAGGGAGTCATGATAAGAGAGGTTCGCATCAAGCATGTCCGTTTCATGGGCGAATACGGATGGGGGGGACATGACAACTTGATTAAGGCCAAGGGTGTCCAGCAATTCGAAGCGGCTCCCCATCAAGCATGTGAAGTTCCCTGTGGCCTTCGCCAGTTCCTTCGCCACATAACACGTATGTCCATAACTGCCTCCCGATCTCATATCCGCCCAATAATCGGCCCGTAAATAAATTCCCTTGCCGTCGATTTTTGGATGACCACCGGAGAATTTAATATTTCTCATGGGAAGAGGGTGGATGTTGTCCTGAATAGCCTGCAACCTATTTTGGTGACGAGTTTCAAGGTCCGCATCGTCTAAGGGAGAAAATTTGGAAAAGAAAAACAACACTCGAAAAGCACTTACATACAGGAACAAGCTTGCCATGCTCGATAAACGATGGCCGTTAATAATCTCGACCGCCTCTTCCCTAGGCCAATAATAAAATAGTGAAAATCCGGCTTTTAGAACCTTCCGCGACAACATTAGATCGCGCCGGTTCGGCCAACCGCGCTGCATTTCGACAATAATTCCTGAAGCCTTGTTTCTCAGGGATTCCTTGATGATCTCGGAACCTTGGCGAAGGGGCGGACGCTCAAGCTTGATGCGATGTCGTTCTGTTAGGCTTGAAAGATGGGGATGCAATAAAATCCCCATTTCATGCATATCGGAAACGTAAATAAAGCGGGAAATTTCTGATTTCCCCGCCTTAGATTCCCCCAAACCGGGTTTTATTGAAATCGTTTCGTCCACCACTCAGGCCCGCCCGAATAATTGATCTTCGATGTGCAGGGCGACGGAAGAGGTTTCGATGATCTCGTCGAAGGGTATGGGGGCTTCCTTACCACCGGCAATCGCTTCGCCTAAGCGTTTCAATTCTTCGAAATGGCCTTTGTCGGCTTCGGCCGCTTGCCACAGGGGAGTTTCATCGCCGGCCCGGGACAAGCTGGTAAAATCATCAATGACAAAAGCCTCGCCGTCGGTGAAGACCTCAAGGTGTTCCTTGGGAAGGCCTTTCTTGGGCCCCAGCGCGGTATAGACAAGATTGCCGATGCTGCCGTCTTCGTATGTGATGGTGGCGCAGAAGTTGTCATTACGTTGGTAAGCCGTATCAACCGGGTCAATGGCCGCCGCCTGGATCGATGCCACGGGTGCGCTGGCCAAAGACCGGAATACATCGTACATATGACAGGCCTCGCCCAGGTTTCGCCCACCCCCCTCCGGACCTTGAATCCAGTTTTCCGCAGGGATAAAACCGCCGTTCAAGCGGTAATTGATGATGAGGGGTGATCGCCTTTGGGTGATGGTTTCTTTCAGCTTTATAATCGCCGGGGCAAACCGGCGGTTGAAGCCGACCATCAAAAGGCTGTCGGTTTCCCGGTTGTTATAGGCCTCGGTAACGGAATGAAGCTCGTTCCATGAAAGCGCCAAGGGCTTCTCGGTAAAGACGTGCTTGCCGGCTCCGAGCGCCCGGACAACCTGTTCCGCATGAAGGTTGTGCCGGGTGGCAATAACAATAAGATCGATTTCCGGATTGCCCAAGACCGTTTCCATATCCGAAGCAAGGATTTCGATGCCTTGGCTGCGGGCGAAGTTCCCACCCCGGGTCGCATCGCTGCTGACAACGGCCTTCAAAAAGAATTGGTTTTTCTGCTTTTGCATTTGCGGAACTAACATGGAGGTTCCAAAGGCCCCGGCCCCGACCAGGGCAAAATTTATGGGACCTGATTGCGGTTTGCGGTGCCCGCGAAGCGTGATGACAGCCTCGTCCGTTTCCGGCATTTCGGTTTCGGGATAACTGATAAGCACGCCCAACGGCTTGGTGTCCTTTCCGCCGGCAAGAGCTTTGTAGGTGGCGGGCGCTTCATCAACGGGGATTATGGAATCAATAAGGGGCTCGATATTCAGCCGCCCCGAAGAAACCAGATCCAGATAACTTTCCATGTTCCGGTTTTCGGTCCACCGAACATAAGCAAAGGGGTAATCGTTGCCATCGATCTCATAGGCGGCGTCATACCGGCCCGGGCCGTAGGATGTGCTCATCAAAAGGTCGATTTCCTTTCGATAGAAATCCGGCCGCTCGATATTCAGACCGACATCTCCAACCAGAACGACGGTGCCTTTGCGACGGGTAATTTCCATGCTCAGGTTGGTAACGTCACTCGATGTCGTGGCCGCCGTGATCAAGGTCCGGTCTGTGCCATGGCCACTCGTGACGTCCCTGATAAGGTGTTTGAAATCCTCGACGTTGGAAGCACCACCATCCAAACCCACCGCTTTCGCGCGCTCGACACGTTCCGGGTCAAGGTCCAATCCATAGACGCGGCATCCCGCGGCGCGTAGCATTTGAACGGTCAATTGGCCGATAAGCCCAAGGCCGATAACGGCGATCCGTTCGCCAAGCTCAGGCGCCGCCCGCCGAACGCCTTGAAGGGCGATAACACCGACAGTCGTCGTTGCCGCCCATCTTAAGTCGCAATTCTTGGGAACCCGGCAAACCAGGTTGCGTTTTACCGAAACATAATCCGCATGGTTCGCCTGACCGGCGCCGGCGCAGGCAACCAAGTCCCCGGGGACCAAATCATCAACACCGGGGCCCACCTTGACCACTTCACCGGCCAGGGAATAGCCGACGTTCCAGCCTTGTTGATCCATTTCGTTTTGTGACGCGCCGTCGGGGGCCGGTGGAACCATGGAGACGTTAATGGGTTCAATTTTAAGGCTGCTGGGATCGTTATGGCCGGCATTGGCGATGACGACTGTGGCCGATTTCGCACCTTCGACATCAAAAACCAATTTTTCATCAAAAACCCCTGCCTCAAAAGTCGTAAAGCCGAGCCAAGGCCCCTGGGTTCCGGCAATGAGGCCGATACAAACGGCACCTTTTTCGATTTCGCCGCGCACTTCAAGAACGACGGCATGATCTTTGGGAATGGAGATTTCGTCGGTCATGCTTTGATAACCGAACTCCGTCGTGTCGGTGGTAATTCGCAGGGTATTGCCATCTGTTTGCTGGCTGCCTCCACCAACCTTGCGCCAGATCATTCCACCGACATTTACCGGCTTCGAGGCAGTAACGGGCTTCACCGGCATAAGCGCATGTAGACGGCTAATGGTTAAGGCTCTAAGCCTCTGCATCGCCTTTTTCGGGTCGCGAACGGCTTTCCCAAGGTATTGCGAGGCTAGGTTCCCATAGGCTTGTGCTTTTTCCACGGGCCCCGAATCCGGTCCGGAGGAGGCGTCGGGCGCCAAAGAAGCAATTTCGGTTCCGACACTTATTAGGGAATAGCGAGTCCGCACAAGAATCGACCCCCGTCCGACTGTCGGCTTCGGCATACGGGCGACGATGGCGCCTTTCTGGTTTAAAAGGATTTGACGCATGGAAGCCTGCCCTCGAAAAAGGAATCCATATGGAGAGGCATAGGTTCTAATAAGCCCACTAAATGCCCTAGGGAGCGTTATAAAAAAATCTTGGAATCGCAGGCTAAACCTATGTGAAATAACCCCTTTAAACAAGTGGCAGGCCTTAAACTAGCCTGTTTCCACCACTGCCTTCCGCGCTTACAATGCGCCTGGATGGAAATGCCGCAGACTCAAAACGTCGATAACCCTCCGGCCCATAACGGTTTGGACGCCCGAACGGATACCTTTTTGCCTCATTGGGGGTGGTTTCGGCGCAACCTCCATGCCCTGTGCAAAAGGTCCCGTCTTTTTAATCACCTGATCTCATCGATCGAAATGCGGGCCGACCGCGAAGAAGCAATCTCTCTTCCTCAATACATTGGCCTTTGCCCGACCGGGCAATGTAACGCCCAGTGTGAGTTTTGTTCGGTGACGGTGCAAAGAACGGGGATCATCAAGCGGCAAATCGCCTTGGAAAATATTGAACGGTTTCTGGAGCCCAGCCTTAACACGGTGTGGATGTATGGAATAGAAGGCAACGGCGAACCTACGTTATATAAGCGTTTTGACGATCTTGTCGCGTTGCTAACAGGCCGTTCCGCCAAGGCTTACCTGATCACTAACGGTTCCCGTCTAAGCAACGCCGATATTCCGCTTCTATTGAAACTTGAAAACATCAATTTTTCTTTGAACGCGGCAACCGCCGATACTCACAACAAGGTCATGAAGTTGGAAGGGTTCGACGCAATTACGTCTCTTATCCGGGATATTGTTCAGGCAAGAGGCGACGCTCGGGCCCCAAAAATCAGCGCTTCTTTTGTCGTGACCAACGACAACATCCTCGAAGTTAGTGATTTCCTGCGTTTGTGTGACAGTGACCTTGGCGTTGATGAAATTTTTATACGCCCTCTTTCCGAATTGGCGAATGAAGCAGGGACCGTCGAAGACCTGCGCGGCTTAGTCCCCCTTGAACGCGATCTGAAAGAAATGATTAGCCGGGTAAATGCCGGTTTATCCGAAAATAAAATAAAGAAGAGGGTATTTTTTGATTCTTCCACTTTTCGCTCTTACCGGGCGGAGGTTGAGGCGCAGAATGATGGCGAGGCACTTGAAGCCGGGCAGATGGAGACGGAAATTAAATTGCCTTCGAAGAATCGCTGGCAAATCGATTCCCCCGGGGTGGAGATTTCGTGGCCATCGGTTAATAAAGTGGTCGTCCGCTGGGAAGGTCCCCCGGGCCCTTATCTTCTCCGCAGTTATTCGATTCCCTGTAAGGCCGGGCAAACCGTTCTGTTGCCTGTGAATTGCCAGGTGCGTTCGGGCATTCTGGGAATTGGGATATTGAGTGGAAAAACAGCGGGGTGGATTAAAACATTTGAATTCAAGAAGGGTGAAACCCTTGATGTTCTTGAATTCGACACAGGTCATGACAGCCAAATCCGAATCGTTCTTTATTCAAATGGCGCCGACAATCTGGATGCCGAGGTGGATTGGATCGATGCCATCCAGAAGGAATCCTCAGACCCTGCGTTTGAAACCGGGAAGACCCAAGATGGACGGATGACTTTTCATCGGATCAAGAGGTTTTTCTTCGGCACCACGCGGTACTACTGCCAAAAACCATGGGCGGATCTTGGCAATTTTAGCGTCGATGGCCGCGTCGATGTTTGTTGTATCGCGACCGGGGCCAGCCAGACTGAATATTCCCTGGGCAACTTTATTAATGATGATTTTCAATCGATTTGGAATGGCGAGCAAATGCGAAATTTCAGGCGTACGGTCAACAGCGGAAAACAATTACCCCCCTGCGAACGGTGCCCGCTTCACTTTGCCTATCAGGGGCCTCTTCTTGATCCGCAATGGTTTACGGATGGATTAGGGGCAAGAATTTTCCCAAACGCCAGCCAAGGGTCTTTCGCAGGTCAAATTCGAAAATCCATGCTGTCCCCTGTTAAGGCCCTGATACACATGGTATTTTTCAGGGGGTTCCGTTAAGGGAAAACCTATCCCTTAAGTTCCTCCAATCCAGTGATCGTGCCAAGCCGTAAGGTTAAAGAGAAGCCACAGGTGCAGCGCGTTATCCCGCCGGCCATCCCTATGATCGCGAAACCGCCCCTCGATATGGCTACGGTTGAAATAGCCTCTGTCCATAAGTGGTGAGCCCAAAACGGCGTTTTCCGCTTGCCGTCCGAAATCCCCCCTAAGCCATTCCGCCATCGGCGCCCCGAACCCCATTTTCGGCCGGTAGAGAATTTCATCGGGGAGAATGCCGGCGAGCGCCTTTTTAAGTATGTATTTCTGCTCACCGCCGCGAATTTTCCAAGCATGGGGAATATCCATGGTGAAATCGACAAGCCCGTGATCGAGGAAAGGAACCCGTCCTTCGATCGACGTCGACATGGTGATCTTATCGACCCGCATGAGCAGAAGCTCCGCCAAGCGTACTTTGAATTCGTTGTGGATCATCCGGGTCAATTCCTCCCGTTTGGGGTAGGCCGAATCAAAAGACCGCATCAGCGCTGAAATTACTTCGCCGCTATCCGATGCGCCGAGCCCGCCCGCATCCAGCCCTGCTTCCTCCAGCACCGGCCATGGTCCGCCTTCAATGGGGCCGGCGAGGACGCGGTCCTTGTGGATGTTCCAATAAGCATGCGCCGCGCCCCAGAAAAGTTCCTGGTTGCGCGCGCCGCGCCCGAGAATATCGGCGATGCGGTCGAGCCTGGGGGTGTGAGGACACGAAAGTCCCCTTGCAAGCGCTGCGGCAGCGTGGCGGGCCGGTCCGGGCAGGGCTTTGAATACATTCCAAAACCGGCGATGCAGTTGAAGATAGAGCTTATAGCTGTTGTAGCCCGCGAACTGTTCGTCGGACCCTTCGCCAACCTGAACGACGGTAACGCCGGAATCCTTGGCCAGCTTGGAAACAAAATAAAGCGGCACGCATACCCAGTCGGCGAGCGGCTCGTCTTGATGGTGGACCAGATTATCCAGGTATCCGAGCATATCGCCTTCGTCGATGAGCACCTCGTGATGGTTGGTCTTGAATTTAGTTGCCACGCGCTGGGCGTAGTCCAATTCATTTAGATGCGTGTGGTCCTTGAAACCGACGGTGAAGGTATCGACCGGGCGGTCCATCATTTGGCTCATCAGGGCGACATTGGCGGACGAATCGATGCCGCCCGACAGGAAAACGCCAAAAGGAACGTCGGACATCATGCGTTTATCGATGCCCGCCCGTAAACGGCCCAGAATACCGGTAGCGTAAAATTCTTCCAAGGCCGCCTCCGAGAGGCCCTTGGTATCAACGGGATCTATGCC
The DNA here is from genome assembly GCA_013203955.1 of Rhodospirillales bacterium. Taxonomy (GTDB): domain Bacteria; phylum Pseudomonadota; class Alphaproteobacteria; order Rhodospirillales; family Casp-alpha2; genus Casp-alpha2. The sequence continues at coordinate 11,170 of JABMOY010000068.1, read as the reverse complement.
TTTGCCCGGCACCGCGTCCCAATAGCGGCGCGCTTCCAGGCGCCCGGACCCATCCACTTCCAAGATATGGCCAGCGGGAAGCTTGAAAATATCTTTGAACATGGTCAGCGGCGCCGGCGCGACCATGAAGCTGAGATAGTGGTTTAATGCAGCCGGTTCGACATCGCGGGGAAACTTGGGGTCGGCAAGTATAGCCTTGATCTCGGATGCGAACCGGAAAGTTCCGTCCTTTCGGGTGAAATAGACAGGTTTGATGCCGATACGATCACGGACGATAAAAAGACGCTTCTTTTCTTCATCCCAAAGCCCAAAAGCGAACATTCCGTCCAATCGTTCGACCAAGCCACCGATCCCCCATTCCTTGTAGCCGTGAACGAGGACCTCGGTGTCCGAATGATCGGTGCGGAAACGATGACCGGCCTTCTCCAAGTCCCGGCGAAGGGTTAGGTGGTTATAGATTTCGCCGTTAAAAGTAACCCAGACGGTTGCGTCCGCATCCGCCATTGGCTGTGCGGCGGTATCCGATAAATCGACGATGGAAAGGCGGCGATGGGCAAGGCCGACCCGGTGGTCGGCAGATGTCCAATGGCCTTCGCCATCGGGCCCGCGATGTGCCATGCTGTTGCCCATGGCGATAAGGACACCCTCATCGACGGGCCGGGCGCCATCGGTTATGAAAATACCCGCTATGCCGCACATGGGTGGTTATGTTCTCTTTGATATTTAAGTTTTTGTGGGGTTTCTATAACGTTCTCCATCTTCGATGGTTATGGACTGCTCATCATTGGATTTCCAGTATTTTTATACTGATAAGGACGGTATTGGACTTATCTTCTGGAAGGCTTGGAACACCGAGACAGTTTGGGCCACTTATCCGTGATGCTCGGGAAGCAAGCCAATATGCCCCCCAATGAACAGGCAATGCAGGGAAAGAACTTTAGGCTGTCGGTAAAAGTAACGGTGGCGCTATTAGTGCTTCTTAGCGTCGGCATGCTTTTTGAAGCGGCGGCTAGGTTTGTCTACGTTTACCGCGAAACCATTCAAGGCTACCCCCCTTTTTCCGGGATGCTGCAACAGGGTCTTCATCTCGACCCTTACGAAATGCCTTCCCCTGGCGGACGATACCACTGGATACTGCGTCCGGGATACCAGGCAACGGAAGAATTACTCGTCGCTGAAAAGAAGCGAGCAGGCCGGGATTTTGGCGCCCGCGTCCTTCAAGGCGAAATAGAAAATCGGGAAAGCGATGGGAAAACCTTGTTCCGGATCAACGCGGACGGATTTAAAGGACCTGAACTGGACCGTTCCCACTCGCGGCCCCGCATCCTTGCCCTGGGCGATTCAACCACTTTCGGAGCCGGAGCCGGTGATTACCCAAGCGTCATTTCTAAGGTTCTCAACGAAAGGGGTATACCGACCGAGGTCATCAATGGCGGCGTAGAGGGATATTTCCTACGAAATATTTATTTCGAAATGGAGCGTTACAAATCTCTAAAGCCGGAAATTGTCACACTCTATGTCGGTTGGAATGACCTTTTTTTTAATGTTCCCTGGGACGATGCCTTGGAGAATCTTTTTCGGTCCGTTTGGTTAATTGATCGTGCGAGCCGTGCCGCGAAGGCAATTTTCGGGGGCCGGCGAGCGTATGCTGAGAAAATGTACAATCGCGAGCTTAAGCCTGACCCGGTCTCGCCCGAGGTTAAGCGTCTAAATCGTTATGTGCCGCTCTTCTTGGATAGAATCGAAAACGTTGTCGAAGAATTTGAATCGATCGGCAGCCAAGTCCTTCTGGTCACCTTGCCGGGATTGTTCAATGTGTCGACGAGCCCGTCACCGCGGGCCTTGAAAATTGGACATCTACCGTATTATACCAAAAACCCATACGTCTTGGCGAAACTGACCGAGCGTTATAATGCCGCCTTGCGGGGGCTTGCGGCCAAGCGCCATATTCAGGTTATCGATCTCGAGAAATGGGGAACCCAAGCGTTGAAGCCGAAGGATGCCCATTTTGTGGACTCCGTTCATCTGACCGGGCGAGGATTGGAAAAGATCGGCTCTTACATGGCAGATCAACTTGCAAATCATTTGAAAAAATTGCCAAGGGAAGGCGGTTGATTAGGTTATGAGCTACCTGATATCTCAATATCCGGTGACGCACGATTACCTGGACCGTCTGTCGAAAAAAACCGGGGAGGAATTAGAAACCTTAGTCGTTTCGACAATAACGGCCCAGGGATATCTAGCCATTTTCAATTTTTTTCGTACCCTTGAATCCGAATCCGTTTACATCCCCATCTTTGATAAATCTACGGAACCTCTGGTTCCGCCTCTGCGGTTATTGGCGATGTTGGTCCGGACCAGGAGGCGCCGAATCGTTCGACCTGACCTTACCTTTCAAGACTTTGGATGGGGGCTGGCCTTGGCAGGCGGGGCACGGATGGTTGTCGGTATCGCGGATGGGATATTTGCGGCTTCCCTTCAATGGCTGCGCCTGGGAAGGCTCATCAAGAAGCCTCGCGTCCCCGTCCAGGATAAGGGCGAGGGCAGAATTTTATATCTTAAAACAAGTCTCTGGCTGGGCGTTCAGGCGGGGGGATCGGTGGCGCATACCAGTGGTGTGGTTAAGGGGTTTATAAATAAAGGTCTTAAAGTGAATTTCACATCGGTGGAAACACCCATCGCCATGCCTAAAAGCGAAGCGTTGAAATTCAACCCGGTAAATCCGAAAAGCACTTATGTCATCCCTCGCGAACTCAACCATTTTCGACATAACAAACCTTTTATTGACTCCGGTTCCTCCCGCCTCGATTTGTCTAAGGGGTTAATCTATCAACGCCTGTCCTTGGGAAATTATGCAGGGGTAATATTATCCCGTCGCTATGGCTTGCCCTTGGTCATTGAATACAACGGTTCAGAGAGCTGGCTGGCGAAAAACTGGGGCACGCCCTTAAATTTTAAAGAACTTGCGATGCGGACCGAGAATGCCTGTCTGCATCACGCTCATCTTGTGGTTACGGTTTCCGAAACTCTTAAAAAAGAGCTCATAAACCGGGGGGTTGAAAAAAGCCGGATCGTCACCTATCCAAATGGCGTCGACACGAATCTTTTTGACCCGGGGCGCTTTTCCCAAACAGATATTTCCGAGCTTAGGAAAAATTATGGAATTGCAAAAGGCTCTTTGGTTGTAACCTTTGTCGGAACGTTTGGGCCTTGGCACGGAGCCGAGATTTTCGCCGATTCGTTAAATAAAATTTTCAAGGCCGATCCAAATTGGCTTGAGGCCCACAAGGTTAATTTCATGTTCATCGGCGATGGGGTTCGGCGTAAGGTCGTCGAGGAACTTACCTCAGATGCTGAGATAAAAAAATTTGTGACTATCACCGGATTGATCGATCAGGAGGAAACCCCCCTTTATTTGGCGGCCTCGGATATTTTGGTTTCGCCCCACGTTCGCAATCCGGACGGATCCCCGTTTTTCGGATCTCCGACAAAGTTGTTCGAATATTTGTCATCGGGCCGCCCTGTGATTGCAAGCGATTTGGGCCAGATCGGAGATGTCCTTGGAGGTTGCCCGCATGTCAGTGTTCTCGGAGATGGAGGCGAGGAACCAACAAAAGGCATTAGCGGAATTCTTGTCCAGCCCGAGGATGTGGGAGAATTGGCCGATGCGGTGAAGTTTCTTGTCGAAAACCCTGAATGGCGCAAAGTGGCTGGCCGTAATGCCCGTTTCCTAGCCCTGGATCGTTATACCTGGGACCATCATGTCGGGGCCATCCTCGATGGGTTGAAGCGCGCATATGCTCTTGATGCCGTAGCAACCAAACCAAAAATCCGGCTGCTATTCAACGGGCTGCATTCAAAAAGTGGCGGGGGGGTGACGTATTTGAAGAATGTTTTGCCACTGATGGCGCGCGATCGTGACATCGACCTTCATCTTTGCGTTCACGACGACCAGCGGGCATTCCTTTCAAATAACCTAGAAGGCATTACCATTCATTACCTGGGTTTCCCCCAAGGGTTTTGGCGGCTCCTATGGCGTGAACAAATTGATATTCCCCGGCTTGCCAAAAAAATAAGCGCCGATGTGACCTTTTCACCGGCCAATTACGGCCCTCTTTGGGCTCCGAATGCCGTCATTTTGTTGCGAAATGCCCTAAGCGTCGCTTTCGTCGAGCGCCGCCCTTCTAAAATTTTGTATTGGGCCTTGGTTTACATAGGGACTTTCCTTTCTCTTTTGATGTCAAAGAAGGCAATTACGGTTTCCGAATATGCATTAAGTGCGGCTTCGGGTGGATTGATGGGCTTCTTTGGGGACCGCTTTACGGTTGTTTCTCATGGCGTGTCGGGTATTTTTTCACCACCTGAAAAAGGCGCAAAGCGGGAGAACTTCCTGCTTGCCGTTTCCGATCTTTACATCCAGAAAAACTTCAAAAATCTGATATCCGCCATGGTGCGCCTAAAAACGGAGCATCCGGACCTCACTCTCAAGATCGCCGGGCGTCCCGTAGATGAAGCTTATTTTAAGGAACTGAAACAAAAGGTGGCAGAGGAGAAGCTAGAAGATCGTGTGGAATTCCTCGGCGGCGTCTCGCCCAAAGATCTCGTGGGTCTGTATCAGCGTTGCGGTGTCTTCGTTTTCCCCTCGACGGTTGAGACCTTCGGTAATCCGCTGGTTGAAGCCATGGCCTGCGGGGCCCCGATTGCCAGTTCCCGGACTGCGGCCATGCCTGAGGTGGCGGGTGATGCGGCGGAATTTTTTGACCCCAAGGATGTGGAAAGCATGGCAATGGCCATAGGCCGCTTGTTGAAGGATGATACGCTCTGCGATGAATTGAGCCGTAAAGCAATTGAGCGCGCCAAGATGTTTTCCTGGACGGATACCACCAGTAAAACATTGGCCGTCATCAAGAAAGCCGGGTTGTCATGATCGCAACCTTGAACAACCGCCTTATCGTTCTTTTTGCCTTTTTAATAGGCCCCCTTGGAGTTTTGGCGCCGAAAGGCATCGCCGTTTTGGTGGTGGTCACAGGATTGGCCGGCCTAGTGGGCTGGTTGGGGAAAGAATCCCCCAGGCCTTCCTTTAAACTTTCGATCCTAACCATCCTGTCGGCTTTGGCACTGTGGGCGGCGGCGAGTGCTGCTTGGGCCATTATTCCGGCAAACGCTTTGCTGTTGGTTTTGCGGTTGGTTTTTGTGGTGGTTTCCGGGGCCGGTCTCATGTTCGCCATTTCCCGGCTCGATCTTAACTTCCACCGCCACGCCGAAAATGCTCTCTTGGTTGGATGGGTTGTGGGTCTGTCAATAATGGCAGTGGGATTCGTTTGCGCGATGAAAACAGGTGATTCACTTTGGGGTACATATTATTTTGACCCCCTGACGACACTTAACAACGGCGCGGTCGCCTTAAGCCTTATTGCTTGGCCTGCGCTTGCCGTTGCCTGGCGGCGAAGCCGAAAATGGGCTGCCGCGGGTGTAGTCATGGCTTATTTCGGCTTCATTTTTTTATCAAGCGGCACGGCCCTGCTGGCACCCGCCGTGGGCTTGGTTGGATTTTTCATTGTTTGGTTTTTGGGCCGCCGGGGCGCGGTGGCGGTGGGCGCGATTGCCGCCATCCTGGTTTTGGCATCGCCCCAATTGGTCAATTCTTTTTTGTCGGTGGACAGCGTTGGAAATATCGCCGCGAAATTTCCACCATCGGCTAGACATCGCCTAAAAATGTGGGCGTTTGCCGTCGAAAAAATTAATGAAAAGCCCCTGTTGGGTTGGGGAATGGATGCATCTCGTTCGATACCACAAGAAGACCGCCGTCTTGCGCCCAACATGGAAATCATGCCGCTTCATCCCCATAATGCATTCCTACAGACACGCCTTGAACTAGGAATTCCTGGGGCCGTCATCGTTGCGGCCTTGGTGGGATATTTTTTCATCGTTGTTGCCGGGGGGGGTAAAAACCGTTTTTGCTGCGGGATAATGACCGCCGCGGGGTTATCGTATCTTACCGTGGCTTCGCTTTCCTACGGGGTCTGGCAAAACTGGTGGGTGGCCTTTGCCTGGGCCTTGGCGGCTTTAACAGGCTTGGCCTTACGAAATTATTCTTCCCCCACCCCAGAAGGCTAACCGACGCCGCGTTCCAACCGTGGGTAAAAGGCGCCGAGCGTCAACGCCCGCACACCCATGAACAGGCAGAAAGCAAACCAAAGCCCGTGGTTGCCCATTTCCGCCGGCAGCACGAACAGGACCGCAGCGAAAACGACCAAAGACGCCACCATGCCGTTGCGCATTTCCACCGTCCAGGTCGAGCCGATGAAGATGCCATCCAACTGGAAACTCCACACCGAAATCAGCGGCAGGAATTGGACCCAAGGCAGGTAAACCCTGGCCATCCGGCGGACATCTTCGACGCTGGTCAGCAGGTCGATAAGAAAGGGTCCTGCTATCCAAAAGAAAAGCGCGAAAAAGGCGGCAAAGACCAGCGCCCACAGGCTCGTCGCCTTGACCGCCTCGCGGAACCGGCCTCGGTCCTTGGCGCCGACGGCTTCGCCTGCCAATGCTTCGGCGGCGTTGGCAAATCCGTCCAGCGCATAGGCCGAAAACATCTGGAAGTTTAACAACACCGCGTTTGCAGCGAGCACTAAATCGCCGAGCCGGGCGCCGAAGGCGGTGATGATAACGAACGCCGTCTGCAGGCACAGCGAGCGGATTAGGATATCGCCGTTGACCCGGAACATGCGCACCAGCCGATCGCGGTCGAAAGCGTCGCCCAAATGCCAATGGCCGCCGATCCGCTTAAGGTTACTTCTCACCAGCCAAAGCCCCAGGCCAATGGCGCTGACCTCTGATATCAGGGTTGCCCAGGCGACGCCCTCGACTCCCCAACCCAACCCCAAAACAAACCACAGGTCCAAGGTAATGTTGACACCATTCATAACGACCTGCGTCGCCAGCGCGGCGCGCGTATTCTGGATGCCGAAAAACCACCCCAACAGGGCAAAATTCAACAGCGCCATGGGCGCCCCCCAGATGCGGATGGAAAAATAAGCGTCGGTCAGGGGCCGCACCAAGGGACCGGGGCTGACGACTTCCAGGGCCGCCCACAGAACCGGTATTTGTATGGCGATCATCCCGACGCCGATGGCCAGCGCCAAAAGCCCGGCCCGGGCCAGCCAAGCGCGGACCTCATCAGCATCGCCGGCGCCCAGGGACTGTGCCGTCAGGCCCGTGGTTCCCATACGCAGGAAATTGCAGCCGTGATAGATGACATTGAAGATCAACGCGCCCACCGCCACTGCGCCGAGGTAATGCGGCCCCGGCAGATGGCCGACGACGGCGGTGTCGACGATGCCCAGCAACGGCACCGAAATATTCGACAAAATCACCGGCCCGGCCAATGCCCAGGTCTTGCGGTTCCAGTTTTCTTTTGACATGCGTGGGTTCTTAAGCTGCGCTTCCAACCGGCTTTGGTGAATTTATCCGGGGGTCTTGGGGTAAGAATTGTTAATATGGTGAGGGTTCAAGAAAATACACCTTTCGGAGAATAAAACCATGTCAAAGCGGCTCTATTACTGGCTTTTTGCCGCCATTTTCTTCGTTTTGGCTGTTGTTCCGACCGTTCCCATCCGGGCGGAAGAAGCGGTTGAACTAAATTTCAGCCGCCAGGAGCTTGAGGAAAAGTGGCAGGCCCGTATCCAATTGTTTTTGGACAAGGGCGTGGTTCCGCTGATCGATTTGGAATCGAGCCTCAAGCGCAAGGATGGCGAGGATTACCTGGGCGACGCCCTGGAGGTGATGGACGAACTGGGCGTGGCGCTGATCGCTTTCGATGGCTACCAGGGCAAAAAACCTAAGAAAAAAAAGAAGAAAAAAGAAAAAGGCTACCGCTGGGGTTATTACATCCACGAAGTCGTCAACGCCCACCCCGACCGTTTTATCCTCGCCACCAACGGCGGCACGAATCCCAACTGGCTTAAGCAAAAAGGCAGCTTCATCGGACAAGTAGAGGACCAGGTTCAAAGCGGCCAGTACCCGATCATGGGGGAATTCGATTTCCGCCATTACATGTCCGGCAGCCAATGCAAGAAGGGACGCACCGAGCGTGATTCGGATATTCCCCTTGATGGCGAGAACGGAGAAAGGGTGTTCGCACTTTCGGCAGAAACCGGCGTCGCTTTTTTTATTCACCATGAACCCGAAGACCATGCCCTCGAGGCTTTGGAAAAAATGCTTAAAGCGCACCCCAAGGCCAAGGTAGTCCAGGCCCATTTCGGCCAGATCCGCCATCCCGAGCGCGAAAAACGGTTCGGCCCGGACTTGGTGCGCCGTCTCTTGGAAACCTATCCAAACCTTTATTACGATATTTCCACGGGGTGGCCGGGCAGGCGCTACAAGTGCAACAATAAAGTGCTGGATACGGTGATATGGAAAACCGATGGCGGCAGCCAATCCGATACATTGGACCCAGCCTACAAGGCAATCTTGACCGATTTCAGCGACCGCTTCGTCGCTGGCACTGATTACGGCGGCGGTCGAAAGCCCTTGCCCGATTTTCTGAGGGAGAAGGCAAAGAACTTAAGGCTAATACTTCGTGGTTTGCCGGACGAGGCCAAGCACAGCATCGCCTACCGCAACGCCTGGAAACTATTGACGGGGAAATCGTGGGGCCAGAGGGAGGTTGCTTCCGGGGTGCCGGCTTCGCCGAATTTTCCTAAATACAATGGTGTTATTTCCGACGGTCATGGCCATTTCAAGGGCAAGCAGGCGTCCCCCGACGGCACCATTAAGGCCATGGACGCCAACAACATCGATGTGGTTCTTCTGTGGGTGAAAAGCCAGGGCGGATGGAAGGACGACGACACCTTGGCGTTTTCGGAAAAGTTTCCCGGTCGTGTCATTCCCGGAATCGCTTTCCAGCACGAGGGATGGATCAAACAAAAGCAGAGCATCATGAAAAACGTCCGTGAAAAGGCGGCATCTGGGAAATTCAAGGCGCTCGGTGAGGTATCCGTTCGCGGCAAGATCGGCGGCAAGCAAAACTCGGCCCCTGACAGTCCCCTGCTGAAAGAGGTTTTGGATATTTCAGCCGAATATGGGTTGCCGGTGACGTTTCATCATAATCCTTACACCCGGTCCGCAGGTGGGTATGAGCGCACGGACGAATACGAAACCTTCATCGAGAAAACTCTGACGCACAATGGCAATGCGCAAGTAATTTGGGCCCATTGGTGCGGACAATCGACGCCGGAAGACGCCGAGAAGTTGTTGAAAAGGTTCCCGAAACTTATTTGTGAACTGGCTTGGCTGCACAAGCCGCTCGATTATGTGGCGAGCCGGTTGGTTGACGAGAACAAGCAGTTCATGGCCGGGTGGAAAAAGGTTATCGAGGAATATCCTGACCGCTTTATCGTCGGCGTCGATTCCAGCGCAACCCCGAAGAATCTGGCTGATTTCAGCAAACGTGTCGGCAAGATCCGCAAGGCCTTGGGTGGCTTGAAACCGGAAACGGCAGCCAAGGTTGCGACCGGAAATCTGCACCGGATATTCAAACTTCCGTGATATATCCTGTTGACTCATATTCATAAACAGTGCACTTACACTGATAATGCCAAAGAGCTTGAAATCATCAAACCTGTCCTTGTTGGACGAAACCGCCGGGTGCGCGTGCCTGAACCTGCGCGGCACCGCCCGCGCGGTGACGCAGATGTATGACGAGGTCTTAAAGCCCAGCGGACTCAAGGCGACGCAATTTTCCGTATTGGCCGCCGTGGCGACCGAAGGCCCCGCCAGTATGACTGCAATCTCAAAAACCCTTGTCATGGACAGGACGACATTAACCCGCAACCTGAAACCGTTGTTGGACCGGGGTTTGGTGCAACCGGGTAGTAGCGGCGACCGCCGTCAGCGGACAATTTCCATTTCCCCCAAAGGCCAGGCGGCCCTGGTCAAGGCCTTGCCATTATGGAAACAGGCCCAAAATAAAATAATGGCTGGCATCGGTTTCGCCCGCTGGCAGGGAATGGCTCGCCTACTGGAAGAAACGGTTAGGCTTTCCCGTTGATGTTTTGGCTGAACTCAAGGAATGGGAGAACGGGAATTTTAAAATTTATCGTATCCGTTCTCGGTATCTGGCTTTTGACGCTGACAAGCGCCTATGCCCAAAAATTCACTGAAAAACCTGTTGATGAAAAAACTGAAATAAGGGGCTATATCCCCGTTCAATTGCGGACTTTTTCGATTCCGACGGTGGCCAAGGATGGCTGGCTCGGACGGGGCCCGATGACAATTTTTCTGGTTGTTCGCGGGCAAAATAATGTCGAAAGCTTGTGCCAATACCTACCCCGTGTCCACGAAGCCATAACAATCACCTTCGATCAAAGCCCGATCCCCGTCATCGGGAAAAAATACCAATTCCAAGAAATCGGCGAACACCTACTGCAACGGATCAATAGGGCCCTGCCCAAACCTATCGTGCTTCGCCTGCATTTGTTTCCCCTGGCTCGCAATTTGGGGAAAGGCGCTAAAATTTTGGAGCTGCCTGGCACCGATAAAGAATGCATGAGCATAAGGGAATTACCCAACGACATCGTGGCGATGCTGAAGGGCGAGAACCCGATCGGCAAAACTTTTGGCACCCAAGATCCGGAAGCACTACCTAAGGCCAAACCAAGGGAAAAACCCAAAGCCTGGGTGCCTCGGGAGAGACAGCCTCAGGCTCGGGCCGTGGAGCCTGCCGCTATCGTTCAAAACACGGCGCCTTCAGTGCTTGTCAACAAAAAACAGGAAGACATTGCCTGCAAAAAAGTTGAAAAAATTTGGTCCGAAAGTTTCCATAAAGTTGGGACCGTCAAATATTGGATCGACCGGGTCTATGCCCTTGACGAAAATGGCGACGGCGCCGTCGACAACATCGGCTTTAATCTAAAGGCCGAAAATAAGCCGGACTTATTTATCCATTATTTTCCTGGTAAGGAGGGACGCCCTTCTGTTTCCATGGCGCCTACTTTAAGGCTCAAGGACGATCGGGTTGTGCCGAATATCTTGTGTGGATGGCTCCCGCGTTGCAAGGACTTTTCGACGTCGTAGCGGCCAAGTCAGGTACAGTCTTGTGTCCGGCCTGTTGATGCGGTGCTGTTGAACCGCTGGCCCTGATGGTATCCGTGGATCGGGTCCCTATCTG
>JABMOY010000067.1 GCA_013203955.1 Rhodospirillales bacterium | reverse complement strand
GGCCGAAACCTTTCAAGTGCTTTTCCTGGCCGCCGGCGGCGATGGTCGCCAGCGAACGCCCGTGAAAGGCGCCTTCGACGGTAATCACCCGGTAGCGTTCCGGATTGCCTTGAGCGTCATGATACTTGCGCGCCATCTTCAGCGATGTTTCCACCGCCTCGGCGCCGGAATTGTTGAAAAACACACTATCGGCGAAGCTCGCCTCGACCAGCCGCTCGGCCAAGCGCTTTTGTTCCGGAATCTCATAGAGGTTCGAGCAATGCCAAAGCTTATCGGCTTGGCTTTTCAGCGCTTCGACCAAATGCGGGTGGCAATGGCCCAAGGCCGTCACCGCGATGCCGCCGCCGAAATCCAGGTAGCGCTTGCCGTCGGCGGCATAAACGTAGACCCCCTCGCCTCTCTCGAAGGCAAGGTCGGGCTGGCCGTAGGTCGGCATAACGGGGGTAATCATCGGAACGGCTCTCCAAAAACACAATCGGGGCTGTAAAAACGCGCCCGAATCAGGAAAGCGGCCCAGTATCTTGATCAGGACTCACCGTGTCAACGGATAACCCGCCTTTCGAGTCAGGCCTTTAATTTATACCCCGACGCGAACATCCAGGTACACAACGCCCACAAGGCGGCGTTGACCCCGGCCATGACGACCAGCCCCAGAACCGGCGAGCCGTCGGCGTGGCCGATGACACCGTAGCGCAGCCCGTCGATCATGTAGAAAAACGGGTTCAGGTGGGCGGCGATCTGGGCGGCTTCGGGAAGGCGCTGGATCGAATAAAAAGTGCCCGACAGAAATGACAGCGGCGTCACCACGAAATTGGTGACGGCGGCGATGTGGTCGAATTTTTCCGACCAGATGCCGCCGATGGTACCCAACAGCGACAGCATCAGCGCCGCCATGATCGCGTGATAAATAATGAACCCGGCGTGATGGATGTGCAGCGGAACAAACGGCACCATCGCCACGGCGACGACCAAGCCGACGGCGACGCCCCGGGTGACACCGCCCATGGTGATACCGAAAGTTAATTCATGGGCACTGAACGGCGGCATCAGAGTATCGATGATGTTGCCCTGGATCTTGGAAATCATGATCGACGACGAGGTATTGGCGAAGGCGTTCTGGGCGATGGCCATGACGATCAGCCCCGGCGCCAGAAATTCCATGAACGGCACGCCGCCGACGCTGCGGGTGGCGCCGCCCAAGGCCAGCGCAAAGACCGCCAAAAACAGCAAGGTGGTGATCACCGGCGCCAACAGGGTTTGAGTATAGACCTTCAGGAACCGCCGGACCTCGCGCAGATAGAGCGTCCAAAGGCCGATCCAGTTAACGGCGCCCATGGCCCGTGGTTTCGGATATTCGCTCATGGCGGCATATATACGCCGCCGCCATCTGGCGTACCAGCATAACGCATGCAAAAATCGCCCTTATGGCAGAGAAAAACCGAAACAAAAAAAAGGTCCCCCGGAAAGCGACGCCCCGGCATCTGGAGAACGCGGCGCTTCATTACCTGAGCCGCTTCGCCACCTCGGCGGAGAACCTTAAGCGCGTGTTGATGCGCAAGGTCGCGCGCTCGGCTTATTATCACGACACCGACGCCGAAGAAGGCGGGGCCGTAGTCGAAGACCTGATCCGGCGGTTCCTCGATTCGAGCCTCCTGGATGACGGTGTCTTCGCAAAAGCCAGAGCCGCAAGCCTGCATCAACGCGGCAATTCCGGGCGCCAAATCCGCGCCAAGCTCCAACAAAAAGGCGTCGGCAATATGGACATCGACGAGGCGCTAGAGGCCTTGGGCGAAACCAAGGATGTTGCCGAGCTTGAAGCCGCCCGCACTTATGCCCGGCGCCGACGTTTCGGCCCCTTCGCCACAAAAAAACTGACCCCCGAAACCCAAGAAAAGCAGCTGGCGGCAATGGCTCGCGCCGGTTTTTCCTATGGCGTCGCGAAACAGGTTCTGGAAATTTGATTTAGGCGGCGTTCCGGGGTATTTGGGCCGGGGTATTTGGGCCGGGGTATTTAGGATAGGCTTTTATAGCGAGAAAAGAAGATTAACCACTAAGGCACAAAGTCACGAAAAAGATTTATTCCACCTTCCCTTTTTCTTCGTGGCTTTGTGTCTTTGTGGTTTAAAAAACAACCAGCGACAGCCCGCACAGGGAGATTAAATATGACCGTCACCATTTATCACAACCCGCTGTGCAGCAAATCCCGCCAGACGATGGAGCTGCTAAAGGCCCGCGGAATCGAGCCCAAGGTTATCGAATATCTGACGGACACGCCCGGCGCCGATGCGCTTAAAAACATCCTGGCCATGCTGGGCCTTGGCCCCCGCGACATCATGCGCAAAAAGGAAGCCAAGGAAGCGGGGTTGGACGATCCCGGCCTTGATGACGCGGCGCTGATCAAAGGCATGGTCGAAAATCCCATCGTTATCGAACGCCCGATCGTGGTCAACGGAGGCAAGGCCGCCCTGGGCCGGCCGCCAGAAAGCGTCCTCGAAATTCTGTAAGCATTCTAAAAACTGACGCCGGAGCGACCCTTCGATGACGCCGGGGTTGAAGTTCATCCATCAAAAATTCACTATAACGGAATATATGCGTATGATGCCGGTCTAGGGACATATCCTTAAGACCCGGGAGTGATAATGGCAGCCGACGAACCCGATCTGAAAACCGCGGCCAAGCCCACGGTTTCGGCGAAATTGAAACCGGTTAAGGCGCCCCCGGCTAAAATGGGGACGGAAACCCCCGCCCCGCAAACGCCGACCAGGGAACAGGTCGAGCTGTGGAATTCGCTGGGCGACGACCAAAAGCTGGCGCTCCGCGAACGCGAGGCCGTGCGCCTGTTCGCTCAAGGGCTGGAACATCACCGCCAGGGCGAGCTCGAGGACGCCATCAAGCTTTACGGGCAAGCCCTGATGCTCAACCAGACATTCCCCGACATCTACAACAACATGGGCGTGGCGCTTCGCGCCGCCGGCAAGAAAGAAGCATCGGCTGCGTGTTATCAGCGGGCGCTGGCGTTGAAGCCCGATCACAGCGGCGCTTATACCAACTTAGGCAATGTGCTGCGCGAATTGGGCCGCCTTGAAGCCGCCATCGCCAGCCACCAACGCGCCGTCGCCCTCGACCCCGGATCCGCCGGCGCCGTCTATAACTTAGGGCTGGCGCAGCGCGACCTCGGCCAAACCGACGAGGCGCTTAGAAGTTTCGATAAGACTCTGGAACTGGACCCCGCCCATCCCGACTGCCGCTGGGACCGGTCGCTGAGCCTGTTGCAAAAAGGCGATCTGGAGGAAGGCTTCGACGAATACGAATGGCGCTGGAAAATAAGCCGCGCCAAGCCTCGCGATTTCACCCAGCCGCTTTGGGACGGAAGCGATCTCAAGGGCAAGACCATCCTGTTGCACCAGGAACAGGGCTTCGGCGACATGATCCACTTCGCCCGTTATATCCCGATGGTGAAGGCGAAGGGCGGCACCATCGTCGTCGAGACGCACCCGGAACTCAGCCGGCTTTTTTCGACCATTGACGGCGTCGGCCAAGTCGTCAACGGCGGCTCGGACCTGCCCAAGTTCGACGTCTATGCGCCGATGTTGTCGCTGCCCCGGATTTTAGGCACGACCTTGGCGAACCTTCCCGCCGACGTGCCCTACCTGAAGCCGCCCGACGCCCACACCGGGCTGTTGCCGGCGACCATGAGCACGAATAAGAAAATCGGCATCGCCTGGGCCGGACGGTCGACGCACCGCAACGACGCCAACCGGTCGTGCACCTTCAACGATTTCATCGAACTGATGGGGTTCCCGAACACAGCGCTTTACAGCCTGCAATACGGGCCGCCCAGCGCCGACATCCAGGCCAATGGCTGCGAAGCGCTGGTTACCAACCTAGGCGGCAAGGTCCGCGACTTCGCCGATACCGCCGGCGTGATTTCCGAACTGGACCTGGTGATCACGGTCGACACCGCCATCGCCCACTTGGCCGGCGCGCTCGGCAAACCGACGTGGGTGGTGCTGCCGACACCGGGCGACTGGCGATGGATGCTGGACCGCCCCGACAGCCCCTGGTACCCAAGCATGCGGCTGTTCCGCCAACCCCAACCCGGCGACTGGAAAAGCGTGTTTGAGGCCGTCAAACAGGCGCTCGAGGCCGAGGTTTCGGGGAAAGCCTAACCGCAAGGCCTTTTGTGGATTCGGATGCAACCCGGTGATAGACTAAACCCATGACCAAGCTTCTAAAAAAAGCCATAGACCGCGTTTCCGGCCTTCCCGACGATGAGCAAGATGCCATCGCCGGCATTATCCTTGACGAACTTGAGGATGAAGTGCGCTGGCGCGGAGCGTTTGCTTCTTCGCAAGACGCTTTGGCCCGTCTTGCCGGTGAGGCAAAACAAGAAATTGTCGAAGGCAATGTCGAACCTTTCGATCCCGCGACCAAGCCCGAATGAAATCACAGACGACGCGGGCGTTCTGGAAGAATTTCGACGCACTTCCCCAGGATATCCGTGAACAGGCAATAAAAGCGTTCCGACTTTGGCAACGCGATGCTTCCCATCCCGGCCTTCACTTCAAGAAAATTCACGCCAGGGAGAAAATTTATGCCGTCCGCGTCAGCCGGGGTCACAGGGCCCTAGGCCTTGTCGAAGGAGAAACGGTGACGTGGTTTTGGGTCGGCTCACACGACGCCTATGAACGGCTTATCAAGTAAAATAAATGCCCTAAAACCGATACCCGTAGCGGATACCGAAGTTTTCCAGGCCTTCGTTGGTGTCGCAGATTTTGGCGTTGGAGATGTGATCGAGCAGCAGGTCGACGGAATGACGTTCGTTGAACCGGTAGCCGAAATTGATGCCGAGCCGGAACAGCGGGCTGCAGCCGAGTTCTTTTTCGTCTTCCTGGCCTTCGCCTTGCTTGGTTACGCCGTTATGAAGGGCGCCGCCGAGGCTGAACCCGGCAAAATATTTTTTCCAGAAATCCCATTCCCAGGCAAGCCCGATCCAAATCGAGCTGGTATCGCCGACGGAACTGATGTCGGCACCGATGTGGGGATAAGGCGACCAAATGTACTTCAAAAATTCGGGGGAATTGAACCTGAGCTCGACATGCCCGTCGACGCCTTCTTCCTTTTGCGAACTGAACGGGCCTAAGTCATGGGCCAGCGCGCCTAGCTTAATTTCATTGAAAATTCCGCCGCCGCCCGAACGCCGATGGGACGTTGACTGGGATGCCGTCGCTTTAACAGGGATGGCCCGGGGGGCGGGCTTGGTGGAATACATAGGAACAGATTGGGGCGCGGCAACTTTCCTCGAACCCTGATCAACGCCCAAATTCGGCGTCATCACCGCGGGCGCGGCTCCTGTTTGCGGAACGACTGCCGGTTTCCATCTGGTGCCGTACTGATGGGCCAGCGGATGGGGTTCGGACAGCATTCTGTTCATATCATAGATAGAGCTAACGCTGGCCGCCCCGGCGGGCGTGGTCAGGAAAATGCTCAACGCCAAAAGCGCCATACCGGTGGTCGTTTTATTACGCATAGGTCCTTCCCCAAGGATACCTTAATTTTCTGCCCCCTCGACGGACCCGGCTGCATACGCGCTTGAACGGCGTTTATTTAACTGGCGGCCCGCCTGGACGGAATCCTTAATAAGGGGCCGAACCCTTATTGTCCAGCCAACCCATTGATATTATTTTTTTCTTACAATCCCGGCGGCTGTTATTTAGGGTCGAGGCGCGCGGTGCGGGCGCAGGATTCGGCCGGAGAAGCGGTATTGAAAAAAACCAAGCAAACCTTCAGCGACGGCGATGTGATCTTCCGGGAAGGCGATACCAGTGACACCGCCTATGAAATCGTTTCCGGCACCGTTGAAATCGGCAAGCAGGGCGGCGACGGGACCGTCAAATTGGCCCGCTTGAGCGCCGGCGAATGGTTCGGCGAGATGGGGGCCTTGGACCATTCCACCCGCAACGCCACCGCCCGGGCCGCCGGCGACGTCACCGTCAACGCTATCGCCCGCCAGGATTTCCTGGAAGGCGTGCGCGACCAGCCCGACATGGCCATGAGCATCATGAGCAAGATGGCCGAGCGGTTGAGGACAGCCGACAGCAAGCTCGCCGGGGTCGCCCCAAATGACAGCATCGCGGGCGTCGCACCGGCACAGCTTGCCGTCGCGGAAGAGAGCGCAGAGGGCGACCCCGCGAAATCCGCCGACACCGGGTTTTGGGACCGCCTGTTGGGGTTCAAGGGGGTGGAGAGACCTGAAAAAATTAAAATTCAGGTGGCGCCGCTGTTCGGCGACGATGACGGCCAGGCCACCAAGCGCGTGATTAAGGCGCTGGAACGGCGAAAAGGCGTGAAGGTTCGATTCTTCAAAAAAGGCCTAAAGGTCGATCCCGACGCCCACCCCGAAGACCAGGCCAAGGCGGCGGATGCAGCGGCCCGCCGCGTGCTGGCAGACACCGATTCCGATCTTCTGATCTGGGGCGAGGTGCCGACGCCGGGCCTGACCATGCACCTGAAATTCGTTTCCTTCGCCGCCTGGAACCAAGACCCGGCTGGAAATTTCGGGCCCAAAGCAATGCTGCCCCTGGTCGCGGATTTCGATAAAAATTTCGCGGACTTCCTGTACGCCGTTTCCTTGGCCGCAACGGTGCCTAAATCGGAAGCCAAGGCGGCGACGCTTGCCCGTGATCTGGCGTTGGCCCTGGACAACGCCCGGGCAGCTTTCGAAACGCCGCCCGGCGGCATGACCCGGCGCGAACGGGGCGCCATTCATCTTTGTTACGCCAACGCCTTGGCGACGGTCGCCAGCCAAGGGGGGGAACCCGCCCTGTTTGGGCGCGCCGCCAAGACCTATAGGGAATGTTTGGCGGTCATCGGCGAAAACGAACTGACCCATGATTGGGCAAGCGCCCAAAAGAACCTCGGCGCCACCCTGCAATCCTTGGCCGAGCGCGACAACAATGATGACGTGTTGGGCGAAGCGGCGGATGCTTTACGTTCGGCCCTCAAGGTCTTGAACAAAGACGACGACGCCCTGGAATGGGCGGCGACGCAAAACCGCTTAGGCGAAGTGCTGTTCCGGCTCGATTTCGAAAGCGGCGACACCACAATGCTGAAACACGCGCTCGGCGCCTATCAATCGGCGCTGCAGGTCTATACCCGCGCCAAGACGCCGATGCGCTGGGCCGAAGTCATGAACAATTTCGCGCAAGTCACCCAAGTGCTGGGCGAACAGTTGAAAAACGCCGAAGCCTTGGAAAAAGCGGCGCAAGCTTGCCGCGCCGCCCTGGAAATCCGGACCAAGGCGAAGGCGCCGCTGTTGTGGGCATCGACCCAAAACAACCTGGGCTCGTCGCTGTTCCTGTTGGGCAAGTTAACCAAGAACGAAACCCATCTGCTGGGCGCGGCCGAGGCCTTCGGGCTGGCATCCAGCCTGTACCAGTCGCGCGGCATGGGGAAAATGGCCTCGGTCGCCGAAAAAAACCTGAGCCACGTCAATCAACTGCTGGCCCAGTCCCAGCCCAAGGGCCCTCCCGAAATGGACTGGGAAAAAGACGAATAAGCCCTAAAAAAATATCTGCATGGTTGCGGGGCCCATCCGCGCTCCCTATATTCCCGCGGTCGGTCATAAAAGTCGGTCATAAAATTGCCATTTTTTAAACCGCTATTCGGGTCAACGAATTGATCGGCAAAAAATAAAAAGAGAGAACCTGGGGAATTCCCGTCATGCCGGAAAAGATCGCCCTCAAGGGCCTGACAAAAAAGTTCGGGCCGCTGCTCGCCGTCGATGACATTTCAATGTCGGTGGCGAAGGGCGAGGTCTTGGGTTTTCTGGGTCCCAACGGCGCCGGAAAATCAACGACCATGCGCATGCTCGCCGGTTTCGTCGAGCCGACGTCGGGAACGGCCGAGGTCTCGGGCTTCGACGTCACCCGCCACCCGGTCGAGGTCAAACGCCGGATCGGCTATCTGCCGGAAGGGGCGCCCACCTATGGCGACATGACACCCTTGTCCTATCTTGGTTTCATCGCCGAAATCCGCGGCTTCGACGGGCCGGAAAAACGAAGGCGCATCGAAGAAGTCGTCGCCAAGGTCGAGCTGGAAAGCGTGCTTTCGCAGCCCATCGATACCTTGTCGAAGGGTTTCAAGCGCCGCGTCGGCTTGGCCCAGACGATCCTGCACGACCCGGAAGTCCTGATTATGGATGAGCCGACGGACGGGCTGGACCCCAACCAAAAACATCTGGTCCGGTCCTTGATCCGGGAAATGTCCAAGGACAAGGCGATCATCATTTCCACCCATATTCTTGAAGAAGTCGAAGCCGTGTGTACGCGCGCCGTCATCATCGCCCATGGCCGCCTGTTGGCCGACGGCACGCCAGACGAGTTGATCGCCCGGGCGCCCGATCACAACGCCGTTTTCATTACCGTCGACGACGCCCAGGCCGACGCCCTGCAAAAGGACTTGAAGGATCTGGACACCGTCAGCAGCGTCAAGAAGATCAAGGCCGCAGACGGGGCTGCGCGGTTGCGCATCCGGCCCAAGGGGAAAAGCCTGATCGCCACCGATATCGCCGACATAATCCGGGCCAAAAAGATATCGGTCAGTGAAATGTTTGTTGAAAGAGGCGCGCTCGACGAGGTCTTCCGTAAAATCACCACGAAAAAAGTTCCCGGCGCCCAGAGTGAAGGCGAGGGTGACGACGATGCGTAATATCACCATCATCGCCAAGCGCGAGTTCAAGAGCTATTTCGCGACCCCGGTGGCTTATATCTTCATCGTTATTTTCCTGGCGTTGACCGGCGCCTTTGCCTTTTACATCGGCCGTTTCTTCATCCGCGAGCAGGCCGATCTGGTGTCGTTCTTTTCTTACCATCCGTGGCTTTACCTCATTCTGATTCCGGCGATTTCCATGCGGCTGTGGGCGGAAGAACGAAAGACCGGCACCATCGAAATTCTGATGACGCTGCCCGTTTCGACGACCGAAGCGGTGCTCGGCAAATATCTGGCGGCGTGGGCGTTCGCCGGGATCGCGCTGGCGCTGTCATTCCCCATCTGGCTTACCGTCAACTTCCTGGGCGACCCCGACAACGGCGTCATCGTCGCCAGTTACCTGGGCAGCTTCTTCATGGCCGGCGCCTTCATGGCCATAGGGTCGTGCATTTCGGCGCTGACCCGCAACCAAGTCATCGCCTTCATCGTCGCCGCCACGGTATGTTTCCTGTTCACCATGAGCGGGCTGGAATTGGTGTTGGATTTCTTCCGCGCCTGGGCGCCGGAACTGCTGGTCCGGACCATCGCCTCGATGAGCTTCCTTAACCATTTCAACGCCGTCATGAAGGGCGTGATTGAGCTTCGTGACCTGGTTTTCTTCGCCTCGCTGATCGCGTTCTGGCTGTTCGCCAACATTATTGTCATCGATCTTAAGAAAGCGTCCTGACCATGAGCAGACTGCAGACAGCCGATCGAACAAAACTGGCCTTTGGCGGCTTGGCTTTGGCCGTTGTGTTGTTCTTCGCAGTCAATATATTTTCCAATTCGGCCTTCCAGGGCTGGCGGCTGGACCTCACCGAAGGACGCCTGTTCACCCTGTCCAAAGGCACGCTCAACGTGCTTTCCGATATCGAGGAGCCGGTGACGCTGAGGCTTTATTATTCCAAGAAGCTGGGTGAAAGCAGCCCCCGGCACGCCACTTTGTTCGGGCGGGTCCGCGAGCTTTTGGAACGCTACGTCGATCTGTCTAAGGCTAAGGTGCAGCTGGAGCTGTACAACCCCGAACCCTTTTCCGACGCCGAGGACAAGGCGGTCGCCGATGGGCTCAAGGGGATTCCGCTGAACAACGCCGGCGAGCTCGGCTATTTCGGTCTGGCCGGGGTCAACAGCACCGATGATCAAGCCGTGATCCCGTTTTTCACCACCGAACGCGAAGCCTTTTTGGAATACGACATGACCAAGGTCGTCCATACCCTGGCCAACCCCGAGCGCAAGGTCGTCGGGGTGATGTCGCCGCTGCCTGTCGACGGCGGCGTGGCTATGCCGCCGCGCACCCCAGCACCGCCGTGGGCGGTTATGGACCAGATTCGGGAATTTTTCGATGTCCAAGCCCTGCCGACGTCGCTTCGCCAGATTCCCGACGACATCGACATATTATTGCTGATCCACCCGAAGGGGTTCGACGATTTCACCCTGTATGCCATCGACCAGTTCGTTCTTGGCGGTGGCCGGGTCCTGGCATTCGTTGACGCCAACGCCGAGGTCGATGTGCCGCCCGACGGCCGCATGACCAGCCTGCCGGTATCGGACTTCAATAAAATCCTCAAGACATGGGGTCTGCAATTGGTAGCCAACAAGGTCGCCGCCGACCTGGATTCGGCCCGGCGCGTCAACGTCCGTGTCGGCGGCAAGTTGTCGGTCGTCGATTACGTGGTCTGGTTGGGCCTGAGCAAAAAGAATTTTGATGCCAAGGACGCCGTCACCGGCGACATCAGCGTCATCAACATGGCTAGCGCCGGCATCTTAGAAAAAACCGGAGACGCCAAAACCGAAATTCAGCCGTTAATCACCACCGGCCCCAGGGCCATGGGCATCGGCGCTGAAAAAATCATGCGCTCGCCGGACGTGGTCGGGCTGTTCCGGGATTTCAAATCGGAAAACAAGCCGCTGACCTTGGCGGCGCGCATCAAGGGCACGATCAAGACCGCCTTCCCCGACGGCCCGCCCAAGGACAAGGACGGCACATCGGTTGGCGTGCCGCCCAAACACCTTGGTCAATCGGCTCGTCCCGCCAACCTGATCGTCGTCGCCGATGTCGACATGTTATATGACCGCTTCTGGGTCGAGACCCGCAACCTGTTGGGACAACGCTTGCTTGTTCCCAACGCCAACAACGCCGATTTCGTCGTCAATTCGCTGGATAACCTGGGCGGCAGCGACGCCTTGATCGGCCTTCGCGGACGCCAGGAATCGTCGCGCCCCTTCCAATTGGTGCTGGACATCCGCCAAGGCGCCGAACGCCAGTTCCGAACCAAGGAACAAGCCCTGCAAACCAAGCTGGAAGACGTGCGCGCCAAGCTAAATAACCTGATCCAACGCCGCGGCGACAAAAGCGACGTTGTGCTGACCCCCGAAGACAGCGCCGCCATCGCCGGTTTCCGCCGGGAAATGAGCAAGGTCCGCCGCGATCTCCGGCAGGTCCAATTGGAGCTCAGAAAAGACCTCGACCGCCTGGACGGATTTTTGAAATTCGTCAATATCGCCCTGGTGCCGCTGCTGCTTGGCTTCGCCACCGTCATGGCGACCCTGATCGGTCGAGCCCGTCGCCGGGCCAAGACCGTGCCGCAGGAATGAACGGAGCCAGCACCGATGAACCCTAGGACATTTTCCATTCTCGCCGCTGTTACCGTCTTCGCCGTGATCGCCGCCTTTATTTCATCTGGCCGCGATCAAACCGGCGGCCCCGTCGCCGGCATCGGCGGAGCGGTGTTCCCTGGGCTGATCGACAAGGTCAATACGGTCGCCAAGGTCGTCGTCGAGCATCCTAAGGGCCGGATCACGCTGGAAAAAAGTAGCGCCGGATGGACGCTGAAAGAAAGCGATGGTTATGCCGCGCGCACCGTGAAAATTCAACGCGCGATCTTAGGCCTGGCCGAGCTTCGATTACTGGAGCCGAAAACCCGGATCAAGGGCAAATACGCCAAGCTGGAACTTCAAGACCTCGGCGCCAAAGACGCCAAGTCCAGGGGTGTGAAACTTTTCGATGCCAAGGGCGGGCTGATGGCCGATGTCCTTGTCGGCAAGGGGCGCGCCAACCTGGCCGGCGAAACGTCGTCCGGCGTTTACCTGCGCCGGCCCGGCGATGCGCAGTCGTGGCTGGCCCAGGGCGATCCCGGCATCACCGTTTTGAAACGCGACTGGCTGGAACGCAAGATCGTCAACATCGAAGCCAAACGGATCGAGCGCATCGTTGTCCGCCACCCCGACGGCAAAATGGTGAAAATGTCTAAGGCCGACCCTAAAGCCGAAAATTTCACCCTCGACAACATTCCCGAAGGCAAGAAACTTATCGGCGCCTCGGGGCTCAACGACGTCGCCCGGGGGCTCGCCGATCTACAACTCGAGGGCGTTCGGAAAAAACCCTTCACCTTCGATGTTGGGACGGCGGTGGACTTGACGGCCACCACCTTCGACGGGCTCGAGGTGCGCATCGTGACGGGGAAGAAGGACGGACCTTATTGGATGCGCATTGACGCCAAGGTCCGCAAAGGCGCGACCGGGGATGTCGTCAAGGAAACCCGGGAAATCACCGACCGGACCGGTGCGTGGTTTTACCGGATTTCCGACTTCGCCGCGTCGAATTTGCGGAAAACCCTGGACGCCCTGGTTGAGGACGCCAAACCTAAGTCCTGAAGCGGTTTTATTTGGGGAAAAATGGTACACCCGGAGGGACTCGAACCCCCAACCTCCTGATTCGTAGTCAGACGCTCTATCCAATTGAGCTACGGGTGC
>JABMOY010000066.1 GCA_013203955.1 Rhodospirillales bacterium | reverse complement strand
GGTCCTGGATGGTCCTGAGCGTGGCAACGCTGGTCTTGTTGGCATACGTGATGTTAAAGGTCGCCGGATCGCAGACCAAAACATTAGCCGGCAGATTGTCGACAAGCTGATTGAAAAACTGAGCGTCAAAACCGCCGGCGGTTTCTGCCTGCGTTTCAACGGGCGCCGCCGGTGCTTCAACGGGTGCCGTTGGTGTTTCGGTGGCGGCACCTTGGACTTCATGGGCGGCATCTTGCATGACGGTGGCCAGCAACGTGTAAACGGTCGTCCAGGCGCCTTTGACTTCGGGGGTAAAGCCGTCACCGAAACCCTGTTCCAGGGTCCACAATAATGCTTCGGCGACGGTGCCGTAGTCTTCATCCTTGACGCCGTAATCGACGTGGCGGCGGCCCAGATCTTGAACGGCGGGAACGATGGCATCAAGATTGTCCAAGCCTTCGACGGCGGTCTTAATCATCGACATAAGATGCTCGCCCTGAGTTTGCATGTCGCCTTTGAAAAGGTTTTTCAGGGCCGGGTTGAGTTCAAACAGCCGGTTGTAGAACATCTCTGCGATGCCGGCGGCGTTGGGCTCGGCCAACTTGAAGGTTTCCTGAACAAGGCGTTTTTCTTCCTCGGTCGGAAGGGTCAGCCCACCACCCGGCGCGGATGCTTCGGGTGTGTCAATGACGGCCTGTTGCGCAACATTCATTTTCTTAATCTCCTCGGGAAACCATGGGGGCACTAGACGGCCCGTTCCCGGACAATTCGGTTAATTCCAATAACGATCAGACTGGAATAATGCCTTTTGAATGTGTTTTGGGTTGTTCAGTTCAATTTCAGTTTGTTTCGGCGTGTTTCAGAATAAATCACCGTTAAACGATTGTTTTTCCGGGCAAAAAGTAGATTTAAGAAGATGGAGAAGCGATCGGGAACCTAAAGGGCCCTAACCCTTAGCCTTTTCCTTGGCCCAACTGTCCCTCAAACCGATGGTCTGGTTGAAGACCGGTTTATCCGTCGTCGAGGTGGGATCGGGACAGAAATAGCCCTGGCGTTCGAATTGAACGGCAACGCCCGGGGCAAGGTCCAGTAGGCTGGGCTCAAACTTGCAGCCCGACAGGACGTCTAGGGAGCCGGGGTTCAGGTCGTCGATGAAGTTGCCGCTTTCCGATCCCGGGACCGGTTTGTGAAACAAGTAATCATACAACCGGACCTCAGCCGTTATCGCATGTTCGGCGGAAACCCAATGGATCGTCCCTTTAACCTTGCGGCCGTCCGGCGCGTTGCCGCCTCGGGTTTCCGGGTCGTAAGAACACCGCAGCTCCGTCACATTTCCCGCCGCATCTTTGATTACATCCGTGCAGGTGATGAAATAGCCGTACCGCAGGCGGACTTCGCGCCCGGGAGACATGCGAAAGAACTTTTTCGGCGGGTCTTCCATGAAATCATCTTGTTCGATGAAAATTTCCCGGGAAAATAGGATGGTGCGGGTTCCCACGCTTTCGTCGCCGGGATGGTTGGCGGCGGCCAGCTCCTCGGTCTCGCCTTGCGGGTAGTTGTCGATGACCACCTTCAGGGGCCTGAGAACCGCCAATCGGCGTTCCGCGGTCTGGTTCAAAATCTCGCGGGTACAATGTTCGAGGAACGCCATCTCGACGGTACTGCCCGATTTGGTAATGCCGATGCGCTGGGCAAAGTCGATGATGGCCGCCGCCGGAAGGCCTCGCCGCCGGAGCCCGGAAATCGTCGGCATCCGAGGATCGTCCCATCCCTCGACATGGCCGCCCGTTACCAATTCGGTCAACAGGCGCTTGGATAGCACGGTGTAGTCAAGGTTCAGCCTGGCAAATTCGATCTGTTTAGGGCGTGTCGGCACCGGAAGATTTTCCGTCAGCCAATCATAAAGCGGCCGGTGGTCTTCGAATTCGAGCGTGCAAAGAGAATGGGTGATGCCTTCAATGGCATCCGACTGCCCATGGGCAAAATCATAAGTCGGATAAATGCTCCAAGTTTTGCCGGTGCGCGGGTGCTCGGCGTTGAGAATGCGGTAAATCACAGGATCGCGAAGGTTAATATTGCCGGATGCCATATCGATCTTTGCCCGAAGCACGCGCGCGCCATCGGTAAATTCGCCGGCTCGCATGCGGCGGAACAAATCAAGGTTTTCTTCCGGGGCGCGATCACGGTGGGGGCTGTTTTTCCCGGGTTCGGTCAAGGTGCCCCGGTATTCCCGGATTTCGTCGGCGGAAAGGTCATCCACATAAGCCTTGCCGGCCTCTATCAGGTTTTCCGCCCAAAGGTAAAGCGTCTCGAAATAATCCGAGGCGTAATAAAGGTGCTCTCTCCAATCGAACCCGAGCCACCGGACGTCTTCTTGGATGGCCTCGATAAATTCCATTTCCTCTTTGATCGGATTGGTGTCGTCGAAGCGTAGATGGCATTGGCCGTTGAATTCCTGGGCCAAACCGAAATTCAGGCAAATTGATTTGGCGTGACCGAGATGCAGATACCCATTGGGCTCGGGTGGAAACCGGGTGATGACCGTTTTTGCGCGTCCCTGGGCCAAATCCTCGGCGATGATATCACGGATAAAGTTGCCGGCGATTTCTTCCGTTTCGTTTTTATTTTCGTTCATGCGGTCAGGTTCCGGGGCCTATTTCACTTTACAGGCCTTGCCGATGGCTTTTAGGGCGGCGGTGAAACCTTTCAGGGAATAGGTATCGATGGTTTTCGTGCCGCGGGACGAGGTTCCCTTAACGATCATTTTGGCGCTTCGGACCATGGCCTTTACCATGTCTTTATCGGCATTCTGATCATAGGCGAAGGCATGGCCGGCGTCGGTGAACAGTTTGAATTCTTTGTTGCCGATAATGACGTCGACTTCGTCCCCCTTTTGAAAGATGTATCCGGCCTTGAAGCTGACAACGTGCGTGGTTTTTTCCGCGGGGCGGTGGGTGATCAGCACGTAGGCATCCCCCCGCTTTTTGTATTTGCCCTTGGACTTCTTTGGCTCAGAGCCAATGTAGCAAACGATCTTTCCACCATCGGATTCTCGGAAGGCTTCCCAATCCCCGAAGCCGCCGATGAGCTTGGCTTCCTCGGCCCGGGCGGGCGCGAAAACCGCTGAACAGAGAAGGGCAAGGCATAGGAACGCGAAGCAATGGTGTTTCATAACCACATTAATAATCCGGGGCGCAGCACTTGCCAACCTCCGGAACGGGGACCGGCCACCGGCGGGAGGCTGGCGTTAGCCTTGTTCGTCCCCATCGTCGCCGGTAAGGGGCGGTGTGTCCCGGAATTTTTCCATCTTTGATCGAATCTTGGGATCGCCGAAGACATGTTCCGGGACCGGTTCGGTGGGGCCGCCAGGCCGTTCCGGACGGCGTTGGAATTTCCCCAAACTGATTAGCCGGTCATACATGACGATGGCGCCGGCGATGCCGACGTTGACGCAAAAACGTGTCGGTATCTTGACCACGAAATCACATCGATCGGTCATCTCGGGGCTCAAGCTCCCGCGTTCCGGGCCTAAGACATAAGCCGTCTGCCCGGGATGGTGAAAAGACGGAAGCTCGACGGCATCGTCGGTCAATTCCACGCCGACCAACCTGCAATCCTTAGGCAGTATAAGTGAGCCGATATCGGGAAAGCTGTAAAAGGGTATGTGTCCCGGCGCGTCGGACGTGTCAGACTTGCCGCCTTCGGCGCGGGCGTAAGTGGCGGCAACGGTGAAGACGAAGCTTGCGCCGAAGGCATGGGCCGAGCGGAACAGATTGCCGACGTTCATGGACTTAGAGATGCCCTCGACGCCGATGGAAAAATAACCGCGCATGGCGTCCTTTTTAATCGGCTTTCGTCAGGCTTCTTGTGGCATGGCCCGAAGCGAGTCTTCGGCAATCGGCAGATGCAAAAAACCGGCAATGATTCCAAGCACGAGGGAAGTGATCCAAATTTGATCATATGACCCCGTCGTATCGAAAACGTACCCGCCCCACCAAATGCCGATAAAACTTCCTATTTGATGGGTGAAGAAAACAAATCCGAAAAGCGTCGCCATGTACCGGATGCCAAAAATTTGCGCGACAAGGCCGCTAGTCAACGGCACGGTTCCCAGCCATAAAAGTCCCATAGCCGAGGCAAACACCAATACGGAGGTATGCGTCACCGGAACCATCAAAAAAATCGCGAGCACCAAGGCCCTTACGAAATAGAGAATGCTTAGTAAATACTTCTTGGAATAGTGCCCACCCATTGCCCCACAAGCCCAAGTCCCGGCGATGTTGAATAGCCCGATCAGCCCGATCGCTGCCGCCCCGGTGGTGGCGTCGAAGCCTAAATCTTGTACAAACGCCGGGAAATGAACGGCGATGAACGTAATTTGGAAACCGCAAACGAAAAACCCGCCACACAAAAACCAAAAACCTTTATGTCCGGCTGCTTCCCTGATGGCTTGGCCGAAAGTTTGGTCTGCTTCGTTTTCTGCTGCGCCCGAGGATTTGCCGGTCAAAGTTAAAGAAAGAGCCACCATTATCATGGCTAAGAAGGCGATATAAAAGAACGCCGTCGACCAGCCGAAGCCTTCGATCAGGCCAAGGCTAACGGGGGCCATGTAAAATTGTCCGAATGATCCTCCGGCGCTGGCGATACCAAGGGCGAGACTGCGCTTTTCTTCGGATACCCGCCTGGCGACGGCGGATAATATGACGGAAAAACCTGCGGCGGCTTGTGCAAACCCAATAAATAACCCGCCGCCGATATTCAAACCTGTGGCACTGGTGGCGTTCGACATGATGAAAAGACCCCCAGCGTAAATCAGCCCGCCCAAGGCGATCATCCGGCCCGATCCGTATTTATCGGAAAAGGCCCCGAGGATTGGCGTAAACACCCCCCACATGATGTGTTGCAACGCCATGGCGAAGGCAAACGTCTCCCGGCTCAGACCTAAGTCCTTCGTCATGGGGGTAAGGAAAATACCTAAGTTCTGGCGGATGCCCATACCAAGACTGGCAATCAAGAACCCAGCGATGCAGACGGTCCAGAATATGCGTTTCGTATATTGGCTCATCTTTGGTCTTCGTAATCCAGAGAAACGATAATCCCGGCATCTTCGCTAAAACGCCGGGAAAGTATTATTAGGGAACTTAAGCTGACCAGAACGGCTTTTCCAGCTCTTCCTTAAGATCGTAGCGGGTCAATCCTACGTCGCGAAGCAGACGGTCGTCTAGTTTTCTGATCCGGTCCTTGTCTTCGGCACGACGCTGCCAATGGATGAGGATATTCAAAATCGCCCGCGGAAGCCCCAAAGCCCAGTTTGTGATCCGTGAAAAATAACCACTGAGGGTTAAAGAGCCCGACCGGGAAGCAAGGTGGCGCCCGGTGGAATTTAGGGTGGCATCGCTCATGATCTTCTCCTTCATATTGACGCCCGCTCGGGGGCGTTGATGAAGGCCATGCGTACCTAGAATTTGGTTCGATAACAAACGACATTATCTTATAAATTCATTATTAAAACTAATGATAATGTAGTGAAATATTTATAAAAATCTTTAAAAAACAATATATTGTAATTATTTTATAATTCTTCCTTTTTTATATAGTTAGATTAAATTATCATTAATTTATGCCTCGATCCTTACCGCCGTTGAACGGATTGCGTGCCTTTGAGACGGCTGCCCGGCATTTGAATTTTACCCGCGCCGCCGAAGAATTGAACGTCACCCAGGCCGCCATCAGCCATCAGATCAAGGGGCTGGAGGAAAGGCTGGGACAACCCCTTTTCCGCCGCCTCAACAGGAGGCTGCTGTTAACCGATGCCGGCCAATCCCTGTTGCCGCCCATGAGCCAGGCCTTTGGGATTATTGCCGAGGCCGTTGGCA
The DNA here is from genome assembly GCA_013203955.1 of Rhodospirillales bacterium. Lineage (GTDB taxonomy): Bacteria > Pseudomonadota > Alphaproteobacteria > Rhodospirillales > Casp-alpha2 > Casp-alpha2. The sequence continues at coordinate 6,207 of JABMOY010000066.1, read as the reverse complement.
GGTTAGAAGGCGACGATTCCACGGGCGTGCTGACGGTCAGTACGCTGGATTCGATCGCTTCGAATTGGCTGGTGCCGAGGATGGGGCGGTTTCGCGAACGGCATCCCGACATTGAGCTCCGCATTGCCATTGATGACGCGCTGGTGGATTTATCCCAAGGCGGCGTCGACGTGGCCCTGCGTTACGGTCTCGGAAAATATCCAGGGCTCCATGTCGTGCCTTTGATGACCGAAGACCTGTTTCCCGTTTGCACGTCTAAGCTTCTTGAGAAGGGCCGACCCTTGAAAGAGCCCGCCGACCTTCGCCATTACACGCTTTTTCACGATGACATGATCGAAGGCTGGTCGGAATGGTTCAAGGCGGCGGGTATTTCAGGCGACGACATGACCCACGGTTTTTCCTTCAGCCGGTCCAATTTGGTTTTAAGCTCGGCCATTGCCGGTGAAGGCGTCGCCTTGGCGCGCAGCCGGCTGGTCGCCGATGAAATAGCGGCCGGGCGGCTGATCAAGCCCTTTGATATTTCGGTTCCGTCATCGTGGGCCTATTACGCGGTTTCCGCACAAGCAAGCGCCGGGCGGCCCAAGATCAGAGCCTTTCGCGAATGGTTATTGGAAGAAGCGGAAAATGCCGAATAGGCGCTATGATCGAAGCGCTTCCAAATCCCGGTAAAGGTCCAACGCTTCCGGGTTAGCCAGCGCCTCGGCGTTTTTGATTTTCCGCCCGTGGACGATGTCGCGTACCGCCAGTTCGGTGATCTTGCCCGATTTTGTCCTGGGAATGTCCGCGACTTGTATGACGATTTCCGGCACATGCCGGGGGGTGCAGTTGGCGCGCACCTGATCTTTGATTTTTTTTATCAAGGCGTCCGTCAATTCAAGCCCTTCCTTCAACACGACGAAAAGAACGACCCGGACGTCGTTTCCCCATTCCTGGCCGATGACGATCCCCTCATTAACTTCATCCAACTTTTCGACCTGCCGGTAAATTTCCGCCGTGCCGATGCGGACGCCGCCGGGGTTCAAAGTCGCGTCCGAGCGGCCATAAATAATCATGCCGCCGTGATCGGTGATTTCGACGTAATCGCCGTGGGTCCAGACGTTCGGAAAAATTTCGAAATAAGCCGCGTGATACCGGGACCCGTCGTCGTCACCCCAAAACCCGACGGGCATTGACGGAAAAGCCTTGGTGCAGACCAAATCGCCCTTTGCCTCACGGATGGACGCTCCGTTTTCATCGAAAACATCGACTGCGACACCCAGCATCGGCGCTTGAATTTCGCCCCGCCACACCGGCTTGGTCGGATCGCCACCGCAAAAGCATCCCATGATGTCGGTGCCGCCCGAAAAAGATACCAGATGAACGTCTTTCTTGATCTTCTCGTAGACGTAATCGAACCCTTCGGGCGCTAGGGGGGAGCCGGTCGAACAAAACATCTTCAAGGTGCTTAAGTCATGCGTCTTTGCCGGTTCTTGGGCGGCCTTGGATAGGGCATCGATGAATTTAGCTGAAGTGCCGAACAGGGTCATTCCCTCGGCATCGGCGTAATCGAATAAAACGGCGGGACTGGGGTAAAAGGGCGATCCGTCGTAAAGCAGCAGTGTCGCGCCCGTCGCCATTACCGAAGCCAGCCAGTTCCACATCATCCACCCACAGGTGGTGAAGAAGAAGACGCGGTCGTTGCTTTTGATATCGCAGTGGAGAACTTGCTCCGATGCATGTTTAAAAAGCGCCCCCCCTTGGGAATGGACGATGCATTTAGGTGCGCCGGTGGTTCCCGAAGAAAACAATATGTAGAGCGGATGATCGAAGGGAAGCTGGGCAAAGTCGATTTCGGCGGGCCCAAACCCTTGGACAAAATCGTCATACAAGACCGCCCCTTCCGCCGCGCCAAGTTTCACAGGCTGGTCCCCGTAAGGAATGATAACGACCTTTTCAACGCTCGGAAGCCCGGCGGCGATTTCGGTGGCTTTGGCCAAAGAATTATGGCGTTTGCCGTTGTAGTGATAGCCGTCGGTGACGAACATTACCCTCGGTTCAATTTGCCCGAGCCGGTCTAGGACGCCGGTCACCCCGAAATCGGGCGAACACGACGACCACACGGCGCCGAGGCTTGAGGCCGCCAACATGGCGACAATCGTTTCAGGCGCGTTGGGAAGGTAGCCGCCGATTCTGTCACCGGGTTCGACGCCTAAATCCCTTAGGGCCTGTGCCAGCACCGAAACTTTTTCGTGGACCTCCAGAAAGGATAAACGCCGTTTGACCTTGTCTTCGCCCCAGAAAACCATGGCGTCGGCGTCATCACGGCGACCCAACATGTTTTCGGCGAAATTGAGTTTGGCCTCGGGAAACCATTTGGCGCCCGGCATTTTGTCGCCATCGACAAGAACTGTCTCGCCCCAGGTTTTAGCCTGAATTTGAGTGAAGTCGCGGACGCTTTGCCAAAATTTTTCTCGGCTCTCGATGGAAAAGGCATGCAGCGCGTCGGTGTCGTGGACGTCTAAGCCCCATCGCTCAGTGACCTGGGCCATGAAAGCCACCATGTTCGATTGGCGGATTTGGTCTTGTGTCGGTTGCCAAAGCGGATTGCTCACGGGGCCTTTCCTTTGCGGGTGGTATGGCCTTTACGGGCAGTATGGAACCAGTGAGACGCCCGCGCAACCGAGCGCGAGCTAGTGATCAGGCGGTGGCTTCGTTCATGAACCCTGCAAGCTCGACATCCAATGAGGTAACGCCGCCGGCGTCGTGAGTCGCCAAAGTTACCTCGACGGTGGCATAGACGTTGAACCATTCCGGATGATGGTTCATTTGCTCTGCCTTTTCCGCGACCTTAGTCATGAAGGCAAAGGCCGCATTGAAGTCAGCGAATTTAAAAGTCTTTTGAATGGCGTCGCGGCCTTCGGTCTTGGCCCAGCCCTCAAGCCCCGATAAGGCACCTTCAACTTCCCCAGCGCTCATTTTTTCCGCCATATGTGTTTCCTCCCTTTAAGTCCTTCTTCGACATAGGGGCGCTTGGAGGTGGGTTCAAGCAAGGTTAAGGTCCGCCCATGACCGGAACGCATGACCAACCGCCGACGATTGAAACTCTTGAGGAAATCGCTCTGGCGGCATTCAAGACGATCCCCGATGAATTGGCGCGCCATGTTCAGGGCGTTGTCATCCGTGTCGCCGATTTCCCGGATCAGGATATCCAGAACGAAATGGCCCTTGAAAGCCCCTTTGACCTACTGGGCCTGTACCAGGGCGTTTCCATTGACCGGAAAAGCGTTTCAGAAACGCCGCAAGACATTGATATGATTTTCCTCTACCGGATGCCGATCTTAAATTATTGCGATGAAACCGGAGAAGTCTTGGCCCGTGTTATCCGCCACGTGCTCATCCATGAAATAGGCCATCATTTCGGCCTTTCGGACGAAGACATGGAACGGATCGAAAAAAACGATTAAGAGGATTTAGGCTAAACGGGCTTGGCTGAATTAATAAGGCTGCTTGGGCACGCCCATTTTAAGAGCCCAGGGGGTGGATTCATCCTGATAAGCTTGGATGTCGTACAGAGGTTCGCGGAATTCTGCCAGAATATTGATGTAACGCCGGGGAAGAGGCGTCGGCATTCGGGGCGTCACACCATGGACCGATTTCGGCGTGCTAATGAACAAGATCAACGTGTTGGCCTGATATTTAACGATATCCACTACATCGACTAAATCATCCTGGACGAAAACGCTCTGAAAGTGCGGCTCCCCATTCCAGCGGCAAATTTCCAAGTCGCCGCCAGGGTTATCGTCTTCCGGCAAAGGCATATACAACAGTCCGTTAAAAAGCTTTTTCGGGCTGTCTACATGGCGGCAGCGCACGCGGGATTTTTTGTGGACCGGCGTGTTGATAGCAAACTGGACATCAACCAGAAGATCAGCACCTTGATCTTCCAGTTCCCGGGGTTGAACCGTTAACTCCTCGACTTTTTTCCCCATCCGGGATTCCAGGTCGGGGTAGCAGCTTCGAATATGGTCGCCCAGGAAATGAGCGATTTGATTGTAGAAATCCTGAGAAAAATGGAACTTCATGAAATCCTGCCAATTGGGGTGGATTTCTATTTCATCGGCAAAGGCATGAAGGCCGCTCATATGGGCCAAGGCGTTATTTTCTACAAAGCCCGGATGATTGGAAAAGTCCGGAAAATAAAGGGCCAGGCTCTGGTAATAATCGGGTTCCAGCGCCTCTGTCGTCAGCACAAAGGGAAAGGGGTCGGCGTTGACGTTTTCTTCCGTGATTCTGCCGAGAACGCTGGGGGTCATCGTTTTGCCAATTATGAATTAATCTCGAGTCAAAATTACCAGCCGAGCGGAGAAAAGGCCACAAGGAGGAGTAAAATACGGAAACCCCGGCCGCCAAAAGGGTTTCGGTAAGACAAAAAAACAGCCCGCTCCGAAAGGGGCGGGCTGTTTCTGGGAATAGACAGGCCTTACATGCCGAGAAGTTTTTTTGCCTTGTGCAGGGCCGCAACGGATGCGGGGTGGTTTCCGGACTTGTGAAGGCTTTCACCCTTGGCGCGAAGTTCCTTAACCTGCGACATAACGCTGGCGCTAAGGCCGGAGCTTTTCGACAGCAAGGCGTCGACTTCCTTCATGTCTTTCGGGCAGCTCCCGGCAAAAGCGGGTCCGCTGACAAAGGCCAAAACCGCGGCGGTAGCGAGCATTTTCTTGATCATGTGTTTGTTCCTTTTAATCAAAGTTTTCATGTAACCTGGGGTTTGCCTCAACGCCAACCCTCGCTCTGCGAACGCCACCGGCATAGGTTTATTCCATCGATTTAATTTTTTTTCGGGAATAATTTAGGATTTAAGGCGTTTGCCTTCTTGAAAGGACGGCATGAATGGATCCCAAGCACGAGATCGTGGAACATCTTCCTCGGCTTCGACGCTATGCACGGGCGTTAACGCGGGACCCTGATGTTGCCGATGACCTGGTTCAAAGCTGTCTAGAGAGATCCTTAGCCAAGTTGCATCTTTTTCAGGCGGGGTCCGACATGCGGGCATGGATGTTCACCATTATGCACAACCTTCATATCAATATCCTGCGCAAGGGCTCGCGCGCCGGAACCACGGTACCCTTGGATATCGCCGACGGGTTGCCGTCGACACCTCCGGCCCAAGAAGGCCGTTTGGCGATGCGGGACCTAGGCGCGGCCTTGGAGCGGTTGACGGAGGAAAAGCGCGCAGTCGTCCTGCTCATCGGCTTGGAAGGCATGAGTTACAAGGAAACGGCGGAAATTTTGGGCGTTCCGGTAGGGACGGTGATGTCGCGTTTGGCCCGCGGCCGGGAAGAACTGCGGAATTTAATGGATGGACGGGGCGAGCCAACCCTAAGGAGGGTCAAATGACGGAGCCGGATAAATTGGACGACATGCAATTGCACGCCTACGTCGATGGCGAATTGGACGATGAAGCCCGCACGGCTGTCGAGGCCTGGCTGGCGGACCATGCCGAGGACGCGTCCAGGGTGCGGGCCTATCAAGCCCAGAGCGAAGCCCTGCACGATCTTTATGATGATGTTCTGAACGAACCCCTGCCGCCATCCCTTCACGCTGCGCTGGCGGAGCCTTCGACTGGCTCCACATTCGCGCCCGCGCCATGGAAGCGTATCGCCGCCGGGTTGGTGATTTTCTTTATGGGCGGCTTCGGCGGTTGGTTTGCCAATGATTACGGGAAAGCCGGAAACCAATCCCGGGGCGCTTTCGTCGAGCAGGCCGTCGGCGCCCACGCCGTCTATGTCAGCGAAGTCCGCCATCCGGTCGAGGTCGGCGCCGACCAGGAAGCGCACCTGATGAAATGGCTAACGAATCGGCTGGGCCACACGGTGAAGGCCCCCAACATGGCGGACGCCGGTTTTTCCCTTGTCGGCGGCAGGCTTCTGCCCGACGGCGGCCAGCCTGCGGCCCAGTTCATGTATGAAGACAAACAGGGCAGGCGAGTGACGCTTTACGTCCGAGTCGAAGCCGGCGCCGACACCTCGTTCCGCTCCCTGGAGAAGGGAAAAATGTCGGCCTTCTACTGGGTAGACAGCCCACTGGCTTATGCGCTGATCGGCAATGTTCCGAAAGACGTGCTTTTGGGGCTCGCCCGGATGGCTTATGAGGCCCTTTGATTTTTCAGGGATTTGCTTGCGGGTTTGATGGTGGAGCCGAGGGGAATCGAACCCCTGACCTCCACGT
>JABMOY010000065.1 GCA_013203955.1 Rhodospirillales bacterium | reverse complement strand
CATCGCCTTTTCGCTGAGCCTGTTAGGCACCTTCCTGGTGCGCTCGGGCGTGCTGACGTCGGTGCATGCGTTTGCCACCGATCCGGCGCGCGGGGTTTTTATTTTGGGCCTGCTGGTCGTCGTCATCGGCGGGTCACTGGCGCTGTTTGCGTGGCGCGGGCCGGCGCTGGTTTCCACCGGGCTGTTCAAGCCGGTGTCACGCGAAGGGGCGCTATTGTTTAACAATCTGGTTCTAGCGACGGCGGCGGCGGCGGTATTGCTGGGCACGCTGTACCCGCTGTTGCTGGATGCCATCGGCGGCGGCAAGGTTTCCGTCGGCCCGCCGTTTTTCAACACCGTCTTTATTCCGCTGATGATACCGATGATCATCGCCATGGCGATCGGCCCGATATTGTCGTGGAAGCGGGCCGATTTAATGGCCGCGGTCAACAAACTATGGCTGGCCCTGCTGGCCGCCCTGGTGGCGATGGCTGCGGTTTCGGTGCTGCGCTCCGAAGGGCCGTTGCTGGGCATTATCGGCATCGGACTGGCGGCATGGCTGGGCGCCGGCACCCTGATCGAGCTAACCGGACGCATCCGCCTGTTCCGTGCGCCCTTGGGCGAAAGTTTACGCCGCTTGCGGGGCATGCCGCGCGCCGCCTGGGGCATGACGCTGGGGCATTTGGGCTTGGCCATCGCCATCGCCGGCATGACCGGAGCCGGGGCCTGGAAAGTGGAAAGCATTCAGTCCATGAAACCGGGAGAAACCGTCCAGGTGGCGGGATATGACTTCGCCTTCGAAGGTGTAAAAAACAGCCAGGGGCCGAATTATTCCATCGTCACCGGCGCCTTCAACGTGACACAAAACGGCAAGCCCGTGGTCACGCTGAATGCCGAGAAACGCGTCTATAACGTCTCCAGCCGGCCGACGACGGAAGCCGGCATTCACACCATGTTCACCGGCGACCTGTACGCCGTTGTCGGCGACAAAGACGATTCAGGCGGCTACGTCACGCGTCTTTATTTCAACCCCCTGGTCGTCTGGATGTGGGCAGGCGTGCTGTTGATGGTGTTTGCCGGCACGCTTAGTTTGACCGACCGCCGCCACCGTGTCGGCGCACCGAAAAAACACCAACCGTCTGCGGCAACTGCGCCTGCGGGCGCCTGAGGCAAAAGCGATCACTCATGCAAAGCCGCTTTCTCTATATCCTGCCGGGGTTGGTGTTTCTGGTCATGGCCATCTACTTCGCCATCGGCCTGACCAAAGACCCGAAAATTCTGCCCTCGGCGCTGATCGACAAGCCGGTGCCGGAATTTTCGTTGCCGCCCATCGATAACGGCACGGCTGGTGGCTACGGCAAAGGATTTGCCAGCGAAGACCTGAAGAAGGGCAAGGTTTCCGTGCTCAATGTCTTCGCGTCGTGGTGTATTCCGTGCCGAGCCGAACATCCGTTCATCACGCGGCTGGCGGAAATGAAAATCGCGCCTGTTTACGGCCTGAATTACAAGAACAAGGCCGCAGAGGCGCTCAGTTGGCTGAAGGAACTGGGCGATCCTTATTTCGCTATCGGCGCCGACACAAAGGGCCGCGTCGGCATCGACTGGGGCGTCTATGGCGTGCCGGAAACCTTCATCATCGATGGCCGCGGCAAAATCCGCTACAAGCACGTCGGCCCGTTAAACCAAGAAGCATTGGACGAAAAAATTATTCCCGTCATTCGAAAGCTCAGCAAATGAATCGGATTTGGATATATCTCATAGCCGTCGCCATTCTGGCGTCGTCCGCTCCCGCTTGGGCCGTCAACCCGGACGAAGTCCTGTCCGACCCGTTGCTGGAATTACGCGCCCGGGAAATTTCCAAGGGGCTTCGCTGCCTCGTCTGCCAGAACCAGTCGATCGACGATTCCGACGCCGATCTGGCCAAGGACCTTCGCGTTCTCGTCCGCGAACGGCTGGTCGCCGGCGATAGCGATTCCAGAGTCCTCGAGTTCGTGGTTTCGCGTTATGGCGATTTTGTTCTGCTAAAGCCGCCGTTCAAGGGCGCGACGCTGGTGTTGTGGCTGGGGCCGCTGGTATTCGTCGGCTTTGGCCTGTTCGCCATGATCTCGTTCATGCGTCGGCGCAGAACAGCGGATGGGTTTATTGCCCCCGCCGATAGCAAAGCCGCTTCCCGCCCCTCACCTTCCCATGCACCGTTAACCGCCGACGAACAGCGCCGCATCAAGGAACTGCTGAAGGATGATCACGCATGACCATGCTCTGGGTCAGTGCTGGCCTGATGACCTGCGTCGTCCTGGCGGCGTTATTGTTTCCCCTGCTCCGCACCCGGCAGAAGGACGCGCCGGCGCGCGCCGATTACGATATCGCCGTATTCAAAGACCAGCTTAGCGAGCTTG
>JABMOY010000064.1 GCA_013203955.1 Rhodospirillales bacterium | reverse complement strand
CGCCGACCAACGCCGCCCGGGTCATCGGCAAGGAGCTGTTGGTCGGCGGCATTAATGGCGTTCTGTTCGCCGGTTTGATCGGCGCCGTCGTCTGGTTTTGGTTCGGCAGTCCGACGCTGGGCGTCGTCATCGGCTTGGCGATGATCGTCAACTTGCTGGTGGCCGGGCTCGCCGGGACAACGATTCCGCTGGCCCTCGACCGCATCGGGGTCGATCCGGCGATTGCGTCCAGCGTTTTCCTGACGACGCTAACCGATGTCGTCGGCTTCTTCGTGTTCTTAGGGTTGGCGGGGCTGATCCTGTTTTAAGAGGTGCTTTTTTGACGTTAACGTCAACGTAAGGTAACGTCGGCTTATGTCTAAAAAAGCCACGGAAATATTTGGCATCGCCGAATTGGCGCGGGAATTCGACGTCACCACCCGGACCATCCGGTTTTATGAAGACAAAGGCCTTCTGACACCGAAGCGCGAAGGCCAGCGGCGGATTTACACACCCAGAGACAGAGTTCGGCTGCGCCTGATTATGCGCGGCAAGCGGCTGGGGCTTTCCTTGGACGACATCGGCCAATTGATCGACCTTTACGATGTCGATCCGTCCGAGGTTACACAGCTTCAGCGTTTCCTGGAAAAAATCCGCGAGCGCAAGGATGTTCTCACCCTTCAACAGGCCGACATTGCCGAGACCCTGGACGAGATCGAACGCATTGAGGCAAAATGTTCGGACCTGCTGTCGCAAAAACAGAAAGGCCGGAAAACGGCAAGCTGAGCACATATTTAGGGGGGGATCTCAATGAGCAGACTTGATCAACAGCCCCTTCGGGTGGGTATCGGCGGGCTTGGCACCGTCGGGCTGCCGGTCGCAAAATGGCTTGATGGCGGCGGCGTAAAAGGCCTCGTACTGGCCGCCGTATCAGCCGCTGACAAGGGGCGGGCCCAGGAAAGGATAACCGGATTCACAACGGACGTGCCGGTGGTCGATCTGGCGATGCTGGCCGAAACCTGCGATGTCGTCGTCGAGGCGGCGCCGCCGCAATTTTTCCAGGCCATCGCCGAACCCGCCATCAAGGCCGGGCGGATTTTTATACCGCTTAGCGTCACGTCGCTGCTCGAACACATGGACCTCGTCGACCTGGCCGATGAGACCGGCGCCCGCATAATCGTGCCCTCGGGCGCGCTGTTGGGGTTGGATGCGGTGCGCGCCGCGTCCAGGGGAACGATCAATTCCGTCACCATGGTTACCCGCAAGCCGCCCGGCGGATTGAAAAAAGCGGTATTCGTCATCGAACAGGGGATCGACCTGGACGGTCTTACGGAACCCAAGCTGCTTTACCAAGGCACCGTCACCGAGGCTGCCGCGAAGTTTCCGGCCAACGTCAATGTCGCCGTGGCCTTAGGGCTAGCCGGGATAGGCCCGGACAACACGGCCTACGAAATTTGGGCCGACCCGGGGGTGACACGCAACACCCACACCATAAAAGTCGACGCCGACACCGCCAGTTTCGAGATGACCATCGCCAACGTGCCGACCGAGGACAACCCCGCCACCGGCAAGCTGGTGGCTTTAAGCGTCATGGAAACCCTGGAAAGCTTGGTCGCAACCTTTAAGGTCGGGACATGACGGATTTCAAAACCAAGGACTCCGATTTCGCCGAGCGTGTGCAAAAGAGCTTCGACGCACAAGGCGTCATGGGCCATATCGGGGCCAAGCTGCGTTCCATCGAGCCCGGCATGTGCGAGATTGAGTTGCCTTATTCCGACGCCGTTTCCCAACAGCACGGCTTTTTCCACGGCGGCGTCGTCGGCACCATTGCCGACAGTGCCGGCGGTTATGCCGCGTTTAGCCTGATGGACGGCGACGACGGCATCCTGACCGTCGAATACAAGCTCAACCTAATGGCGCCCGCCGACGGGGATTTATTGATTGCCCGCGGCCATGTCATCAGGCCGGGCAAGACCTTGACCGTGACCCGCGCCGATGTCGCCGTGATTAAGGACGGCCGGGAAACCCCCTGCGCCGCCATGCAACAGACCTTGATGCGGATCGTCGGTCGAGCCGACGTCACCGGCTGAGGGCGGGCTCATTATGCCGACGGGGCTTCCATTCCTGCATTCGTTGATGGTTCTGGGCGGGTCGTTATTGGCGGCGGCTGGAATTGCCCTTTGGATGATTGAAACCGGCCCCGACGACGGCCTTGAGCGATCGAGGCAAAAACTCGGCGATGATTTCAGGAAACTTTCCGAAGCCCCTTGGTCCAAGGTCATGGGATGCCTGTCCGGCTGGCTGGTGATTAAATTGAACGGGGTTGTCCGCGCCACCTTTCAAGAAGCCGATAGGGGGATCGCTTTCGGGGGACTGGTGTTCGGCCTTTTATTCGTTTTTCTGCCCCTGGCCGCCGCCGTCAACGCGCTGATCGGTGGGTCAGAATTTTTGTTTTGGCATTTTTTTTCGCTTCTAGGCGTTTTTATCTTTCTTAATTTTTCCGGCGAAACCAAGCGCTTTAGGATGCTCAACAATCTGGCGGCGCTATATTTAGGCCTGTCCCTTTTCGCGGTAATACCTCTGTACGTGCTCCAATCTTTTACCGAGGTGACCATCCACAATACTTTTTCCCACGCCGTCCTCAAAAGCCCGCTTGTCGCGGTATTTTGGTACGTGGCCGCTTATGGCTTAGGGCTGTTGTTCGACACTATGCTTAGATTCAGGGGCACGGCTCCGAAAACGTCCGCGCCGGCCCGGTTTGTCCATGGGTTTCTGGTGGCGGTGCCGGTGGCTTATGTGCTGATCTTTGCCGCCATGCTGGCCGGGCATCTGTCGGTATTCGACCAGAACCCCGCCCGGTCGTGGCAAATCGTCCTGGTCGGCGGTGGGCTTGCGGCAATCAGTTTTCCCCTGACGCTAAAGGTTATGGGCTCGAGGTTGCCGGCCTTGGCCTCTTATGGGCTTAGTTTTATCATTGCTTCAGGCCTGGCGGTAATTTCAGCATTCGCCATGCATGCCGGCACCGAAGCAGCCATCGGTTGGGACGGGGCATTGAGCATCCTGATGGGGCTCAAGCCGGGCGGCGGGGGGATTTACCTAGGGCCTGATTTCTGGGTTTCACATTTAGCGTTTTTGCCCTGGGTGTTGTTTGTTTTCACCGGCGTTTTTGGATTGATGACCAAGGCCTCCATCAGGCTCCTCAGTACCTTTTCAGGGCCCGGCGCAGCATTCCGGCAACCTTTCCGCGCCTCCGCCCTGTCCTGCGCCGGGGGGGCTGTGCTTACCTTTTTCGCCGCGATATTCGTTTAATAGCATTAGTTGACGTTTACGTAAACGTAAAGTATATTTCTAGCCTAATTTTAAGAGGCTCAAATGATCCCCAACGACACCCCGACCCTTGATTTCGACCTCGGCGAGACGGCTGATCTGCTCAGGGATTCCGTGCGTAATTTCGCGTCCGATGAAATAGCGCCTTTCGCCGCTGAAATTGATGAAAACAACGAATTCCCCGCCGACCTTTGGAAAAAGATGGGAGATTTGGGGGTTTTGGGCGTCACCGCGGACGAAGCCTACGGCGGCGCCGGCATGGGTTATACGGAACACGTGGTGGCGATGGAAGAAATCAGCCGCGCCTCGGCCTCGGTGGGGTTGAGCTACGGCGCGCATTCGAACCTCGCCGTCAATCAACTGCAACTCAACGGCAGCGATGACCAGAAGCAGCGCTACCTGCCGAAGCTTATTTCCGGCGATCACGTCGGCGCGTTGGCGATGAGCGAACCCGGCGCCGGCTCCGACGTTGTCGGCATGAAGCTCCGCGCCGACAAAAAGGGCGACCGTTACACCCTAAATGGCACGAAAATGTGGATCACCAACGGCCCCGACGCCGACACCCTGATCGTCTATGGCAAGACCGACGCCAAAGCCGGGCCCAAGGGCATTACTGCCTTCATCGTCGAGAAGGGGCTCAAAGGGTTCTCGACGGCGCAGAAGCTGGACAAGCTCGGCATGCGGGGGTCGAACACTTGCGAACTCGTTTTCGAAGATTGCGAGGTGCCGGCGGAAAACGTGCTCGGCGGGGAAGGCAGCGGCGTCAAAATCCTGATGAGCGGCCTCGATTATGAGCGCGCCGTCCTCGCCGCCGGGCCTTTGGGCATCATGCAGGCCTGCATGGATGTGGTGTTGCCCTATGTTCACGATCGCAAGCAATTCGGCGAGGCGATCGGCACGTTCCAGCTTATGCAGGGCAAATTGGCCGATATGTACACGACAATGAACGCCGCCAAGGCTTATGTGTATGCCGTCGCCAAGGCCTGCGACAATGGCCGCCCGGCGCGCAAGGACGCCGCCGGGGCCATCCTGTTCGCCGCCGAAAAAGCCACCTGGATGGCGTCGGAAGCCATACAATGTTTAGGCGGCATGGGTTATATGAACGAATCCCCGACCGGCAGGCTATGGCGCGACGCCAAACTTTACGAAATCGGCGCCGGTACGTCGGAAATCCGCCGCTGGCTGATCGGTCGCGAATTGTTCGAGGAAACGGGGTAGGGGACATGACGGACGACAAAAAATTAAAACTTCCCGCCCTCGACCCGAAATCGGTCGAGACGAAGGTCGGTACCAATTACCCTGAGGCGTTCGCCGAAAACGTCAGCCAGCGGGAAAGGCGCTACCTCGGCGATGCCCTGGGGTTGACGCAATTCGGCGTCAACCTGACCCGGTTGCCTCCTGGCGTCATGTCGGCGCAGCGCCATTGGCACAGCCATGAAGACGAATTCGTCATGGTCGCCGAAGGGGAGCTGGTGTTGATTACCGATGGCGGCGAACAAATTTTGGGTCCCGGCATGACGGCGGGGTTTCCGGCTGGTATTACCGACGGCCATCACCTGATTAACCGCACCGACAAGGATGCCACCTACCTGGAAGTCGGCAGCCGCAACCCCGACGACGGGGCGGACTATCCGGGGCTTGATCTGCTTTTCCGCCATGTGAACGGCAAACCGACTTTCACCCACGCCGACGGCACGCCTTATGAGGAGACGGAAAAGTGACTGACTCAATACCCCAAGGGGACCCCATCGTCATCGTCGGCGCCGCCCGAACACCCATGGGCGGCTTCCAGGGCGATTTAAAGGACGCCACCGCGCCGGACCTGGGCGCCGTCGCCATTAATGCGGCGCTTGTCCGCGCAAGGGTCGATCCCGCCGACACCGACGAGGTCTATATGGGCGTCGTCCTGCCCGCCGGTCAGGGGCAGGCCCCGGCCCGTCAGGCTTCTCGGGGCGCCGGTATTCCCGACAACGTCGGCTGCACGACGATCAACAAAATGTGCGGCTCCGGCATGAAAGCGGCGATGCTGGCCCACGACGGCATATTGGCCGGGTCCGGCTCGGTGATGGTCGCCGGCGGCATGGAAAGCATGTCCAACGCGCCTTATCTGCTGACCAAGGCGCGCCAGGGCTACCGCATGGGGCATGGGGAGGTTTCCGATCATATGTTCCTGGACGGCCTCGAAGACGCCTATGACAAGGGCAAGCTGATGGGGTGTTATGCCGAAGACACGGCGACAAAATACCAATTCACCCGCGACGCCCAGGATGATTTTGCGATTGAATCTCTTGCCCGCGCCAAGAAAGCCATCGAAGACGGCAGCTTCAAGGCCGAGGTCGAGCCCGTCACCATCAAGGGCCGCAAGGGCGACACCGTCGTCGAGCGGGACGAACAGCCGCTGAAAGCCAATATCGAGAAAATCCGCGCGCTCAAACCTGCCTTCGCCGCCGATGGCACGGTGACGGCCGCCAATTCGAGTTCCATTTCCGACGGCGCCGCCGCCCTGGTTCTGATGCGCATGTCGGAAGCCGAAAAACGAGCCCTTACACCCTTGGCTGTCATCCACGGCCACGCCACCCACGCCCGTGAACCGAAATGGTTCACCACCGCCCCCGTCGGCGCCGTCGAAAGCCTGTTCGAGAAAACCGGATGGAGCAAGGACGACGTGGACCTTTTTGAAATCAACGAAGCCTTCGCCGTCGTCACCATGGCGGCAATGCGTGATTTGGACGTGCCGGCGGACAAGGTCAATGTCCATGGCGGCGCTTGTGCGTTGGGCCACCCGGTCGGTGCGTCGGGCGCCAGGATCATCGTGACGCTGCTGGCGGCGCTGGAAAAATATAACCTTAAAAAAGGCGTCGCCACGTTATGCATCGGTGGCGGCGAAGCGACGGCGATGGCCGTCGAAAGATTGACCTAAGGAACCGACATGCCGACAGTTTTCATCACCGGGGCCAACCGGGGCTTAGGGCTCGAATTCGCCCGCCAATACGCCGCCGATGGTTGGCGCGTTATCGCCACCTGCCGCGATCCGGGTAAGGCCAATGATTTGAAAGCCGTTGAGGGCGATGTGATTATCGAAACCCTGGATGTCGACGATACCGCCGCCGCCAAAAAATTGGCCGATAACCTGGACGACGGGGCCATTGATGTCTTGATCAACAACGCCGGTATCTACGGCCCGCGCGAAGAAGGCCTGGACAATATCGATTACGCCGCTTGGGAGAAGGTTCTTCACACCAACGTGCTGTCACCTATGGCGGTAACGGCGGCTTTCGCCGGTAAAGTCGCAGCCAGCGAACATAAAACCATCGCCGTCCTGTCGTCGATCCTGGCCAGCATCGAAAGTAACGTGGCCGGCGGCAAATACATCTATCGTTCGTCCAAAGCGGCGGTGAATGCAATTTTCAAAAGCCTGTCCATCGATCTCGGAGGCCAGGGGATCAAGGTGGTGATGCTGCATCCCGGTTGGGCTAAAACGGACATGGGCGGCCCCAAGGCCGCCGTCGATATCCCCGACAGCGTCACCGGTCTGCGCGCCGTGTTGGCTAAATTGACGGACGCCGACAATGGCGGGTTTTTTACATACGAAGGCAAAACGTTGCCCTGGTAGGGCGGCGTTGTAGGGAGAAAATATAGTATGAGCGATCCGGTAACTTTCTATTTCGACCTATCGTCGCCCTACGGCTATTTCGCCGCCCAGAAGATCGATCAGACGGTCGCCGATTTCGACCGCACCGTCGTCTGGAAGCCGATCATGCTAGGCGCTGCCATGAAGGAAACCGGCAACCGGCCGCTGGCCGAGCAACCCATCAAAGGGGATTACTGCAAACACGACTGGGAACGCCTGGCCAAGTACATGGACGTTGCCTGGACCATGCCCGATCCGTTCCCTATCACCACACTTGCTGCGGCCCGGGCGTTTTATTGGATTGATGGTGACGATCCGGCCTTGGCCAAGAAACTGGCCCTTGCGGCCTACCACGCCTATTTCGGCGAAGGCCGCGACATCACAGCGCCCGAGACCATCGCCGATATTGCCGAACCCTTGGGCATCGACCGAGACGCGCTGCTCGCCGCCGTTCAGGACCCGGCGATCAAGGAACGACTAAAACAGGAAACCGCCGACGCGCTGGCCGCCGGAGTCTTCGGCTCGCCCTTCGTCATCATTGATGGCGAACCGTTTTGGGGCGCCGACCGGTTATGGATGATCCGGCGTTGGCTTAAATCAGGAGGATGGTAAAAAATGGCGCTTAAAAAATCAGTCAAACAAATGGTCGACGAGGCCAATAGCGAAATCAAGACCCTGACCATGGAGGAAGCGGTCAAGCTTCACAGTGATGGCGACGAGGATCATGTCTTCGTCGATATCCGCGACGTTCGCGAACTGGACCACGACGGCATGGTGCCGGGCGCGTTTCATGCGCCGCGCGGCATGTTGGAATTTTGGGTCGATCCGGAAAGCCCCTATCACAAGGACACCTTCGCGTCGGGCAAAACCTTCGTTTTTTATTGCCGGTCGGGCTGGCGTTCGGCGCTGGCGACCAAGGCGGTGCAGGACATGGGGCTGGAGCCGGTCTGTCATATCGAAGGCGGTTTCGGCGCCTGGATGGAAGCCGAGGCCCCCATCGGCCAACGGCCCCCCAAAAAAGATAAGCAAGAAAAAAAGAAAGAAGGGTAGGGCATAAGCCATGAGTGCGCTCAAATCCATCGTCGATAAAGAAGCCGCGACGTTTGCCGCCAACCGTGCCGTTATGCTGGAAGCCGTGGACGGGTTGCGCGAAGTCCTGAGCAAGATCGAGGAAGGCGGCGGCGAAATCGCCCGCCAAAAGCACCTCAACAGAGGCAAATTGTTGCCCCGGGAACGCATTGCAAAGCTGATCGATCCGGACACGCCGTTCATGGAATTTTCGGCGCTGGCGGGGCATGAGCTTTACAAAGACCACGTCCCGGCGGGCGGTATCATCACCGGACTGGGCCGCATCAGCGGCACCGAAACGGTGATTTTGGCCAACGACGCTACGGTCAAGGGCGGTACCTATTATCCGATCACCGTCAAGAAACACCTGCGGGCTCAGGAAATCGCCCAGGAAAATAACCTGCCATGCATTTATCTGGTTGATTCAGGCGGTGCGTTTCTACCCGCCCAGGACGAGGTTTTTCCCGACCGCGAGCACTTCGGGCGGATATTTTATAACCAGGCCCGGATGTCGAGCGCCGGCATCCCCCAGGTCTCGGTGGTGATGGGCTCGTGTACGGCGGGCGGCGCGTACGTGCCGGCGATGTCCGACGAAAGCATTATCGTTAAGGGCCAAGGCACGATCTTTCTGGGTGGGCCGCCGTTGGTCAAGGCCGCGACCGGCGAGGTGGTGACGG
>JABMOY010000063.1 GCA_013203955.1 Rhodospirillales bacterium | reverse complement strand
GGAAAGAAAGGCGACGAACTTATTTTCCGTCACCAGAACGGGGAACCGTGGAAGGCATCAGATCAGGCGCGACCCATGAAAGAGGCTTGCGAGGGGGCTAACATTTCCCCGCCGATTAGCTTCCATAGCCGTTCTAGTCTATCAACAGCTTGGCGCTGCGGTACACATCAATTTTGCTTGTCACCGCCTAGCCTTCCGCCAGCCCGACGCGATAGCCTCGGCTTCGGTACAGAACCAGCGTTCGCCCTTCTGAGGGCTGATCTTGGTGCGGTCATAATACTGCCCACCGGGAATGTGATAGATTTGCTCGCCCGACGATGAAATATTGCCCTTGATGGCGCAACCGTCGGCGCTGTTGGGGGCTGTGGCTGCCTGCAAGCGCTCCCCGCGCCGCCACTCCCAAGGCGGTACGAATTCCCCGCGCCAGACGCCAACACGGGCAGCCTGGGCAGCTTGTTCCTGGGCAACGTAGTCGAGCGAATATCGGCGGTACGCGAGCGCCCAGCCGCTTGCAACCATCCATGCCTCAATATCATCCCCCCGGACGTAGCATGTCGCGATGATTCGTCCGTATCGGTCCACGTCGCGCTCCTTACACCTCACAGGTGATTGTCCGATCATATCAGCTAGGGCGAAGGTCGCTTGCTGCCCACACCGCCAGGCCTCGCTACCAACAATGCACGTCTGCCGGGCTTCCGGAGCGTCGATGCCGTGCAGCCGTATCCGCTGGCCGTGTATCTCGATGGTGTCTCCGTCGATGACCGAGGCCGTGCCGGCAATGTCGGCGAGGACGGGGCCTGTCGTCGCAGCGACGAGGAAAATGGCGAGAATGGCGGTTAGATGCATGGCTAGAGACTAATACGACAAGGCTGCCGGCGCACCCACGCACTGCCGGGCTTGACCTGAGCAGCCTCGAAAAGTTCGAATTTGTCTTTAAATTTATTTTTAGAATTAAGGAAAATGTCGGAATTTTATTTGCGATCATCCAGCAGGGGGCAAATGCCGACGCCCGCCCCCACCCCCCGAAGTCGGCCGATCGTAAAGGCATATCCTGAGCGTAACGATCGCGGCAGTTTAAATGCAACGTTACATCACATGAGCGCTTGACCCCCCAGTGGTTGCCATGCCTCAAGGCTCGGGATGGAAGTGACACACCTCGTTCATTGCACCGTAACGAGAGGGCACGACTGGCCTTAACTGCACTTAAGGTGTCCGTAGTTATACGGGGATGTTTCCAGGCGTATTTGCCGTATACTTTGCCGTATAATTGATTAACGCCATCATGTGAGGCAGCTAACTAATTGAAATAATTGGCGTCCCCTACGGGAATTGAACCCGTGTTTTCGCCTTGAGAGGGCGATGTCCTAACCGCTAGACGAAGGGGACGTCGAAGGGGCCTTACACAAGCAATCTTACCCTTAAGCTGGCTCAGCGGCAAAGCCTCAAGGGGCGGCGTGTTTTTTCGCCGCCTCAATGAAGCCATCGACGTCAATTTCCGTGGTGGCGAAGGATGTCACCAGCCGGATGACGTGCTCGCCGCCGCGCTCATAGAACAGAAAACCGTCGGCTTTAAGCCCGGCGATAACCTTGGCCGGCAGCTTGGGAAAAACGATGTTGGCTTCCGCCGGCTGGGTGATGTCGGCGCCCGGCACGCTCTCCAACCCCTTGGCCATGCGTTTGGCCATGGCGTTGGCGTGAGCGGCGTTCTTCAGCCACAAGTCGCCGGTCACGTAGGCATCCCACTGCACCGATAAAAACCGCATTTTCGAGAACAAATGCCCGCCCCGCTTGCGCCGATAGCCGAAATCCTTGGCCATGTCCGCATCAAACAGGACGACGGCCTCCGCCGTCAGCGCCCCGTTCTTGGTCGCCCCGAACGACAGCACGTCGACGCCTACTTTCCAGGTCATGTCGGCCGCCGAGCAGCCCATCGTCGCCACCGCGTTTGAAAACCGGGCGCCGTCCATATGAAGTTTAAGATTGTTGGTCCGGCAGACCTTGGAGATCGCCTTGATCTCGTCGAGGCCGTAAAGGGTGCCGGCCTCCGTCGCTTGGGAAATGGAAACGGTCGCCGGTTGCGCGTGGTGGACGTTGCCGGGCTGGGCGGCGGCAATGGCGGCTTGCAAATCCTCGGCGGTGAATTTTCCGTCATCGCCGGCGATGGTCAGCAATTTGGCGGCGCCTGAAAAAAATTCCGGCGCGCCGCCCTCGGTGTCGAAAATGTGTGCGCCCGTGTGGCAGAAAATCACCCCACCCGGCGGCGTCCCCGCCGATAGTGCCAGCGCATTCGACGCCGTGCCGGTGGCCAGAAAAAAGACATCGGCGTCTGTTTCAAACAACTTGGCGACCTTGGCCTCGGCGGCCTTTGTCACGTCGTCGTTGCCGTAAGGCATTAGGTCGCCGCCGTTGCCGGCTTCGATGGCGGCGAGAATTTCCGGCGCCGCGCCGGTGACATTGTCGGAGGCGAAATTCAAGAGCGGTTCTCCAGATTATAGGGTTGATCGTTGAGGCCGATTTCGCGGAAGTCTTCATCATCCCGGTCGAAGACGAATGCCGCAACCCCTGAGGCCGAGCCGTCCTTGACGCCGACGATGACCCACACATGGTCCGGGTAATAAACCGATTGGCGGTCGTGCTCAGAAGGCTCAGGCCTTCCGCCCGGGTGGGAATGAAAGTTGCCGACGATTTTTTCCGGGCCGTCGCCCAGATCCCGCATCAGGTCGAATTGAACCTTCGGATCGACAAGGAAGGAACGCCGTTGGTCCCCTTCTGAGTAATTTGCGCTGTGTTCGACCCTGGTAATCTCAAAATCCATGGGGCTTTCCTCGTTACCGACCAAAAGTCCGCAGCACTCCATCGGGAATGCGGCTTCTGCGGCCTCGGTAATCGACATTAAAAGAGGGGCGGGAATGGTGATCACGTTTAATTTCCGAATTGCATGTTATTCTTAAGCCACCCATGAGCAACCAGACCACATATACCCTGACCGTGCCTCAAGACAAGGCCCGGATGCGTCTTGACCGGTTTCTCGCCGAGGCTTTGCCGGACCTGTCCAGGAGCCGCCTTAAAAGCCTAATCGAAAGCGGTCAGGTAATGCGGGACGGCGGCACCCCCGTGACCGGGCCGGCGGCGAAAGTTAAGGCCGGCGAGGTTTATGACGTCAATGTTCCGGCGGCTATACCGGCCGAGCCTCAGGCGCAGGCGATCCCCCTTAATGTGGCGTTTGAGGACAGCGACCTGATCGTCATCGACAAGCCCCCTGACCTGGTCGTACACCCGGCCCCCGGCCACGCGGACGGCACCTTGGTCAACGCGCTACTGGCGCATTGCGCCGGCAGTCTGTCGGGCATCGGCGGGGTCACCCGGCCCGGTATCGTGCATCGGCTGGACAAGGGCACCAGCGGCTTGATGGTTGCCGCCAAGAACGACATCGCCCACCGGCATCTGGCTAAGCAGCTTGAGACGCGCAAACTGGAACGCCGCTACCAGGCCCTGGTGTGGGGTGTCCCGAACCCGGCGAAAGGCGAAATCGAAGGCGCTATCGGCCGCAACCCGGCCAACCGCAAGAAGATGGCGGTGGTCAAGAGAGGCGGCAAGGCGGCGTTGACGCGCTATAGGGTGCACAAGGCCTTCGGGACGTTGGCGTCCTTGGTGGAATGCCGCTTGGCGACAGGGCGGACCCACCAGATTCGCGTTCATCTGGCAGACCTTGGCTATCCCGTCCTCGGCGATCCCCTTTACGGCGGTGGCGCCGGGCGCCGATTGAAGGGAGTATCCGATGAATTTCGCCAAACCCTGAAGGAATTGGATCACCAAGCGCTTCACGCGTTTTCCATCGGTTTTTTTCACCCAACCGGTGGTAAGAAAATCTCCCTAGAGTCAAAATTACCAAAATATTTCAATGATTTACTGAAAGTATTAGAAAAAAATTAGTTATTTTCTAATACTTGAGTTTTTCAATAAGGTATTGTACGCTTCCGGCAATGGGGACGTGCCTGTTTCGATGCCTGATGGGCACGAAAACCCCTGAAAAGTGAAGTTTTTTCGATGTTTACGGGAGTACGAGGGACATGGGTTCGGCCAATTACAATGGAAATATGGAATTCTCGCCGGAGCAGAATCTGTCCCGGTATCTTCAGCGCATTCGCGAATACCCCATGCTTGAGCATAATGAAGAAGTCGAACTGGCCGAACGCTGGCGCGATAGCGAAGACCCCGAAGCGGCTCACCGCCTCGTTACAAGCCATCTTCGCCTTGTCGCTAAAATCGCCATGGGGTTCCGCGGTTACGGACTGCCGATTTCCGAACTGATCAGCCAGGGCAATGTCGGCATGATGCAGGCCATCGGCCGGTTTGACCCGGACCGCGGCTTCCGCTTGTCCACATATGCCATGTGGTGGATTAGGGCGGCCATTCAGGAATACATCCTACATTCCTGGTCGTTGGTCAAAATGGGCACGACGGCGGCGCAGAAAAAATTGTTTTTCAACCTTCGCAAACTGAAGGTTCAGATCAAGGCCTTCGAAGAGGGGGATCTTACCCCGGAAAGCGTTTCTAAAATCGCCCAACGTCTCAAGGTGCCCGAAGGCGAGGTCATTAACATGAACCGCCGCCTGACCGGGCCGGATCAATCTCTGAACGCGCCGCTTCGCCAAGAGGGCGAGGGGGAATGGCAGGATTGGCTGGTCGAAAGCCGCCAAAACCAGGAACACACCCTTGCCGAAAACCAGGAAATGGGTGGGCGGCGGAAATTACTGGCGTCGGCTATGGACAATCTGTCCGAACGGGAACGCCATATCATATCCGAACGCCGCCTACGGGAAGCGCCTGCGACCTTGCAGGACCTAAGCGAACAATACGGGATTTCCCGAGAACGTGTTCGCCAGATTGAGGTCCGGGCTTTTGAGAAAATTCAAAAATCCGTCAAGAACGCCGTTATCGAGAACCACATAAATTTCTAGCCCTCGAGGCTTAGGCGGGAGGAGCGATTCCTTCTTCAAAGCTTTCTCCGGATTCGGCTAATTCGATTGCGGTGGTGATCCCCTCTCCCCACTCCTCGATAATATTGCGTTGATTTTCCTGGAGGATGGTCATCCGGTGTTGCGACATCACCGAAAGAAAGGTGGTCACGACCGGGGGCAGGGCTATGAAAAGCATCCAGCCAAAGGCCGCGGCTCCATAAATAATGATAAGATTAAAGGGATCCGCCATGATGGTGACGGCGGCGTCGAAGCTGTGGTCTTTGAACCAAATTTCCATGAGAAACGGGAAGAGCCCTGAAAAATTCAACCCGAGGACACAAAAAGTCGCATACTTCCCTTCGGCGCGGTCTACGACGGCGGCGACGAACGTCGGCAGGAGCCCTAAGAACACCATAAAAACCGTGGCCAGGGAAATTATGAGCATGACCACCAATACCAGGCCGACCCAGATCAGGCGTTGCAACATTTGAGCAGACATCGGCTGCCCAACCGCCGCCGGAACGTGGGGGGCCCCTTTATTCGGGTGGGGAAGAGGGGACGTTGCCATGGTTACACCTTGCTCAAGATTCTTAAAAAATTTCCGAGATAAACAGGACGGATGAGACGATCATCGACAGGATGATTGAAATAACCGCCGCCGTCTGCTTGCCCATGCGCTCGGCTTTGGTCAACAACTCAGTGCCTGAACCTTGGATGTCGCGAATTTCCATTTCCGCGTCGGCGTATTCCCGGCAGGCTTCGATATAACCGTCGGAATCGGTTTGGCGGTTTACGGCATTGTCGATCAGGTCAAAAAGTTCGGGCAGGCTGCCTTTGCGGACGAGGCCTGGAATTTCCTTTTCGATTTCCCGGCGCGTCGTTCGGCTGTGATAGGTGTTGATGGCAGGCCCCAAGAGCCCCCCCACCCAGCTTGAAAGTCCCAACAACGACTTTATTCGGAGTTTCCATTGCAGAAAGGCAAGCAGGCTCAACATCCCAATGGTTGCGGTTTCTTCATTGGGCGCGGCAAGCGCCCTTAAATGAGGAAGCAGGTCTTCTTCGAAATGCGCGGCTAAGAAGGCGGCAATGTGCCCGTCTATGGGTTTGGTGTTCGCGTCAACCCGTTTGGAAGCCGCATCAAGGGCCGGTAAAAGGTCTTCGATGTCGTAAACATAATCCTTGATGAGAATGTTGCTTTGGCAGGGCAACGAGGGATTCGTCTCATATAAGCACCTCTCAAAGCCGTATCCCATTTGCTTGATATTGAAGTATCCCTTGAGTTTAGCGAATTCAATTTGTTGGGTCGAGGCGCCGGGGAAAACAGATTTTTGAAGCCCATACCACAGGTTGGGAATATCCTGGGCCAAAACTTCCATTGGTAACGTTACGTCGCCCTTTCTTAAAAGTTCAACGGCCATTGCCGTACCGAAGCCATCCGGCATGAACGACAAGCCCTTGTATCGAATGGGGGCTTTCGGATCCAAGACCATGCAGACCTTGGCGATTACGAAATCATCGCTGCCTTCCGGCTCGTCTTTATGAAGCCTGGCCGTATCAACCGCGGCCTTGACGCCATCGGCGCGGCCGGGGTCGTCGAGGCCGCGGCGGAGCCAGCCCATAAGCGCCTCGTCATTGATGACTTGCATGGCCTTGTCTCGGTGGCGGGACAGGTAACGGGCTAGCGTGCGCGGCGTTACGTGATTGTATCCTTCAAAGGCGTAGGAAAATTCAGATTTAACGATCGGAATCTGCTTGATGGACGCCTGCTTTTTGCCGCTCAGCCAACCTTCCAGTTCTTCAAGCCCCCAGCGTTCTTCAAGGGTATCGTTCAGCATGCCGCGAAGCGGTTCCAAAAGCGCGATGGGAAGACGAGCGCTGCTGCAAATGGCGGCGTAACTTCCTTGTTCCATCTTAGCCGCCAGCATTTCTTCCTCGCTGATCCGGCCGACCGGGTTGTAGCCCAGCATGAGCACCACAAGGGTCGCACCCAAGGAGTAGACATCCTCGGGCAAGCCGCCCAAGCCACGTCCGCTCGGGGGCGCCATGCCCCGGTCAATGGGCTCAAACAGCGACGGTTGGTCAAACCCGGGCGGAACCGTTACGCAATCGCCCAAAACCGCTAACTGCAAGTCTTTATCTTTGAAAAAAACGTTACCGGGCCGGATTTCCCGGTGCGGGATATTAAGGGCCGCAATGTTCTTCAAGCCCTCAACCAGGGGTTCCATGATGCGTCGGGGAAAATCATATTCGGTCACTTTGTAGGTGCCGGCTTCCATGGTTTCTAGAACCCGACCGCCCAGGGGCCGGTCGTAGATGACGACCATTGAACGCTGGTCTAAAAGGGGCCAATCGACCACTTCCCATTCAACAAGTGTCAATAACCCGTCGAGGGCAAATCCCTTGAGCTCGATCATGGCGTCGATGCGCGTCGGCAAGCCAGGTGTGCAGACCAGCGCGTACAAAGGGCGCCCTATTTCACGGCGGTCTTCTACCGTGAAGGCCTTTGCCGATGGGGTATCCAATTCGGGAATAGGTTTCGAGATGTCGACGAAAAAGCGGTCGTTTACTAAAACACCGCTGCCCGCCGGCTGCGGAAGAGGCACAGCAGGTTCCGCTTCGCTCGGCGGTTCCATTTCTGGTGCGGGTAATGGATTGGGGGGCGGCATGGCCTCCCCAACCTCCGCTTCAATAGGCGATTCTGCCATAGCTTCGGTTCCCATCCGGACTTTAGCCGGTCACAGGCCGGATTCTAGACGCCAAGCTTTTGAAAAACAACAATAGTTTTTCAGCCCTAGGTTGGACTGCTGGTTTTTCAAAGGCTTAGGCCCCTAATCGGCAAAAGGATCCTGCACCAGGATCACGTCCTCGCGTTCCGGACTGGTGGATAGAAGCGCCACCGGGGCTTCTATAAGCTCTTCAATGCGGCGGATATATTTTATCGTTGTCGCCGGTAAATCGGCCCAGGAACGGGCGCCTTGGGTGCTTTCCGACCATCCTTCCATGGCTTCATAGATCGGCTCGATGTTGGCTTGGCGGACAGACGACGCCGGCAGGTGGTCGAAGGTTTCCCCGTCGATCTTGTATCCGGTGCAGACCTTGAGCTCATCCATGCCGTCGAGAATGTCCAGTTTGGTCAGGGCAATGCCGTTGATGCCGTTGACCTTGACCGCTTGGCGCACGAGAACCGCATCGAACCAGCCGCAGCG
>JABMOY010000062.1 GCA_013203955.1 Rhodospirillales bacterium | reverse complement strand
CATTAAAATATGGGGCCATAGCTCAGTTGGGAGAGCGCTACAATGGAATTGTAGAGGTCGTCGGTTCGATTCCGTCTGGCTCCACCATTAAAACCCCTTGGGAACCCAAGGGGTTTTATTCCGTCCACGAAAGCGCGGGGCGCTTGTCCTCCCCTTAGGTCACTCCCATCCCCCAGACACCATGCAGACAAAGCCTCTTTAGAAAAACGATGCCATTGAAATTCTATTCGGGCAAAACTACTTTGCAGACAGTTCCGCTTCTACAAATTCTTTCAAGTCGGATAGTTCCTGGGTAATGGTGTTCCAGACCAGATCGAGATGAACTCGAAAATATTGATGGGTGACGATATCCTTCATTCCGGCAAGACCGGTCCAGTCGATGCTGTCGTTTTTCTCTGTTATCTCCGGCGATAGTTTTTTCACCGCTTCGCCCAAAGTCGAGATGCAATCGCATACCGCTCTGAATGTTTTTCGATCGGTCTTTTCTATCTTCAAGAACTGCGCTTTCGATATTCCGGAAATGAATGTTTGGATATCTTCAATCGACTGAAATATGTCGCGAAGGCGTTCCTTGTCATCCCGCATTTCTTAGAACACCCTTATGGCATCACGTTTGAGCGCGCGTTGAACGTTTTGTTTCAGCCTTTGGCGCTCGGAAAGATCAACCTTAGCCTTGAGAATGCTCTCAAATTCCTTTTGCAGAGAAGCAAACCGAGAGAGTGACATGCCTTTCCTTTGTTTGAACTCAATCGCAACGTCAATATCGCTGTCTTTGCCCGCTTCGTTGCGAACAACGGACCCAAAAAGATCGATATGAGCGACCCCAAGTTTTTCTAAATTCCCCTTCTTGTCTCGTAGCTTGTTGATGATTTTTGCGAGAGAGGGTCGCGCGCGCGCTTCCTGCTCGATTAGCTCATCGACCAACTCACCAACCAGTTTTTGAACGGTTGTCCCTTTTCTCGCGGCGATCTCCTTAACGAGACGTTTTGTCTCTTCGGGAACTCTTACGGCGAGAAGCACTGGATCGCCCATAACTCTTCCAATTCCTTGGTTTATTAGCACGCCGGAAAACTAACTTTTTAATATGTTAACAAGTTATCAAAAGCGTGCTGACGATGCAAGCCCTATTCGAGGCAACGCTGGTTTTCCGCCTGTCCGATTTCTCGGGATCACCTCAATACCCTTTGCCCGCAACCACCTTCTTGTTTTTACTTTTTACCTTCCGGCCCGTCGCGCAGGCCTTTTTGCGCATGGCCGTCGACGAAGCCGCGTTGCAGGATTTTGTATTCGTCTTCGTTGGCGTCGGGGTTTTTGCTGGGCGTGATTTGGAATTGGCAGTCCTCTATTTTATCCAAGGCCGCCTCTTTGACCCCATCATCGTCGCGGTGGTTGATGAGGGAATCTTTTAACGACCAATCACCCTTTCCCTTGGCGTCCCTTTCCCAGATCGCCGGGTCGCGGAATTTGTCGATGCACCGGTCGAAATCGTTTTCGGTCATGTCCATCCATTTCAGGAACTTTTCCTTGTCGGCGGGCGCGACGTCTTGGTAGGTGGCGACATGGTCGATGGCCTCGAGCCGGGTCATGCGTTTGAGCCTGATTTCGCGCACCCCGTGGTCGAGCGCCTTGCCGAAACCCCATTTCAGGAATTTCACCCGGTCGTGCAGGCCCGAATAATGCTGGCAGTCGACGTCGTTATAAGTATCGAACGTGCGGCTCTGGGCGGCCGTCTCATAGCCGTAACGGTCCAGCATCTTCTCGTGCTGGGCCTTCGAGTCCCAGCGGATATAGTTGTTCAGATAAATCCCGCGGACCCCGGTTTTGGCGATTTCCTGGGTCAATGGATAGAAAAATGGCCGAAGGTCGTCTTCGCTTAAGCCCTCGACGCCGCCGACCAAGTCCTCGGCCTCGAAACCCATCAGGTCGTGTTCGAGGCGGTATTTGCGGGTCATTTCGACCTCGTCGGTGTGCGAGAACATGCCGACTTGGTCGGTGCCCTGGTGGGCGCCCCAAACAATCAGTGGGATTTTGAAACGCACCGCCGTCTGCACCGGGTAAACCGTCTGCCCGGCCAAGACGTGCCAGTACATAGAGCCCATGCGGTGCAAGGTCTCGCGCGTGATTTTTTTCACCGTCGCCGGGCTGATCACCATCTGCATGTGGTCGCAATCGGTAAGCGTGCACAGATAGGCGAGGTTGCGGATGCCGCGCTCGGTATTGAAATGCCGGTTGTAGGTGACGAGCAGCGGGTTCATGCCGTAAACCCGTTTGATCGTGTCGACGATGAAATACGAATCCCGCGCGCCTGACACCGGCACCACGCAATCGTAATTGTCGCCCGTATCCGAACGAAAGGCGTTCAATATCCGCCCAAGCTTTTCGCCTCTGTCGTGCCAATCCAATTCGTCCTTTTCTTCGTGCACGCGGCACCCGCTGCACACGCCTTCATCGTCGAAGGTCAGGTGAAGGGGGTGGTTTTCCGGATACCCACAGCGCTTGCAATACTTCATGCCAAATCGTCCTCGACAAATTCAAAGACCTGTTCGGACAGGTCCGCGTCGCTAAGCTTCAAGACCCTGGCGTCGTCTGAGAAGGTGAAGTTCCGGTAAAGCGCGTGGTGTTCGCCGCGGACATTGGCGTCTTCGTTCCTGAGCCACGATTTCAGCACCGAAATGCTGTGTTCGCTGTGATGCAGGAAGTTCGCCGCCGCCACCGCCGACACGCTTTCCAACGCCAGCGCCGCCTTCATATGATCCGGATGACCGGCGCCGCCACAGACGATGACCGGAATTTCGACTTCGGGCGCGACCTGTTCGATCAAGTCCAAATCATAGCCCTGGCGGGTGCCGTCGCGGTCGATGGAGGTCAGCAGAATTTCACCGGCCCCGGCATCGGCCAGGCGCTTGGCGTATTGGGCGGGATGAACGTCCAAATCGTTGCCGCCGCCGTCGGTAAAGACCTTATAGTCGCCGCCGTCGGTCTTGCGCACATCGACCGAGGCAATAATGCATTGCGCCCCGAACAGACGGGACGCCTCGGAAATCATGTCCAGATCATCGGCGGCCAGGCGGTTGACGCAGATTTTGTCAGCGCCGGCTTCCAGGACCGCCCGGATGTCGTCGGTACCCCGTATGCCGCCGCCGACGGCAACGGGCGCGAAGCTGGCGTTGGACACCCGGCCGACGAGGCCGAGGTCGATCAAGCGGCCTTGGCGGGACGCTTCGATATCGAGCAGCATCGTTTCATCGACGCCCCATTCGTCGAAAAATCGCGCCGATATTTCCGGGCGCCCGACCGGCAGGTAGCGCTCGAAGCCGAGGCTCTGGACGACGATGCCCCGGCGCACCAGCAAGCACCCGATGATCCTTTTGATCGACATGGCCTAAAGGCTCCCGTCGCAGTACTGAACGAAATTGCGCAGCATCAAAAGCCCGTTGCGCTGGCTTTTTTCGGGATGGAATTGGGTCGCCATGATGTTGCGCTTGCGAAAGGCGGCGATCAGGGGCCGCCCGTGTTCGCAAACCGCGGTGACCAGTTTCGCGTCGCATTCCAAATGAAAGGAATGGTCGAAATAAAAACTGCCCTGTTGCTCGATATTAAAAAACAACGGGTCGTCATTGTGGTCGATGCCGTTCCAGCCGACATGGGGAACGCGGGTTTCGCCGCTACCGGGGATTTGAACGACATGGCCGTCGATCCAGCCCAAGCCCTTCTCGAACCCCTTTTCCTGGGAATCGTGGGCCAGCAGTTGCAGCCCCAAACAGATGCCAAGCAAGGGTTTGCCTTTTTCCAGCACTTCCAGTTCCAGGGTTTCGATAATGCCGAGGCCGTTTAGGTTACGCATGGCCTCGCCGAAGGCGCCGACGCCGGGCAGGATATAGGCATCGGCCGCCTCAATCTCCGCGGACGTCGAAATAATGGCCGCGTCCCGGCTCAAAAACCGGAGCGCATTGCGCACCGAAGCGAGGTTGCCCATCCCGTAATTCAGGATACAGATGTTGGAAACTTGGTTTTTTTCAGCAGGTTGTTCCGTCATCGCCGTCAGTACCGTTATTTCAGCGGAACCTTCATGGTCCACGCATTGTCTTTTTGTTCCCAGACATCGGGGCTGCGGAAAGATTCGGCGACTTTCCAGAATTCGTCTTCCGAGATTTCAAGATACTTGCAAAACCGTTCGATGTAACGCGGTGCGCAATTGCCGTCGAGCTTGTAGGCCAGCTTGACGGCGTCTTCGCGCGTTATGTCGCCGGTGCGGACCATGCCGCTTAGGGTTTCCGACGCCTTGCCGAAACCGTACTTCATGTATTTCAGCATCTGGTTGACGATAACGAAATCGTCGTCCAGGGCGTCATACGTGGTTATCTGACCGATGTCTTCGAGGATGGCGTCTTCGCCGGTCCGCGGTTCGAGGCCGTTGTCCATGGCGATTTTGCCGTTGGTCACGTCGTTGAAATCGTCGATGTAGTAGCCCAGATAAATCATCCTCAAACCCGATCTTTCGATCAAGGCGTCGGTGGGATAGCGGTGCCAATACATATCGCTCGGGCGGTAGCCTTCTTCCGAGAACCCGGACAGGTCGCCCCCGTCCATGGTGTTGCTGTATTTCAGCCGGTTGGCGTCGCCATCCAAGGACCCGCCCGAACTGCCCCACTGCAAGGCCGGGTTTTCGCCATAAATCAGCAACGGAATATTGTATTGGACGGCGACCTTGGGGGCGCTGGCATAGAGCGCGATCTCCGTCGATTTGCACCAATTGCCGAATTTGGTGAAACCGATCTTCATCAACCGCCGCCAGGTTTCCGGCGACGGGCGGATGACGAAGGTATCGAACCCGAGTTCGATCAGGTTGGCCATGTTGTTGGCGCCGCGTTCGGTCAATTGTTCGGGCGGATAAGACAGGGAAACCAACAAAGGCTTCAAGCCCAATTCATCGCGGGCGTAAAGGGCCTGGCGGGTGCTGTCCTTGCCGCCGCTGACCGGAATGATGGCGTCATACCCCGATTGGCTGCGCTCCTTGCGGGACTTGGCCCAGTCTACGACTTCCTTGAGTTCCCGCTGGCGGGCCGGCCAGTCGATTTCCTCCAGATTTTCATAAACCCGGCACGGCAGGCAGACGCCATCGTCATCGAACTGACAGTCCGGCCGGGTGTCCGGTTCCAGGCATTTTTTGCACCAACGCATAGCCCTAAAAAGAGCAGAAAAATGTTTGGGAATGGTTAATTTCCGCCGCCCATGTTATGCCATTTCCCATCCAGCGGCTTTAAAAGGACGCCCCGTATCTTGGCAGTTTCCGATCAATGCCTTTTGCAGTATCCCGTCCAGCCGTTCGAGACGGAAATCGTCGGCATGCCGGTATGTAAACTGAGCCTTGCAGAGACCGATGATGACGCGGATACGGAAACGCTCCGCCAATTCACCGCCGCCTGGCGAGAGAAAGGCATCTGGCTGGTTTCCTGTCGCCTATCGGACGACCGGGTCGGCGCCATCGAGCGTTTGACCGACGCCGGCTTCCGTCCCATCGAAAATCTGGTGACTTTCGAGCGCCGGATCGACGGCGACGAAACAGTCAGCGACGTCGAACTGGCCACCGGCGATGATATTGCGGCCTGTATCGAAATCTCGAACGGCGCTTTTACTCACGATCGACTGCACCGCGATCCGCTGGTTCCCGACACGGTTGCCGACAACGTGCGACGGGCCTGGATCCGCAACAACATGAACGGACGGGCCGATGCGTCCTTCGTCATCCGCCGAGACGGCGACGTCGCCGGATTCAACCTGTGTCTGTTCGACGGCGACACCGCCGTCATCGACCTGATCGCCGTTTCGCCGGCTTTTCAGAAGATGAATATCGGAACAAGGCTGGTGATGGGGGCGCTAAATCATTATCGCGGACGCGCTTCACGGGTTCGGGTCGGCACCCAGACCGAAAATCTGGCCTCTATCGCACTTTACAAGAAGGCCGGATTCGCGGCCGTTCAACAGCAGACGACGCTGCATTGGGTCAACCCGGACGTGACCCCCGATACTGCTTAAACTTCCAAGGCGTGGGCGTCTTTGAAGACCTTTTTGCCATCCAGCCAGGTGGTGGCGATATCGGGTTCCGCCAAGACCCTCAACAAAGCCGGGCCTAAATCCAGCGTTTCCGATTCCAGGCCTTTTTCCGAGGCACCCCTGCCAAGACCCCGGATCACCGATTGCGCCACCAAGACCGGGTGGGCGTAGCCGCGGATGTCGACCTCGCCACCGCCTAGTATTTTTCGCTCGCAGGTTCCGGCGTCATAGGAATTAAACCCATGACAAACAAAAGGCCGGACCGGATAGACACCGCATCGCTGGTCTTTGAGCAGCGGGCATGGATAAACGGCGTGGCGATTTCCCTTGTCTTCATCCGCTTGTTTTCGTTCTTGGGCCTTGGTTAAATTATCCGTGAGGGCGTCGATGGCCGCGTCGTCGAAATTTTCCGAAACATAAGCACCGATCCGGATCGCTTCCAGGGGCGCAACGTGGACTTCGGCCCTAACACAGCAAAAAGCACAGCCCGCTCGACACGCAATGGGGTAAGGCGGCGGTTGTTGTGCCGCCAAGTCCGCCGTCATTTGAGCCATGAACATCGCCGTCGAATCAATAAGCGTGCATAAATCGCCGGCACTTGATGCGGCCTCAAGGGCGCCGGCGGCGATCCGAGACACGTTATCTTCCAGTTCCTTCTCGTAAGCCAGCGGCTGGCGGGCAGGTTGGGTCTGCTCCGTTGCCTTCAAATTCGTTTCGCGCTGGTAAGCCATAAGGGCCGGGGCGAAGACCTCTTCGCCGGGGGCCAAGTCATTTGGATTTTCCGGGCCGGCGTTTCCGGGGCCGTAAAATTCCGGCGTTTCGTGGACCCGCCACTGTTTTTGGCTTTCACCTTTTTCCTCGGCCGTCAGGTGCCCCAATTCCATCACCGCGTCATCAAGCATCAAGCCGGTGGTGTAGGCGTATTCTTCCAGAAGGATGGTTTGCAGCCGGGGCGCAAGGCTTGGGTCTTCAAGCCGCCGCATGTATTCGATGATGATCAAAATTTGGTAACACGTACCCCGGAACAGGTTGGCCACCGGAAGGCCATTGCGTGTCGTGCCCGGCGCCCCCAAATAGGCCATCAGGTCGCCCATATAATCCCGATTGTTCAAATCGGGGTATTTTTTGAGGATGGCGCCGAGCCCATCCAGCCAACCTTTGACGTCCTCTCGAATTTTCGCATCGTCCCAATGCTTGTCGAATTCTTGGCGCCCATAAACCGGGAACAGGGTCTCGATCACCTCGATCGCCTCGGCCTTCGCGCCTTGGCTTAAAGTCTCGAGGGCCAGGTTTTCGGCGGCCAGGGGCGCCGCACCGACAATGCGGCAGCCGTCGGAGCAGTTGTAGAAATTTTGCCCGGGAAATTTCTCGATGGCGCGTTCCAGCGCCTTCAAAGCAATAAAAAAACCGTTCGAGGTCTTGGCCTTGCCGCCGAAATTCCCTTGCATAGGTATTTCAAAGGTCAAATCCGCGACGCTGACGATGGGATCGGGGGTGTAATGGTAGCTGTCCTTGGAATGGTGAAGCCCGCCTTCCTTGACGCCC
The DNA here is from genome assembly GCA_013203955.1 of Rhodospirillales bacterium. Taxonomy (GTDB): domain Bacteria; phylum Pseudomonadota; class Alphaproteobacteria; order Rhodospirillales; family Casp-alpha2; genus Casp-alpha2. The sequence goes on along the minus strand of JABMOY010000062.1, from coordinate 7,498 downwards.
AAATCGGCGCCGAAGAAATAGATGTTGTCGAACCCCAGCTCCATGGCGAAGGCAGCGCTGCCATTCATCACCGTGATGTTGGCGTCAATCAGGCAGCGGTCGTCGTTGTCGCAAAAGATCGGGTTCGGCGTCAGGGGTTGGCGAAAGAAATAAAGGACACGCTTGTAGAGTTCCGGAATTTCGGTGTCCACCGTCGTCGAGGCGACCAGAGTAATGGGCTTGAGGTCGAATTTTGCCGCGACTTCCGAAACCGTCACCAAGACATCAATGTTTTCCGTTTCTATCTGGAAATCGGGAACGATGCCGTTGACCAGTAGCGACCGGAGCGCCGTGCCGCTGGAAATAAGGATGGCTTTGTCCTGGTTCTCCCTCAAGAAGTCCATGCTTTTATCAAGCGACGGCCCGGTGCCAATGACGAAGGCCGGTAAATTTTGTTTTGGGTTTTTGGAACGGGCATAAACTTTTTCCTTGCCGGAAAAAAGATTGTGGTGCGTGTTCCGCACCATCAGGCTTTCGTCGTAATAAAAACCAAGCCCCGTAAGTGCGAAGGGCTGGTTTTTTTCGAACAATTCCCTGGCTTCGTTCAGCACGTCGTTTTCGTAGTGGTAAAAGCAGGTCGTGCCTTCGGCACCCATGGGGTTGGTGTTTCTGAGCCAATTGGTTAAATCGCGGGCGAGCAGGATGGGGTCATTTTTGATCAGGATCGATGTCGAGCCGCCGCGCTTTTCCATGGTTTGGAAAAGCTTTTCCCAGTCATAGAATTCCAGCGAATGAAAAAGAAATTCGGGGTCGGAATCGACGATGCCGATGGCCTTGCATTGGGTTCTCTCGACAAGCGCATCAATGTGGCCGCCCAGTCCGATGCCGGAAATGTAGAGAAAATACGATTCACTTCCGGCCACATCGCGACCGAGGGGGATTTCTTCTTCGTCCAACCGGCGCAGTATGCGGGCCAAAAAAGGCTGAGCATAGCGCGCGCAATTGGCCGAATTGGGAAGCGGAAACGCCAACCGCTTGGCATTGGCCGCAGCCTCTTCGAACTGCCGGTCCAGAGTGGCGTCGATATCGCCGCCGAAGATACGCGCCCCCCCCCGAACCACGTCCGGGCGGCCGTTTTCATCGAACACCACTTTCGTTACCGGCTGATAGTCGCAGACCATGTCGTAAAGCGGTTTTAAGCCGTGCTGAAAGCAGGCAAGGTTGCGCTTTTTCAAGGCGGCCCGCTTTGCCGGGTCGGACATATCGGGAATGCGTGGCGTCGGCATGGCGTGAATATTCTTACCCGCTTTGACGGTTCTTAAAAACAGGTCATCTTTAGCCTGAAAATGGTTTTTATTATCTTAAGCCAATTTTCACCGTTTTCGGATGAGTTTACATAAATGAGTGACCGGAAAAAACTGAAAGCCCGAAATCTCAAGGCCTTTCTCCGCTGGGCGCCGCCCTTGCATGAGATGTTGCTGGGTCACAAGCCGTCATCAGAACTCGTTTTCGACAAAGACGGCGAGCCCGATATCGTCTTTAACGGCAAGGCCGTTTACGGCGGCAAGGCAAAGGCCTTTGCCGACGATCAAGTGCGGGAATTTCTGAAAAAACCCAGGCGTTTCGTCGTCGCGCCTGTGCAACCCGGGCAACGGGACCAAGTCGCCAATCGTTTTTTGGGCGCCGTGCTGGAGCAAGCCAAAAAAGACGGCGTCACGTTCGGCCCGTCACACCGAACGCCAAACGCCTATTTCCTGGCCGTGCTGGGCATCGGGCTGGGCTTGCACATTGATGCTTTGGTTGAATGCACGGATTGCCAAGTGCTCATTATCGCCGAGCAGCATCTGGAAGGCCTGTATCATTCATTGGAGGTCTATGACTGGCACCGTCTGTTCAAGGGCATCGACGGAAAGGGCGGCCAGGTCTTCTTCATCATCAATAACGAGCCGGCGAAGATTTCGGGCGGCATGCGCACCATCATGCAAATGGCCAACCCCAGTTCAGCCGACGGCATCACGTGTTTTACCCATGACGCGTCGCCCCAGTTCACCCTGGCCATGGAAATTTTCGCCCAGGAAATGGAGCTGATTTTCACCGGCCTTGGGTTTTTCTATGACGAGACTTTGATGATCCGGAATTCTTACGGCAATCTGGTTTCGGGCGATGCCCGGCTCTACCAAAGGCCTGAGAGGCCGCTAACCGAAATTCCGGCCTTCATTATTGCCACCGGCCCGTCTTTGGACGATTCCATTTCTTATCTCAAAGCCAACGCCGACAAGGCCATCATCATTTCCAGCGGCACCGCCATCCGACCGCTTCTGGTTAACGGCATCGTTCCCGATTTCCATATTGAAACGGAAAACATCAATGTTTTTCCCTACATCGATCAGGTCGCCAAAGATTTTGATCTGTCGTCCATTTGCTTGTTGGCGTCTTCCACCGTCGATTTGGGGGTAAACCAGTTTTTCGACACCATCGTTTATTATTTTCGCGGATCGCTCAGCGCCGCGCCTTTGTTCTGCCAATCGGAAAGCAATTGCTTCCTGCAACCGGAACCGACCGTCGTCAACGCCAGCCTGTCCTTTGCCATCGAAGCGGGGTGCAAGGAAAATTACCTGTTCGGAGTCGATATGGGCGCCAAGGTGGCCAGCAACCATCATTCCAAGGACAGCACCCATTTTATGCCCGACAATGTCGCCTTGGAAGATGATCTGGTTTTCAACCATCAGGTTCCCGGTAATTTCGGCGGCACGTGCTGGACATCGACGGGTTTTATCGCCGCCCGTGAAAGCTTAAGCGTCGCCATGCAATTGTTCGGCGAAGGACAGCGGTTTTATAACTGCTCGGACGGCGCCTTGATCGACGGGGCCGAGCCCTTGCCCGCCCAAGCCCTGACCCTGCCGGACGTCGAAGGCGGCAAAGAGGCCGTGGTTAGAGGAATTGTCGACAGCTTCCCCATTTATTCGCGGCAGGAATTTGAAAAATCCTGGGACCTCAAAAAAATCATCGCCGCCATCAATTCCTTCATCGACAATTTTATTGCCTGCGTCGAGGGGACAAAGACCTTCTTAGACAAACGCTACCTGACGGACCTAATGAACCTGCTGTCGCCGACCATGGATTGGACAGAAAACCCATCGAAGGGCATCGAAAACGCTGTTCTGGTGCTCTTTAGGGGGTCCCTGTTCACGATACTGATGGACATGGAGTATTATTTCAACCGCATTACCGACGTCGAAAAAGCCGCCGCCATTGAACATATTCTGCGCCGGGAACTGCTCAATACCGCCCATGGCCTGCGCGAAAAGGCGATCGAGGTTCTGAGCGACCCCGCCAACGTGCCGTCCCAAGAAAGCAACGGCGAGCCCATTCCTGATGAACTGATCCCCGAACTCCCCTACACTTGGGGTGACGTGGCCCGCAACGCGCCCTGTCCGTGCGGGTCGGGGAAGCGCTACAAGCACTGCCACGGTTAACGGAATATCAATGCCGCCCCGTCATCGTTGAAGACGACAATGGAAATTGAACTCAAACCCCAGCGCTATAAGGAAGTCATCGCCCATTACGATGTCGCGTGCGGTTACGGCCCGCAGCTTCTGGCTGCACAAAAAGCGTTTGGGCGCGCAGGCAACATCATTGATACCGAATTGAATGCCGCCGGCGTCGTCAAAAGAAGCGTTTTCAGCGAAACCGAATGCGCCGAAATCAACGCAAAATTCGCTGCCGGGCTGAGGCAAGAATTCGACCGCGATGTCACCATCCAACTGTTTAAGCGCATCTTCGCCACCGATATCGACAAGGACATCATTTCATATTTCGGCAGCGAATATTTCCCCATCGGCAGCGATTTTTACGAAACGCCGGTGGATGAAACCTTGCGCGAATCGGACGGCTGGCATTGCGATGCCGGGCCTTCGAAACATTTGATCATGGCGGCGTATTTCACACCATCGGAAGCCGACGCCGCCAACACCATTTTCCTCAACAAGGAAATCACGCATTACATGAAAGAAGCCGGGTATGTCTTTTGCAACATTCAACACCGGATCACTCATTTCGATGTGCTGACGGATGCCATGAGCTTGCCCCGCGTGCCGGTTAACGCTCTGGAAATCAAAGCCGGTGACGTCGTTGTTTTCGATGCGCCTAACCTGCTGCACCGCCGCCTGATACCGAAAATCGCCCCCCGCCGTCTTATGATGACGGCGCTTTGCCCAAGCTTCAAACCCTGGGTCGAGGTTGTTGAGAACAGCAATTTCCCGCTACCGCTCGACGGCGAAACCTTTCCCCCGCTTCCGGGCTATGCCCAGGAATCAGCTTCTTGAAGTCTGCTTTTTTTAATTAAGTTCGGCAATCACCATCAGGTGACACATTTTATCCTGCATCTTCCGGTGAACGTCGTGCCGAAACGGCACGGAATGTACATGGCCGTCGAAAAGAGCCAGGATTTCATTGGTGGTTTCGAAATCCGTTCCATCCAGGGTGACGCCGTGCAGGGGTTCTGATACCTTCATGGGCGGCTCCCGCTCGACCCCGACCGCGACGTAACCGCCGGGCTTCGTCACCCTGATGGTTTCATCGGCGATTTTCTGGCATTCCTTGCTGTAGCCGATGACCCAGCCCAAAAAGACGATATCGAAGCTGTCGTCTTCGTAGGGCATGTCGTGCATGTCGCCGACATCGACATAATCGGAATACGAAATCAGGTCGAGGCCATGGACGTTGTCCGGCTTGAAGCCGGCCGCCAGCAACATGAAAATTTCAGATTCGGTCCTCGGCCCGACACACAAAATTTTTAATTCATCAATGTTTTCATTGATGTAATGAATGCTGGTCAGCGGATTGATGAGCAACCGGGGGCGTTCCAGGGCGGCAAATTCAAGCAGTTGGTCCCTGTTGTATTCGACCGTGTGTTCGATGACGCCGGAGTCATAGTTTTCGAAAATTTCAAATGATTCCGGGTCGACGGATTTAGCCCGGACGCCCGTGATCATCCGCCGGATAGTCGGAATGTGAAACAAATCCAGCGGGTGTTCGACGATATGTTGATTGATCGCCGCAACCAATTCGTTGGTCATGTCGAATTTGCCACGTGTGACCTTATTTTTTCCACCCATGCCTTTTCCCCATTCTTAAATGGTTGCCTTTGGCGATGGGGATAAAATTAGCACGCCTACGGGCGGCCAAAAGAAAAATTCTTTTGGCCGCCCCGTTAGGTGGTAAATCGAATTGCCTTCAGGCCGCGTCGCTGACGATGACGCCTGCCCCTTCCAACAAAATAACCTTGTTCAAAAGCTTGACGCAGGCATAGACCGCTTCGATGGCGGGCGCCGGGGTGCCGGTTATTCTGCCTATTTCCAAGACGGCGCCGATTAACGCTTCGGTTTCCAGCGAGCGGCCGGCTTCGACGTCTTGCAGCATCGACGTCTTGTGGGCGCCGACGCCTTCGGCGCCTTGGATCCGCTTCTCAATCGTGTGGCGGAAGGTGATGCCGAGCGCCTCGGCGATGACCTGGGCTTCGCCCATCATGGTTTCGACGAGCCGCCGCGTTTCACGGAACTGGCAGATGTCGACCAGCGTCGCGTGGGTCAGCGCGCTGATCGGATTAAAAGACAAATTCCCCCAGGCCTTGAGCCAGATTTCCGAGCGTATATCGTCGAGGATGCGTGACCGGAACCCGGCGTTGACCAGGGTATCGTGAAGCTTTTGCACCCTGTCCGTTGTCGAGCCGTCGAGCTCGCCGATGGGGAAGCGGTCACCTTCGACGTGGCGAATAACGCCGGGCGCTTCGACGGCGGCGGCCGGGTAAACGACGCAACCGATGATCTTGTCGGCGTCGATGTTCTTGGTCAGGACGCCGTCGGGATCAAGGCTCGATAAATGGTGGCCGTCGAATTCACCGCCGAGCTTTTGGAAATACCACCACGGAATGCCGTTTTGGACCGTCAGGATCATGGTCTCCGGCCCGGTGATTTTGTGCAAATCCTTGGCCACCTGGTCCAGGTAATGGGCCTTCAGGGACAGGATGATCAGGTCCTGGGGACCGGCGTCCGCGACCTTGCCCGTGGCCTTGGCGACATCGGCCACATATTCGGTGCCGTCTTCCCAAATCAGTTTCAGGCCGCCTTCCTGAATGGCCTTGAGGTGCTCTCCCTGGTCAACGACCGTGACCTCTTCTCCGCTAAGCGCTAGTTTCGCGCCCATCAACCCACCGATGGCGCCGGCGCCGACTATGCAAATTTTCATGTTCCCTCCAGAACTATCAAATCAAAAGGGCGCCCCCACGCCCGATAACCAACCTTAACCTCTCTTCTTCTCCTTAATCTATTATCGAACGGCGCCTGTTCAAGCGCCGCCCGTTATTTATTCAAACACGTTCGACAACGTGCCGATGCCGGCGATGGTCACGGTGACCGTATTCGACTTTTCCTTCATCGAGCCGACGCCCAAGGACGTGCCGCAGCAAATGACATCGCCCGGCATTAACGTCATGTCATGGGATATCAAGCCGACCAAACGGTGGGGCGGAAAGATCATGTCGCTGATCGGATAATTCTGGCGCTCGTCGCCGTTGAGCACCGTCTTCACCACCAAGGACGCCGGATCCAGGCCGGTGGCGATGACCGGGCCATAGACGCCGAAGGTATCGAAGCTCTTGGATCGGCACCACTGGGCGAAGGTTTTGTCCTTGCTGATCAATTCACCCGCCGTCACGTCGTTGATGCAGGTGTATCCGAAAATATAATCCCCGGCGCTGTCTTCCGACACGTCTTTGCATTGACGGCCGATGACGATGCCCAATTCGCCTTCGTAATTGACCTTGCCGGCGTAAGCCTTGGGGCGGCGGATGAGTTCGTCGGGGCCTAAGAACGAATTATTGCCCTTGAGCAGGTAAAGCGGCTCTTCCGGTTCGGCGACCTTCATCTTGGCGGCCAGGGCGTGGAAGTTGTTCCACATCGCCACCATCTTGGTCGGTACGCACGGCGCCAAAAGCTTGACGTCGGCAAGCGCCACCGTTTCGCCGGTGGCCTTGGCGGCCCTGAACATGTCGCCTTCGTGAATACTAATGGCGTCGCCGTCGATGGTCCCGAAACCGGTCGTGCCGGCGCGATCAAACCGTCCCCAAAGCGTCATATGGCATTCCCCTTCCCCAGGTCTTCACATAAGGTTTTCGCTCGATTGGGCCGAATATAACATTGGTATACCACCAGATGAAATCACTTTGCCTTGATCTTCGTTAGGCCCGGCTATTGACAAGCCCCCATAACCGGCCAAATTTAAAGGTAGCGCCTGTTTAAGGCGCCGGTTGGGGTGCCGATTTAATTGGGCTCCATGAAACCGTACTCGCTCAACGTCAAGAGGAGCACGCATATGCCCAGAATGTCCTGTGTGGATGGCTCCCGCGTTGCAAGGACTTTTCGACGTCGTAGCGGCCAAGTCAGGTACAGTCTTGTGTCCGGCCTGTTGATGCGGTGCTGTTGAACCGCTGGCCCTGATGGTATCCGTGGATCGGGTCCCT
>JABMOY010000061.1 GCA_013203955.1 Rhodospirillales bacterium | reverse complement strand
CATGTCGGCCGGCCACCGTCGCGGCGCGATGATGGCGACGTTGCGCTGCGATCATCCCGACATCGAAGCCTTCATCGAAGCCAAGCGCGAGCCCGGCCGCTTGCGCATGTTCAACCTCTCGGTCCTGGTCACCGACGCCTTCATGGACGTTTGGGACGCCATGTGCCGCACCATTATGAGCGCGGGCTCGCGGCGCGGCGCCATGATGGGGGTGCTGCGTTGCGATCACCCCGACATCGAAGCCTTCATCGAAGCCAAGCGCGAACCGGGGCGGCTTCGCATGTTCAACCTGTCGGTGCTGGTGACGGACGCCTTCATGCAGGCGGTCAAGGAGGATCAGGCCTGGGAATTGACGTTCGACGGCGTTGTTTACAAAAGCCTGCCGGCCCGCGAATTGTGGGACGCCATCATGCGCGCCACCTATGCTTATGCGGAACCGGGAGTCATCTTCATCGACCGCATCAACGCCCGCAACAACCTGCATTATTGCGAAACCATCCATGCCACAAATCCTTGCGGCGAACAGCCGTTGCCGCCTTACGGCGCGTGCCTGTTGGGCTCGGTCAATCTGGCCCGGCTGGTTGAAAACCCATTCACCGAAAACGCGCACCTCGACACCGACGCCCTGAAAAACCTGGTGGCGACGGCGGTGCGGATGATGGACAACGCCATCGACGTTTCAAATTTCCCGTTGCCGGCGCAACAACACGAAGCCGAAGCCAAGCGCCGCATCGGCCTCGGCGTCACCGGGCTGGCGGACGCGCTCATCATGTCGGGCGCGCGCTACGGCGGCTCCAAAGCCGTGCAGTTGACGGAAACCTGGATGCGCTCGGTTCAACGCGCCGCCTATTTGGCGTCGGTGGACCTGGCCCGCGAAAAAGGCTCGTTCCCGCTGTTCGATGCACAACAGTATCTCGCCGGCGAAACCGTGGCCGGGCTCGACCAAGACATCAAGGACGCCATCGCCGAGCACGGTATCCGTAACGCGCTGCTGACCTCGATCGCGCCGACGGGAACCATTTCGCTTCTGGCCGACAACGTATCGTCGGGGTTGGAGCCGGTGTTCAGCTTCAAGTACACGCGCCATGTGCTGATGCCCGACGGCAGTCGCCGCGAGGAACAGGTCGTTGATTATGCGTATCGTTTGTTTCGCCATCTGTTCGGCGCCGATGCGCCGTTGACCGACGCCTTCGTCGATTCGCAAGGGCTGTCGACCAACGATCATTTGGTGATGCAGGCGGCGGTGCAGAAATACATCGACAGCTCAATCTCCAAGACCATCAACTGCCCGGAAGGAATTTCCTTCGACGCCTTCAAGGACGTCTACCAACAAGCCTTCGACCTCGGCTGCAAGGGCTGCACCACATATCGGCCCAACGACATCACCGGCGCCGTGTTGGAGGTCAAGGGCAAGGGCGCCAAGGATGAGGTGGCGGAACCGGAACTGCCGCTGCAAAGTCCGGTGATCACCGAAATGCCGAAGGACTTGGGCGACGCCGGTCCGGTGACCCATTTGTTCCAGCCGCTCGACCGGCCCGGCGGACTGGAAGGCAAGACCTACAAGCTGCGCTGGCCGGAAAGCGACCACGCCATCTACATTACCTTGAACGACATCGTCGATGACCAAGGCCGCACGCGGCCGTTCGAGATTTTCATCAATTCCAAAAACACCGAGCACTATGCCTGGACGGTGGCGTTGACGCGGATGATTTCAGCCGTGTTCCGGCGTGGCGGCGACGTTTCGTTCGTGGTCGAGGAACTGAAAGCCGTGTTCGATCCGCGCGGCGGCCAATGGATGGGCGGGCGCTATGTGCCGTCGCTGCTGGCGGCCATCGGCGACGTCATCGAACAGCACATGGTTTCAATCGGCTTCCTGTCACCGGGCGGCGAGCACGCGCTGGAAGACGAAGTCAAATCGATGCCCTTGGTCGCGGTCGCCGGCGGCCCGGATATTTCCGGGGGCTCCGGGGGCTCTGGTGGTTCTGGGGCTCAGGAAATGACCCGGCCCTTACGCCAATGCCCGAAATGCGCCCAGGCCAGCCTGGTCCGCCAGGAAGGCTGCGACACCTGCCAGTCGTGCGGCTATTCGAAGTGCGGGTAGGGCTTAGCTTTTTCCGGCGGCCACTTCGGCCAGCCTGACGACGCGGTGAAGGGGGCCGTCGGGAATGCCGAGCGCATCGAGATGGCGGATGGTTTTTTGCAGGTAATCCAGGCAGTCGCCACCCTTGCCGGTTCCCTGCAGGATCAGCTTCACCGCATCCTCGTCGGCAAGCTTGCCGGTGTATTGTTGGTGGCTGCGGTCGACGACGAAGGCATACGCCCGGGCGCTGCCATCCGGCAACGTCACCGGCAGCCACGTCGGCTTGTAGACGCGGTGGACCATTTCGCGTTCATGCAGGTAGGCGATGACCTCTTCGGCATTTTTGCGGGCGACCTTGAAGGCGCGGCCCCGGCACGAGCCGCCGCGGTCGAGCCCCAACACCAGCCCCGGCGTTTCGTGGGTGCCCCGGTACTGAACCGAGTAGAGGCAGAGCGCCCTGTGGTAGCCTCTCAACAGCGCCGGCTGCGTTTCGGTGTGGTCAAATTGCGGTCGCCACATCAGCGAGCCGTAGCCGAAGATCCAGATATCGCCTTTGGGTAGGTCCACAGTTTAAGCCTCCATCTGAAAGAAAGCGTATGCCCGCGAAAAAGAAAACAGATAATTCCGCTCCGCAGCCGGAAATAAAAGTGAGCAGGCATTTAAAACCGTTGGCAACGGCGGCTGGGATTATCGCCTTATCGGTGCTTTACGGTTTTTACTGGAACTATCTCTCGGGCCAAATCAGGACCGGTGTCGAACAGTGGGCGGCGGAACGCCAGGCCGACGGGTACACGGTGGCCTATACCGGTCTTCGCATCGGAGGCTTCCCATTTCGCCTCGATGCGGTGATGACCGATCCCGAAATGTCGGCGCTCGGAAAAGATGGCTCCTGGTCGTGGCGAGGCCCGGCGTTGTTGATGCGGGTGCGGCCGTGGCGGCCATCGAAGGTCAAGGTGCTGGCGGCAGGGCTGCATATGGTGCGGGCCGAGAAGGGCGCGCGTTCGGTGGAACTGTTCATCGATGCCCGCGATTTATGGATGACGCTCAGATTTAAGGACCGCGCTATGCTGTCGGTTCGCGATTTGCTGGTCAAGGACGGCACGGACCGGGACGTTATAAAAATCGCCGCCGCCGACGTCGTCGTCAAAAGACCGGACAAGGCGGATTCCGTCTTTGACGTCGTGGCAAATGTCCTCGGCGTCACCTACGGGGTCGAGCCGGTGCGGGGGCTGGGGCTCAATTCCAAGCAACTGGGCTTGCACGCCTTGGTGATGGGAACCTTTCCGGATGTTCCGGCCCGTCAATCGCTTAACGCCGAAACCATGGTCCAATGGCGCGACAGCGGCGGCGCCGTGGAATTCAGCCGCCTCGATATCCGCCATGGGCCGCTGGCACTTTCTGGCGACGGCACCATGGCCTTGGACGAAGGCCTGCAGCCCATCGGCTCCTTCGCGATCCGGGTTGGGGGATACGATGATGTCCTCGATAGCTTGGCGGCGGCGGGCGTCATCAAGGCCCGCCCGGCGGCGATGGTGAAGGCGGCTTTAAGTGTTTTGGCCAGGACCCAGACCTCGGACGGCGGGCCAGAGATCAAGGTTCCCTTAAGCCTTCAAGACAGGCGGGTCTACGTCGGGCCGCTGGCGGTGGGCAAAGTGCCTAATCTGCGTTGGCCGTGAAAAACGTCTCTGTTTTTGCTAGGGTGGCGCCATGAGGGCAAAAGCGTTTCCGGGATTGGCGGTCGCGTTGACCGTGCTTTTGGGTGTGGCGACACCCGGCCATGCGGACGAAGCCGCGCCGGTTCAGCCTCAAAAAAATCTGTATCTGACGGGGCAGCTTTTGGTGGCGACGAAACAGATCGGCGACCCCCGCTTTGCCAAAACGGTAATCTACATAGTCGCCCACGACAAAAAGGGCGCGTTTGGGGTCGTCGTCAACAAAGTCTTCGGCTCCGGCTCAATGCAGAAATTCCTGAAAGGTTTCAACATCGACCCCGGCGCCATTGATGGCGATATCAAACTTCATTACGGCGGGCCGGTGGAACCGGGTTCGGGCTTCGTGCTGCATACCGCCGATTACAAAGGCCCGGGCACCAACATCGTCGATTCTAAAATGGCCATGACCACGGAAATGAGTGTCTTTAAGGCGATCGCCGAAGGCAATGGCCCGCGCCAAAGCCTATTTGCGCTCGGCTATTCGGGCTGGGGAGCGGGGCAGTTGGAAGGCGAGATCGCCCGCGGCGACTGGTTCAGCGCGCCGGCGGACGAAGACCTGATCTTCGGCGATGACATGGACAGTAAGTGGGAACGCGCGTCCGGCACCGCCGGGCTGAAGCTGTAGGCGCTCGTTATTAATCCTGCTTGGCGTCAATGACGCCGCGGCGGATGGCGCGGGTGCGGGCGAAGCTTTCTTCCAAGGTTTTGGCCTCGCCGCGCCGGATGGCTCTTTGCAGGGCTGTCAGGTCCTCGGTAAAACGGCCGAGGATATCGAGGATCGCGTCCTTGTTGGCCAAACAGATGTCGCGCCACATCACCGGGTCGGACGCCGCCAAGCGCGTGAAGTCTCTAAACCCGCCGGCGGAAAACTTGACCACCTCACCTTTCAGGTGATCTTCCAGCCCCGTCGCCGTATCGACGATGGTGTAGGCGACCAATTGCGGAAGGTGGGACGTAATGGCAAGCACTTGGTCGTGGTGGCGGGCTTCCATGATCTCGATAAAGGATCCGGCCCGCCGCCACAGGTCGGCGACGGCTTCGATGGCATCTTCGTCGGTATCTGTTTCAGGCGTCAGGATCGCCCAGCGACCCTCGAAAAGTTCGGCGAACCCGGCTTCAGGACCGGAATGTTCGGTGCCGGCGACCGGATGGCCGGGGACAAGATGGACGCCTTCGGGCAGGTGCGGGCGGACATCGTCAATGACCGACTGTTTGCAACTTCCGACGTCAGTGACGATGGCGCCGGGCTTAAGCGATGGCGCGATGGCCTTGGCGATGTCGCCGTAAACCCCGACCGGCGTACACAGGACGACCAAGTCGGCATCCTGGGCGGCTTCGCTTGCATCCAGGTGTACGCTGTCGGCCAGGCCCAGTTCCTGGATCTTGTCCAAGGTCGCTTGCGTGCGCGCGCTGACAGCGATGTGACCGGCCAAGCCGTCACGGCGCACGACATGGGCCAGCGACGAGCCGATCAAGCCGGCGCCGATGAGGGCGATGCGCTCGAACAGGACTTTGTTATCAGAACCGCTCATTGGCCGAAAAACTCCGTTAAGGCGGCAACGAGCGCACGCATCTCGTCTTCCCGGCCAATGGTGATGCGTAGGCAATCGTCGAGCCCATAAGCCGCCATGCGCCGGACAATAATGCCCTTGTCTTTCAAAAAAGTATCTGCGGCATCTGCTGTTCTGTCATTTTGGCCGGGTTTATCGGTAAACCGGGCCAACACGAAATTTCCGGCGCTGGGCCCGACGTCGAGGCCAAGTGCCAGTAACTGCTCGCGGGTCCAGGCGCGCCAGGTTTCATTATGCCCAACCGCCTTGTCGGTAAATCCCATGTCGCCCAGCGCCGCCACCCCCGCCGCCATGGCCGGGGCGCTGACATTGAAGGGCCCGCGCATGCGGTTGAGGACGCCGGCGATGTCAGTTGGACAATAGGCCCAGCCGAGCCGCACCCCGCCAAGGCCGTAAATCTTGGAGAAGGTCCGGGTCATCACCACGTTGGCGCCGCCGTCGACGAGATCGATGCCAGGGCCGTAATCTTCGGCAGTTACGTATTCCGCGTAAGCCGCATCGATGACCAAAACCACGTCATCGCGAAGGCCTTTGCGCAGACGCCACAATTCATCGCCCGAAAGATAAGTGCCCGTCGGGTTGTTGGGGTTGGCCAGAAATAAAAGGCGCGTGTTGTCGCTTACGCGTTCCAGCAACGCATCGACACCGGCTGTCAGATTTTTTTCGGGCGCCGATATGGGCGTCGCCCCAGCCGCCTTGGCGGAAATGGGATACATCAGGAACCCGTGCTCGCTGTAGAGCACTTCATCGCCGGGGCCGGCATAGGCCTGGCAAAGAAGACTGATCAGTTCATCCGAACCGGCGCCGCAGACAATGCGTGCCGCATCAAGATTATGGCGGGCGCCGATGGCTTCGCGAAGAACGTCACAGCCGCCGTCGGGATAGCGGTGAAGGGCCGCGCCGGCATCTTTGTAAGCGGCGACGGCCTTGGGGCTGGGCCCGAAAGCGCCTTCGTTGCTGGACAGCTTGATCACGTCATCGCGACCATCGAGCGACGATTCGCCGCCGACATAAGGGTCGATGTTCATGATGCCAGGACGGGGAAAGGGGGTGCTCATGAGCCCGCCTCCAAATCCGCCTCGTCGAGGGAACTTGCGTACCCGCCAAGGTGCAGCACCCGTTTGGCGCGCTCCCCGAGGGCGTCCTTGAACCGAGAGAGTTGCCCTCCTTCGGCATCAACAAAATCCTTGACCTCTACCAAATAGGTCCAGGCGGCGGGCCGGTTGGGTTCGTGCCACAGTTGGTTAAACCCGGCCGACATCCTGGCTTGGGTTAGGGCGTTTTCGATGGCCTTGAAGCCGATGTCTTCCGCCGCTTCCACGGCTAGGTACGAACAGTCGCGGCCGGTTTTTTCCTGAGGGACGGCGCAAACCACCAACGCTTCGAGCCCTTCCTCCCGGGCATTGCTGCCTGCAACGAACGGAAGCCTAGCGATGATGCGGGGCGTCTCCGGCGCTTCGCTTACCAAGAACTGCCACCAGCGCTTTTCGTCATCGGGGCGGGGTAAGGGAAGGATGCCCACCGTCGCTTCGCCTTTCTGCACGGCTTCGACGACACCGCGGTTGGAAACATGGCGCTTCATCGGCGTGAACGTGCCGTATTGATCCCGGGCCATGTCCCAAATCCCCTGTTCGCCCTCGGGCATTGCGACGGCGACGGAAAAGGGGCCTTCGAAGCGAAGCGTGGCGACGATTATTTCACGCCAAATCCTGGAAAGTTCCCGTTTCGGAAAGGCACCCTTGTGACGAGCCATCAGGCGGTACAGGATTTCGGCTTCGCGGGCCGGGCGGATTTTTATTTTTTCATCTTTCTTGACGGCGCGGACTTGCTCGACCACCTTGGTCCGTTCCATGATCAGGTCATGGATGGAATCGTCGATGGTGTCGATTTCCCGGCGTAGCCCCAGAAGTTTTTCTTTATCGATTGTCATAGCGAAAGCCTGCTAATTTTCCAAAAAAAGCCCGAATATTGGGCGTAGACCCCGCCGGGCCATCGGTTCTTACGACCGGGAAAAGCGGGCCTAGTGATAATGGCATGGCACTGTAAAATCAAAGAAAACATTGACACTAAGCGGCTTGACTCCTAGCTATGAAGCCCTTTTTAAGGAATTCAAATAAAGATATTTAAATAAGTACGTTAATAATACGTGGATGAGGCGGATACAGACATGACCGCGCCAAAAAGCCATACGAAGGACCAACCGGACGAAGCAACGGCAGCGAATGCCTTGCTCGGCCATTGCGTGCGCCTGGGCGTTAAAGCGCCGCTGAGCCTCGATTGCGGGGTCGAAATATCAGATTTTCCGGTCGCTTATCAGACCTATGGCGAATTGAACGCCGATAAAACCAACGCCATTTTGGTCTGTCATGCGCTGACCGGCGACCAGTTCGTGGCCGGAAAACATCCCATAAGCGGCAAGGAAGGCTGGTGGGACCTGATGGTCGGGCCGGGCAAAACCATCGACACCAATAAATACTTCGTCATCTGCCCGAACATTCTCGGCGGCTGCCTAGGCACCCTGGGGCCCAAGGAAATAAACCCGGAAACGGAAAAGCCATGGGGCCTGGGATTTCCCGTCATTACCATCACCGACATGGTCCGTTGTCAGGCTTTGTTGTTGGATCACCTGGGCATTAAAAAATTGTTCGCTGTGACCGGCGGTTCCATGGGCGGCATGCAGGCATTGGAATGGGCGTCGTTGTTCCCGAAACGGGTTTTCGCGGCTATCCCGATCGCATCGGCCGCCCACCACACGGCCCAGAACATCGCCTTTCACGAAGTCGGCCGCCAAGCCATCATGGCGGACCTCGAATGGTGCGGCGGCGACTATCTGAACCAGGGCAAAAACCCGACGAAAGGGTTAGCGGTGGCGCGCATGGCCGCGCACATCACTTATTTATCGGAGCAAGCCTTACACCGCAAATTCGGCCGCCGCCTGCAAGACCGGGAAGCGCTGACCTATGGTTTTGATGCTGATTTTCAGGTTGAAAGTTATCTCCGCCATCAGGGCATAACCTTCGTCGACCGTTTCGACGCAAATTCGTACCTCTACATCACGCGGGCGATGGATTATTTCGACCTGGCGGAGAGGCATGGCGGAATTCTGGCTAACGCTTTCAAGGGAACGGATGTCCGTTTCTGCATCATCTCCTTTACCGGAGACTGGTTGTATCCGACGGAAGAAAACCGCCGCATCGTTCATGCCCTTAACTCGGTGGCCGCAAACGTCAGCTTCGCGGAAGTCGAATCGGACAAGGGCCATGATGCGTTTCTTTTGGATGAGCCGGAATTCCACAAGGTTTTAAAAGGCTTCCTGGACGGCGCCGCCAAAAACTATGAAGAAACTCTCGGGAAAGCGTGATGGTTCCGGATCAAAAATCCATCCGCGTTGACCTGCGCTTGATCGCCGACATGATCGAACCTCATTCGCGGGTCCTTGACGTCGGTTGCGGCGATGGGGCCCTTTTGGATTATCTTGTGCATTTCCGCCATGTCGATGGTCGGGGCATAGAACTCAGCACCGAAGGCGTGAATGCTTCGATCAGCGCCGGATTGCCCGTCATCCAGGGGGACGCGGACACCGACCTCAAGGATTATCCGGATGATGCTTTTGATTACGTGGTGTTAAGCCAGACACTGCAGGCGATGGTGCAGCCGAAGGTAGTTCTGGGGCATCTATTGCGGATCAGCAAGCGGGCGGTTATTTCCTTTCCCAACTTCGCCCATTGGCGCGTTCGCTTGTCGTTGGGTTTGTTTGGAAAAATGCCCGTTAGCCCGACGCTTCCCTACAAATGGTACGAGACCCCGAATATTCACCATTGCACCATCAGCGATTTCGTCAGGCTTTGCCGTGAGCTCGATATCGTCATCGAGTCGCAAAAGATTCTCGATTCCCGAGGCCTTATCCGCAGCGTCAGCACCTCGCTTTTTTCGGCCAATCTGTTCGGCGAGCAGGCGGTGTTTCTGCTTAGGAAAAACTAGGTTACGCCGTCCGATTGCCGGGGAGACGGGTTTTGTTCCGGCACCGGCAGGTAACGCCGCCGGCGTTTGCGGCTGGGGATGGCGTCGGCCGCGTAAATCTGTTTCACGGCTTCCGTCATGACGACACCGGAAAATGTCTTGAAGGCGCGTTGGCCGATCTGTTCCCAGGCTGGGGCGGAACTCAAGATCATCCGCGAATGAACGGGCGGTACGAACAGCGCCCGGTGGGATTCGATGGGTGTGAACAGGTTGTCACGCAAGACTCTCGACAATTGACCCGGGGTGTGGGGCAGGCCATGCCCGAAGGGTGTGCGTTCGAACCGCGCCCAGATGCCGCTTCGGTTCGGAACGACCACCAATAAGCGCCCGCTGCCGGAAAGCACGCGCCAGATTTCCCGCATCAGGGGGCGGATTTGCTCAGCGCATTCTAGGGCATGGATCAGCAAGACCCGGTCCATGCTGAGGTCGGGAAAAGGCAGTTCCAATTCATCGACAAGGGCCGTCAGGCCGGGCTCGCCCGTCGGCCAGTGGAGCACGCCTTGGGCCGCCGGCATCGCCGCCAGAACACGCTCGGCTTCGCCGCGGAATCCGTTTAGATAAGGCGCGGCGTAACCAACGCCTAAGACGCTTTCGCCGGTAACGTCGGGCCACAATTGGCGCAGCCGCCGACGGATCATCCTTCGCGCCACCTGGCCCAGGGTGGAGGCGTAAAAATCCCTAAGATCAATAACATCGGTCCACATGATAAGGATGAGCATATATCAGAAACCGGCCCATTGGCAGGGTTCCGATGCTTTTAAAGCCCAATAAAGACGGCGATCAGCCGGCGGTCTCTCAGCCCGTAAACGATTTCTTTTCTGCCGTCGCCGTTGATGTCGGCGGCGATGATGGCGGTACTAAACGCCGCACCTTCATGCCCGATCCACGCCAGTTCCCGGAATTCCCCGCCCTTGAAGGTAACGAGCCTTAAACGGCGCTGTGATGCATCGGGTAGGGCGATATCCGGTGTGCCATCGGCATTAGCGTCTACGACGGCGGCTTTGCCCAATTCACGATCGCCCATGGTATGGTTGGAATACCCTTGTGATGCGCCCTTCAACGTAATGGCGCCGTTTTGAAAGCCATAAATTTCAAGAGTCCCGCCGATGTGGGGCGTTTTGACGACGGCGACTTCGAGGCGGCCATCGCCGGTGAAATCCGCGATTCCGGCAGGATTGAGCCATCGATGGGTAAGGCCGATTGGCGGCGTTTCGGCGACGATCTTCAACCCCGTCGCGCCCGGTTTTATGACTGCTAATGCAGAGCCTTCATTCAGATATGTTTTTACAGCAATGATTTCATCCATGCCGTCGCCGTCCAAATCGGCCAGTCGGGCAAGCCGGTCTTCGAAAACGGCATTTTCATCAAGGGTTAATTGCAGGCGTTTCCCCTTTGATAATTCGGCGACCACGCCCGAAGCCTCAATGGCGTCGCCAAGAATCCCATGGCCATAGCGGCGGGTTGGGCCAGTGAGCCAGGCTTGAGCAATATTCCGACGGCCTTTTGAAATAATACCGTCAGGCAACATGCCGGGTTTAAGGGTTTCTTCGCGGTGGCTTTCGGTTTGCGGAACCAAGGTCAGTTTGCCGCCTTTCATGGACAACAAGAACTCCCGGCCCTTGGAATCCAGGATGACGGCCTTACCGTTCCGGGAAAAGACCCGAACGACATTCTCAGGCGTCATCAAGCTAAGCACCTTGGTTTTCAATTGTGCCGCTAAGGTTGCTGTTGGGAAAAGGCCGAGCAGAAAGAAAATAAAAAGAAACTTTGGCATTGTTTGCTCAGGTCAAATATTGGCCACCGTTGGCCGAAAGCGTCGAGCCGGTGATGAACCCCGCCTCGTCGGCAGCTAAAAAGACGACGCATCGCCCAATTTCTTCGGGTTCGCCCAACCGACCAACGGGGATCAACGGCAGAATTTTAGAATTCAACACATCCTCGGGCACGGCCATCACCATCTCGGTGGCGGTATAGCCCGGGGCAACGGCGTTCACGGTAATGCCTTTGGATGCGGTTTCCAGGGCCAACGCCTTGGTAAACCCGAACAGCCCGGCCTTGGCGGCGGAATAGTTGGTTTGCCCGAATTGTCCCTTTTGGCCGTTGATGGAGCTGATGTTGATGATCCGCCCGAAGCCTCTTTCCCGCATGCCGTCGATGAGGTTGCGGGTGGTGTTAAAGGCGCTCGACAAATTGGTATCGATGACCGCATTCCATTGCTCGACGTCCATCTTGTGCAGGGGTTTGTCGCGGGTGATGCCGGCGTTGTTGACCAGAATATCAATGGCCCCGAGATCGGACTCAATTTTAGCGATGCCGTCGCGGCATGCATCGAAATTGCTGACATCGAACTTGTAGACGGCGATCCCGGTTTCATCCTTGAAGGCGTTGGCCGCTTCGTCATTGCCGCCGTAGTTAGCCGCGACCTGAGCGCCGGAATCCTTCAGGGCGATGGAAATCGCCCGTCCGATACCTCGTGTTCCCCCTGTTACGAGTGCGATCCGTGACACTTTACTTCCTCCCTTGGGACTAATCGCGCTCCACACACATGGCTATCCCCATGCCGCCGCCGATGCAAAGCGTCGTCAGGCCTTTTTTGGCATCTCGTTTCTGCATTTCATAAAGCAGGGTTACCAATACCCGGGCACCCGAAGCGCCAATGGGATGGCCAAGCGCGATGGCGCCGCCGTTGACATTGACCTTGTCGGTATCCCAGCCCAAGTCCTTGTTGACGGCACAGGCTTGGGCGGCGAAGGCTTCATTGGCCTCGATCAGATCCAAGTCGTCGACTTTCCACCCGGCTTTCTCAAGCGCCATGCGGCTGGCCGGGATCGGGCCGGTGCCCATAATGGCCGGATCGACCCCCGCCGTCGCCCACGACACGATGCGTGCTAGTGGTTGGATCTTCCGCTTTTCCGCTTCATCCACCGTCATTAAAACCACGGCTGCGGCACCATCGTTGATGCCTGAAGCGTTACCGGCGGTGACGGTGCCTTCCTTGGCGAAGGCCGGGCGCAGTTTGGCTAGGTCTTCGGCCGTGGTGCCGTGTTTCGGGTGCTCGTCGGTATCGACAACGGTTTCGCCCTTGCGGGACTTGAT
>JABMOY010000060.1 GCA_013203955.1 Rhodospirillales bacterium | reverse complement strand
GCGCATCGAAGATTTCGCCGTTGACCGCGTCACAGGCCTTCAAAACGCCCTTGCCGCCGTAGCGTTTGTTGTCGCCGTCGCGTAGCTCATGGGCCTCGTGGGCCCCGGTGGAAGCGCCCGACGGCACCCCGGCGCGGCCGACGGCGCCGGTTTCCAGGGCAACCTCAACCTCAACGGTGGGATTGCCGCGGCTATCGAGAATTTCCCGGGCGAAAATGTCGGTGATGGCGGTCATGGTTTCGGCTTAAATCTCCGCTTAAATCTCCGCTTAAATCTCTATGGGCCGGGCCTTGGCGACTCGGTCGAATTCCAACAGGGTTTCGATGATTTCCGGCAATTGATCAAGCGGAATCATGTTGGGGCCATCTGATGGCGCATTGTCGGGGTCTTGGTGGGTTTCCATAAAAACGGCGGCGACGCCGATGGAAACGGCGGCACGGGCCAGCACGGCGGCGAACTCCCGCTGGCCGCCGGAAGACGCCCCCTGCCCGCCCGGTTGCTGGACGGAATGGGTGGCATCAAACACCACCGGGCAGCCGGTCAGCGCCATGATCGGCAAGGAACGCATGTCGGATACCAGCGTGTTGTAGCCAAAACTAGCGCCGCGTTCGCAGACCATGACGTGGGAATTTCCGGCGTCTTCGATCTTCTTGACGACATTGGCCATGTCCCAGGGCGCTAGGAACTGCCCCTTTTTGACGTTGATGGGCTTGGACGTCTTGGCCGCGGCGACCAAAAGATCTGTCTGGCGGCACAGAAACGCCGGGATTTGCAGCACATCGACGGCGTCCGCCACCTTGGCGCAATGGTCGGCTTCGTGAACATCAGTCAAAACGGGCAGGCCGGTGGCTTTGCGGATGTCGGCGAAAACCTGAAGCGCTTCATCCAGGCCGAGGCCGCGCTCGGCAGAACCACTGGTCCGATTGGCTTTGTCGTAAGACGTCTTGTAGATCAAAGGCACGCCCAGCTTCTTTGACATTTCGGCCAAGGCGCCTGACATGTCCATGGCGTGGGCCTTGCTCTCCATGACGCAGGGCCCGGCGATCAGCGTCAGGGGTTTGTCGTTGCCGATGGCGGTGTCGCCGATGGTGATATGGCGGGGTGCGGTCAAAGTTTTACACCAGCCGCGACTGCGCGACAGCGGCTTCGACGAAGGAGCTGAACAGCGGGTGCGGGTCGAACGGCTTGGATTTCAGTTCGGGATGGAACTGCACGCCAACGAACCACGGGTGATCGGGAATTTCGATGATTTCCGGCAGGATGCCGTCGGGCGACATGCCGGAAAACTTCATACCGGCTTTTTCAAGTTGTTCGCGATAGCCGGTATTGACCTCGTAACGGTGGCGGTGGCGTTCGGAGATTTCTTTGGTGCCATAGATGTCACTCACCCGGCTTCCATTTTCCAGGACACAAGGATAAGCGCCAAGCCGCATGGTGCCGCCCATGTTGCCGCCGGCCTCGCGTTGTTGCAGCTCACTGCCCTGCAACCATTCGGTCATCAGGCCGACCACCGGATGTTCCGAGGGGCCGAATTCGGTTGAGCCCGCCTTGTGCAGCCCGGCCAGGTTGCGCGCGGCCTCGACGACGGCCATCTGCATGCCAAAACAGATGCCGAAATACGGAATGCCGCGTTCGCGGGCGAATCGGGCGGCCGAGATTTTGCCCTCGGACCCGCGCTCGCCGAAACCGCCGGGGACGAGAATCCCGTGAATGCCGTCCAAGTGTTCGACGGCGTCACCGGTCTCAAAAATTTCGGAATCTATCCATTTCATGCCGACTTCGACGTTGTTAGCGATGCCGCCGTGATCGAGCGCTTCGGAAAGCGATTTATAAGCGTCCATCAGGCCGGTGTACTTGCCGACGATGGCGATTGAGACCTCGCCCTCCGGCTTGGTGACGCGCTCGTAGATATCCTGCCAGCGGCTGAGGTCGGGCTTCTTGGTATCCAGGTTGAAATGGCGGCAGACCTGTTCGTCCAGGCCTTCATGGTGATAGCTGAGCGGCACCCCATAGATGGTGTCGACATCAAGCGCCGGGATCACCGCTTCTTCCCGGACGTTGCAAAAAAGCGCGATCTTTTTCCGTTCCGGTTCGGGAATCTCGCGGTCCGAGCGGCACAGCAAAATATCGGGCTGGATGCCGAGACTGAGCAGTTCTTTCACCGAATGCTGGGTTGGCTTGGTTTTCAATTCGCCGGCCGTCGGGATGTAAGGCAATAAAGTTAGGTGCAGATAAAGGGTCATATCGCGACCGAGCTGGTTGCCCAATTGCCTGATCGCTTCCAGGAACGGTAGCCCCTCGATATCGCCGACGGTGCCGCCGATTTCGCAGAGCACGAAATCTTCGTCGTTGAGGTCGCTGGTGACGAAATCCTTGATGGCGTCGGTAATATGAGGAATGACCTGGATGGTGGCGCCCAGATAGTCGCCGCGCCGTTCCTTGGCGATGACCTCTGAATACACACGTCCTGTGGTGACGTTATCGCTTTGGCGGGCACTGACGCAGGTGAAGCGTTCATAGTG
>JABMOY010000059.1 GCA_013203955.1 Rhodospirillales bacterium | reverse complement strand
CGCCGGTTGGTGTACAACGGCTCACGATGCAGCGGGATCGGATCCGGGAACGTCCAGACCTCGGTTCGCGCCTTGGCGTTGCCGAAGGGGGCGCAACCGTGCTTGATGGCGACACGTTGGATGCCACCGGAAAGATCGGTCTTCCAGTTGGTCTTGTCGCCGGCAACCTTGTCGATGGCGGCCTTTTCCTCGGCCGTCAAATCGCCGTCCCAGCCGAGTTTCTTGAGCATGGCCATCGAGAATTCAGGATAGCCATCCTTGATCTCCGAACCGACCGGATAGGAGCCCTCGGCAAGGAGATTTTCCCCCTTGTATTGGACACCGAACCGGGCACGGAAACAAAGACCGCCTTTGGCCACCGGTTTCGAAGGATCGTAGAGAACCGGCGTGCCGGGATGCTTAATCGCAGCCGTTCCCCAGCAAGGCCACGGAAGCCCGTAGTATTCGCCGGAGACCGGACCGCCCCTGGCCAGAAGCGTCGTCTTGTCGAAGGTAATCTGGTTCGCCATGTGCGCCTTAAGCCGTTCCGGCGACTGGCCGGTGTAGCCGATGGTCCACATGCCGCGGTTGAATTCGCGGGTGATATCTTCGACGTTAGGCTCGTTGTTCTTCACCTTAATGTGTTTGAAGAACTGCTTATCAAACCCGAACTTCTTGGCGAACAGATACATGATTTCATGATCCGTTTTTGCTTCGTAGATCGGGTTGAAGACTTTGTCACGCCACTGCAACGAGCGGTTCGACGCCGTTACAGAGCCATACGTTTCGAACTGGGTTGCCGCCGGCAACACATAAACGCCGTCCTTGCGGTCGGGAATGACGGAAGCGAAGGTCGGAACCGGATCGATGATGACCATCAGATCCAGTTTTTCCATCGCCTTCTTCATTTCCGGCAGACGGGTCTGCGAGTTACAGGCATGACCCCAGAACACCATGGCGCGCAGGTTATCGGGCTGATCGATGTTCTTCTTGTTTTCCAGAACACCGTCAATCCAACGCGACACCGGGATGCCCTTGCTTTCCATCAGCTTCTTGGTGGCGAAGCGTTTCAGGACATAGTCGTAGTCCACATCCCAGACGCGGGCCCAGTGCTTCCACGAACCGGTCTTCAGGCCGTAGTAGCCCGGCAGCGAGTGGCTGAGGATGCAGAAGTCGGTCGCACCCTGCACGTTGTCGTGGCCGCGGAAGATGTTGGCGCCGCCGCCTTGGGTGCCGACGTTGCCCAACGCGAGCTGCATGGTGCAGTACGCACGCGTGTTGTTGTTGGCGCTGTGATGCTGGGTTCCGCCCATGCACCAAACGATAGTGCCCGGACGGTTATTGGCCATCGTGCGGGCAACGCGACGCATTTGCGCACCCGGAACGCCGGTCACACGCTCGGTCTCGGCCGGATCCCACTTCTTGACTTCGGCGCGAACCCGATCCATGCCCCAGACGCGGGCCTTGATGTAGGCCTTGTCTTCCCAGCCGTTTTCGAAGACATGCCACAGGATGCCCCAAATCAGGGCGACGTCGGTGCCGGGACGGAAACGCACGAATTCATCGGCGTGAGCCGCTGTGCGCGTAAACCGCGGGTCGCAAACGATGAGCGCCGCGTTGTTCTGCTCCTTCGCCTTAAGGATATGCTGCATGGCCACCGGATGCGCCTCGGCCGCGTTCGACCCGATGAGGAACATGGCACGGGAATTGTGCATATCGTTGAAGGAGTTCGTCATGGCGCCATAGCCCCAGGTGTTGGCCACACCCGCGACCGTGGTCGAATGACAGATACGCGCCTGATGGTCACCGTTGTTCGAGCCCCAGAAGGCATAGAACTTACGGAACAGGTACGACTGCTCGTTCGAGAACTTCGCCGAACCCAGCCAGTAGACGGAATCGGGGCCGGACGTCTTGCGGATATCCAGCATCTTGTCGCCGATTTCGTTGATGGCTTGGTCCCACGACAACTTGACCCACTTGCCACCCGACAATTTCATCGGATAGCGAAGACGGCGTTCGTTGTGAGCGTGTTCGCGGACACTGGCGCCCTTGGCGCAGTGCGAGCCTAAGTTAAAAGGACTATCGAAGCCCGGCTCCTGGCCTACCCAGACGCCATTGTCGACTTCGGCGATCACGGAGCAACCCACGGAACAGTGGGTACACACCGATTTGATCTTCTTCATTTCCTTGGCCATAGCCGCCTTGGCTTCCTTGACCATGCCTAACGGCACGGCGGAAGCAAGCACGGCACCCCCGGCGGTCACCCCTGAACGCTTCAGGAATGTACGGCGGTCCATGGAACCCCCGATTACGCCGGCCAAGGCTTTCTTCAAACGGGGGCCATTCGCTACCCCGTCGCTCTTTTTTGTGAGCATTTTGGATGTCTCCTCTTGGTTCAGTTAAAACCTAGCCGTTTCGTAGTACTTTTTTACGTGCTCCGTTTCCTGATAGCCGGCACTCTTTCCGGTTTCAGGAAGCGCCGCCTTAGCCGACTTCGACGTCAAGGCTACAGCCGCCATACCGGCGGCACCGCTGGTTACAGCAGCAGCCTTCAAGAAGTCACGGCGGGGAAGCGATTTTTTGGTTTTGGTCATTTTCATCTCCTAACCAGTTACCCCAATTTAGTTCACCAAACAGCGGCCGCGCATGACCGCCAACTTAACTATCGCGACGCTACTCAGCCGCCATATCGAACGCATCGGCTTCGATCGACAAAAACAATTTACCGATGGTTCCGACCGGCATGTAGAGCGCGGCCGCTTCGGCGCCTTCAAGGTCAGCAAAAAACTGCCCCGCCCACGGCGCCATGTGGGATTCAAAAAATTTCGCTTGCACGTCAAGTGTCGCCGGCTCGCCGAAACACCCGGTGATCAGCCCGTGCATCATTTCGCAGAGATAGGCGATGTGGTCTTCGGGTTCGCTCGATGAACCGGACGCCGCCATGCCCATTTCCGTCATGTCGCGGCGCAGGTTAGCCAAGGGCTTCTCATAGACGAACCCGGTCAGGTATTGGGACGCATAAGGATGCATTTCGCCGCCCGCGCCGGAGCCGTAAAACAGTACCGTGTATTCTTCTTCGGACTTGGCCCGGGGGGTGCGCTGGGCAATGGCGCCCAAGGCCGCCAAGGCGGCGCCAAGGTCGGTGTCGGCGGGCTCCCCTTCGAGGGCGCGGATCATCTCCAGCGTTTCCTCGCTCGTCGGTTCCGCCAACAGGCGCGACAACAGCCCGTACAGATGAGCGCGCCGCAAATCCTCTTCGGGGATGCCGCGTTCGCTCGTTGTTTTTGAGTTATCAGGGAGTCCGGAACCCTTAGGGTCGTCCTCTCCGTTCCTCCCCATACCTGGAGATGCCTCCACCAGATGTTTCCTTTTTATTGCCGCGCCAAGCGCGGGAGCCTCCCAAATCGTCCCTTGCCCTTAGTACCCCTTTGCGCTTCCCTGGTTGCTTCCAGGTGTTTGGTCTTAGGTATACCAAGGTTTCGGCGACACGTCTTTTTGTGGCACCGAGCCGGGACACTCACTTGAATTTAGTATCAGGGCTTTTCCCTAACCAGTCAACGCCTTTATCTGGAATACTTCAAAAGGCCTATACATAAAACATTATGAATATCATGGTTTTACACGGACTTCGCCGACCTCCCTATGACGACATAAAGAAGTCCTAATATTCAAAAAAGTATATTATTTAATGCCCGCATGACGGGTATTTTTACAAAAAAATAATGGAAATATCAGACAGCGTCATCGGGGGGGGCGAACGTCGCTTTTCCGGGGCTCTTTGCGCTTTTCGTCGTCGGAGTCAGCGTCTTTTTCTCCGCCATCGGTGGCCTCGGCGGCTTCGGCCACTTCGTCCTCGCCCTCGCCTTCCCCGATATCGTCTTCTTCGTCTTCGGCCTCCTCGGCGTCCTTATCAACATACCCTTTGCCGGGTTGATAGTCGCTGTCGGCGGCTGAAATCAGCCTGTCGATGATGCGATAATTTTCATCGTAATCGTCCAGCCCGTCGCGAAAACCGAAAAACGGCGAGCTCATCCACAGCACCTTGAAGGCTTGGCGCTTTAGGAAATCGGGAACGTTGGGCCCGAAAAAGGGCGTGAAGTCAGAATCCTTTTTCAGACTTTCGATGGGCGGCAGGTCGTGGACGGCCACTTTCTGTTCGGGCGTAAGCTCGACCTCTTCTTCCGCCGGCTCATAGCCTTCGTCTTCGGGCCGGATCGGGAAAGCCTTCAGCGCCGCTTCTTCGGCGAGGACTGCATCATCGCCCGCAACGTCCAACAGCGCCAAGGCATCGGGTGGCGCCGCCTCATAAGCCGTCTCGCCTTCTTCGGGTAGGGCCAAAGGCGCCATTGGCAACACGAACTTTCTTGTCACAACCGGCGCGGCGCTGCCTCGCTTGGGGGACAACTGCGGTTCCGGTTCCGGCGCGCCGGCCCTGTCCAGGTTTTTGCGCCGGGCCCATCTCGACAGCCTTCCTTCTTCGGCGCTCATTGGCGCGTTCCTTTGTGCGGCTGGACCCGCGGCCGGATCTGATCGCGAAGGCTCCCTTTCCTGGGATCATAGGCCTTTTTCTGCTTACGCTTGTTGAAGGTGGCCTCAACGTGGTGCTTGTCGATGAAGTCCTGGACCCAGGCCGCCATCTCCGGCGACATCGCAATGCCTTCGACGATCTGGTCGGTGTCTTCGGTATAGCTCTCCGCCTCATACGGACAGGCGGTGGCCAGGAACGGAATGACTTCCGGGTCGCCTTCCTCTTCGCCGGGGGTCAGCACGATATAGATAAAAGGTATCTCGTTGGCGAGGTTGACGCGGTAGCCCTCGGTTTCGCCGGGATACAGTTCCAGGGTCAGGGTGCCGGCATGATAATGGACCCAATCGTCTTCGCGCCTAAGTTCCAACCATTCGCTGCTGGGATCCATCTCTGGCGCACCTTCGATCACCGCAACCGGCGCCCAGGAATAGTCTTCCCAGGGATTGTCGATCTCGCGCCGTTCGATGACGACGCCGAGGGAAATGTTTTCCCGGTCTTCTGCACTCATGCGACGCCCCTTGTTTCACTCAACAGATTTTCAGCCTCGGCCAAGTGGTCAGGTGAATTGATGTTGAAGAAAGGATCAACCGGATCGGCTGCAAAGTCCACCCGCGCCAATTTATAACGCGCCGTCCACAGGTCGATCTTGCGCATGTCTTCTTCGATCATGGCTCGGCGAAGGTCCCCCGCCAGGGCGACCGGCCACAACCCGAACACCGGGTGATCGCGGCCCGCCGACGTGGCGCAGGCCATGTCGGCGTCTTCGGACCCCGCCGCCGCCAACAACCTTTTGACTAAATCCTCGGGCACGAACGGCGCATCGGTGGCGAATGATGCCAACCAAGGGGTCTCGGGCTCGTTATCCAGAACCCATTCCATCCCCGTCAGTACACCGGCCAAGGGTCCGGCGAAACCTTCGATGACATCCGCCGCTATCGGCAGACCGAAATGCTCGAACCTTTTCGGATCACCGTTGGCATTAATCAACAGGGCCGACACCTGCGGTCGGGCGCGCTCGACAATGTGGTCCATCAGCGGCCGACCGGCCAACTGTTCCAGACCCTTGTCGCCGCCGCCCATGCGTCTGGCTTTGCCTCCCGCCAACAGGACCCCGGCGACGGTCATGAAACGCGGCTCTTGCGCTTACCTTCGGCTTCGTCATCGCTCTCGGAAACATCCGTATCGTAAATGACCCGATCCTGACCCGCGAGGACGACGAAACGCTTACCCCGTGCGCGACCGATCAGGGTCAAGCCGACTTGCCGTGCTAATTCGACGCCCCAGGCGGTGAACCCGGAACGCGACGCCAGGATGGGAATGCCCATCTGCACCGCCTTAATAACCATTTCACTGGTCAGCCGGCCTGTGGTGTAAAAAATTTTGTCAGCCCCCTTGATGTCGTGCATGAACATATAACCGGCGATTTTGTCGATGGCGTTGTGGCGGCCGACGTCTTCCATATAAAGAAGGGGGCGGTCCTGCTCACACAGGACACAGCCGTGAATGGCGCCAGCTTCCAGATAGATGCTCGGTTGGGTGTTGATCTTCTTCATCAGTGTGTAAAGCCACGATGTCTTAATGACCGCGTCGGCGGGAAGTTGGGCGTCCTCGAACTTTTCCATAACGTCGCCGAAGACCGTGCCCTGGGCGCAGCCCGACGTCAGGGTCTTTTTCTTCAGCTTGTCTTCGAAATTGGTTTCACCCGATGTGCGCACGACGATGGTGTCGATGTCTTCTTCGTAATCGATGCCGGTAATCTCGTCGCCGGGCAGCAGCATGTTCTGGTTCACCAGATAACCGACGGCCATGTATTCCGGATAATCGCAGATCGACATCATGGTGACGATTTCCTGGGAATTCAGGTAAAGGGTCAGCGGCCGTTCCACCGTCACCGATGTGGTTAAGGGTTTGCCGTCCTGATCGATGCCGTCGACCCGTTCCGTCAAGCGCGGGTTCTTGGGGTCGGGCGTGATGATAAATTCGTCTTTTGCCATGTTTCTCTTCCCAGGATTTTGGCCGATTTTAGCCGGGCCGATTCCGTCCGGTCAGCCTTGTTAAAGACTATGGATACCGGCGGCGAAGTTTTCAAGGCCCAGCAAGGCCTTAGACTAAAATCCTGCGTTTTTATGCATTTTCCTGTTTAAAGTTACTTTTTTTGCAATAATATGAAATCAGAACATAAAACGTCTGCTTTCTGGGGGGCAAATCCCGTGACCGATTTCACCGACGCGCTGAGCGCCGCCTTAGCCCTGGTTCTCGGGTTCGACGCCAATCTTGCCGAAATCGTCGGGCTGTCGCTGCACGTCAGCCTGCTCGCCGTCGTTA
This sequence comes from Rhodospirillales bacterium, assembly GCA_013203955.1. Taxonomy (GTDB): domain Bacteria; phylum Pseudomonadota; class Alphaproteobacteria; order Rhodospirillales; family Casp-alpha2; genus Casp-alpha2. Next base: position 14,464 of record JABMOY010000059.1, on the reverse strand, counting down.
TCGCCACAATCATCGGCCTGCCGTCCGGCGCCGCAGTGGCGCTCTACCGTTTTCCGGGACGCAGCCTCGTCATTGTTTTCATGAATGCGCTGATGGGGCTGCCGCCGGTCGTCGTCGGGCTGATCGTTTATCTGTTTCTATCGAGGGCGGGACCGTTCGGGGTGTTGGAACTGCTGTTCACGCCGACGGCCATGGTCATCGCCCAGGTGCTGTTGGTGACGCCGATCATCGCCGCCTTGACCCGTCAAGTCATCGACGACCTGTGGGCCGAATACGAAGAACAGTTGCGCTCACTGGGCGCGGGACCGAGTGAGGCGCTTCTGGCTTTGTTGTGGGATGGCCGTTACCGCCTGCTGACTGCAATTTTAGCCGGGTTCGGGCGGGCGTCGGCGGAAGTCGGCGCGGTGATGATCGTCGGCGGCAACATCGACCACGCCACCCGCGTCATGACGACGGCCATCGCGCTCGAAGTGTCGAAGGGCGATCTGGCGCTGGCGCTTGGGCTCGGCATCGTCTTGATGACCTTGTCGCTCGGCGTCAACGCGGCGGCTTATATCGTTCAAGAAGCGGCGGAAAGGAGAATGGCGTGATCCTTCCCCTGTCCCTGGAAAACGTCACCCTGGAAATTGACGGCACGCCGTTGGTCAAGGACGTATCCTGCACCTTCGAAGCCGGGGCCCGGACCATGATTCTGGGCGCCAACGGCGCCGGTAAAAGTCTTTTGTTGCGGCTGTGCCATGGCTTGCTCAAGCCGACCACCGGGTCCGTCCATTGGCATGGCGCCCTGGGCCGCGATCCCGCCCGCTTTCAAGCCATGGTCTTTCAGCGCCCGGTGATGTTGCGCCGGACGGTCGCCGCCAACATCGCCTATGCCCTAAAGCTAAAAGATATTGCCAAGGCCGACAGGCCCGCCTTGATCGAAGAGGCGCTTTCCCATACCGGACTTCTCAGGCTGGCCGACACCCCGGCCCGGGTGCTGTCGTCGGGCGAGCAGCAAAAGTTGGCGCTGGCCCGGGCTTGGGCGCTCAATCCCGAGGTGCTGTTTTTGGACGAGCCGACGGCGAACCTCGACCCGGCCGCAACCTACGCCGTCGAAACCATCATCAACGCCATTGACGCCGCCGGCACCCGCATCGTCATGACCACCCATGACCTGAGCCAAGCCAGGCGGCTCGCCGACGAAGTCTTGTTCCTGCACCGGGGCCGGCTTGTCGAGCAGGCATCGGCGGATAAGTTCTTCGATAACCCCGACAACGACATCGCCAAGGAATTCATCAAGGGCGACCTGATGTGGTGGCGCCACGGCCGCAACGTCAGAGCCCCCGGCGAGGCAAGACTGCCGCCTCGCCACAGACGAGTCAGAGGGGGCGGTGCCAAACCAAAGAGGAATAAATCATGAAAAGACTACAACAGGGATTGCTTGTCGTCATGTTTATGGCGGCCTGGGCGATCTTCACCCAACAAGTTCAGGCGGCGGGAAAACCGATCACCATCGCCGCCACCACGTCGACGCAGAATTCCGGCCTGTTCGATCTTATCCTGCCGGCCTTCACCAAAAAGACCGGCATCACAACCCGCGTCATTGCCGTCGGCACCGGCCAGGCCATCCGGTTGGCCATGCGCGGCGATGCCGACGTGTTGTTCGTCCATCACAAGACGTCGGAATTGAAGTTCGTTAAAGACGGCTTCGGCGTTGAGCGCTTCGACGTCATGTACAACGACTTCGTCATCGTCGGCCCCGGCAAAGACCCGGCCGGCATTCGCGGCCAAGGCGATATTTCCAAGGCCCTGGCGATGATCGCCAAAGCCAAGACTCCGTTCGCGTCCCGGGGCGATGATTCGGGCACCCATAAAAAAGAGCTGTCGTTGTGGAAGGCCGCCGGCGTCGATCCGAAAGGCGCCAGCGGCACCTGGTACCGGGAAGCCGGCGCCGGCATGGGGGCGACCATGAACACGGCGATTGCCATGAACGCCTATGTGTTGTCCGACCGGGCGACGTGGCTGAAGTTCAAGAACAAAGGCGCCTTCGACTTGCTGGTCGAGGGCGACAAGCGGCTGTTCAATCAGTACGGCATCATCCTGGTCAATCCGAAACGCCACCCGCACGTCAAGGCGAAGGCGGGGCAAGCGTTCATCGATTGGGTCATCGGCGCCGAAGGCCAGGCCTTAATCGCCTCCTACCGCATCAAGGGCCGCCAGGCGTTTTTTCCGAACGCGAAGTAAGCGGGGAGGCGTTGCTTCCGAAAGTCTCCGGACTCTTAACTATTTGAGGCCGGCTTTCCTCAGCCCATCGGAAAAAAGTTTTTTATAGGCGGGGAAACGAAAATGGGTGCTTTCGATAATCTCATCGACTGATTTTTTATAGCCCTGAGCGCGAAGTTCCTCGACCTGCCATTCGGCATCACCCTGATTACCCATATTGGCGTAAGAAGCGGCCAGAAACGTGCGTAACCAGGTTACGTTGGGATTGCGTTCCACCGCCTTCTCCAGGTTTGCGGCGGCGGCTTCGAAGCGTTCCAGGGCAAATTGAACCATGGCCAAGGCGTGATAATACCAGAAAGGAAAACCGGGGTTCATGCGCATGGCTTTTTCGATACTCGGCAAACCTTCTTCGGCGCGGCCGGCACGGATATACAGAAAGGTCATATAGGCGTAGGCACCGGCATAGTTGGGATTGAGTTCGATGGCCTTTTTCATTTCGGCAAACGCCCTATCATCAAAATTTTGGTGCGCAAGAACCCGGCTCAAGCCCCATCGTGCATAGGGAAGGTCCGGATCGAGGACGACGGCTTTTTCAGCCAGGATGAGCGCCAGTTTATAATCGGCGGCTTTGTCGACGCTCCAATCGCCGACGACGGCATTGTCATGGGCCTGAGCCAAATGCGCATATGCGGAGGCGAACCCGGGGTCGAGTTCGATGGCGCGTTCAAAGAGCTTGCGGGATTCAAGATTACCGTTCTTGGTGAAGAAACTTTCCTGCCGCAAGCCTTTTAAATAGAGATCGTAGGCATCAGGGCTTGTCGTCAACGGGCGCGCCATGCGCTTTTTCTCCACCGGCGTCAGCGTTACCTTGAGCGCTGCGACGATTTTTCCCAGCACCTCGTCCTGCAGGGCGAACACGTCCTTGAAATTCCGGTCATAGCGGTCCGCCCACAGATGTTTGCCGGTCTCGGCATCAATCAACTGGGCGGTGATGCGAACTTTGCCACCGGCCTTGCGCACGCTGCCTTCGACCACATAGCGGACGTTGAGTTCCTTGGCGATCGTGCGGATATCATCGACCTTGCCCTTGTAGGCAAATGTCGATGTCCGGGCGATCACCATCAAGGCGGAAACCTTCGACAAGTCGGTAATCAGGTCCTCGGTCATGCCGTCGGAAAAATATTCCTGTTCCTTATCGCCGCTCATGTTGACGAAGGGAAGGATGGCGACTGATGGTTTGCCCACCTGCTTTACCGACGATTTAACCAACGGGGCCGGGGCCGTCTTTTCCGGCTGCGTCGGCGGAGAAGGCCACAGGACCACCGCCGCGATACTGGCTGCGGCAATGGCCGCCGCTGATATTGCCCATATCCGCCCTTGCGGTTTGGGCTTCGCTGCCTTGGCGAAGGGTTGTCCCGGTTTGGCGCCATCCAGGAGCATGCGGAACACATGCACGGGCTTGGGGATATTCTTGACCTCGTGCTTCCCTAAGTCTTCCAAGGGGGTGTCGAGCTTGCCCGCAATCTGATCGGCCACCGATTGGGATAAAAAAACCCCGCCGGGGTCGGCCAGGGCTTCGATCCTCGCTGCGACGTTGACGCCGTCGCCGAAGATGTCGCCGTCCTGGATGATGATGTCGCCCAGGTTGATGCCGATGCGGAATACCACCCGGCGGTCTTCGGGCTCGTCTTCGGCCCGGTCGGCCATCGATGTCTGGATTTGCACGGCGCATTCGACGGCTTCGACGGCGCTGGCGAACTCGGCCAACAGGCCATCCCCTGTTGTCTTGACGACATGGCCTTGATGCTCAGCGATCGCGGGCTTGAAGATTTCGTCCAAGTGCGCCGTCATTCGCGCCAGGGTTCCGGCCTCATCGACGCTCATGAGGCGGCTGTAGCCGACGACATCAGTCGCTAAAATGGCAGCAAGCCTGCGGGTGACGCCTTCCTTGGCCATTCACACCCCCCCAGAGGTTCGGGCCAGCATAGCGAAAGCCGTTCACAACTTCCATTTGAATAACGAATGGGCCGCAAATTTCAGGCCCGGGACCGGCATCCATCACCGCCCACCGCATCAAGGGCCGCTAGGCGTTTTTTCCGAACGCCAAGTGACGGGGGAGGCTAAGGCCCGGGCCGCCACTTGGTGACCCGGTGATTGCCGAAATCGGCAACGAAGACCGAGCCGTCCGCTGCCACGGCAACGCCCATGGCATAAGTCATTTGCCCCGGCCCCGAACCCGCCTCGCCGAACGCCGTCAGGAAGGCCCCGGTTTGGCTAAATTTCTGCACGCGGTTGTTATAAAAATCGGCTGCGAAGACATTGCCTTTGCCGTCAATGCCCAACCCGGTGACGGTGGCGAACCAGCCCTGAAAGGGTCCGTGAATATTCATCGCCAGCGGCCCGCCCATTTTCCACGCCAGTTTGCCGTCGGGCTTGAACGCCTGGATGCGGTCGTTATAGCCGTCGGCGACGTAGACCCACCCCGACGGGCCCACCGTCACGTCAGTAGGATAGTTGAATTCCTTTGGCCCGGCCCCTGTCTTTCCCGTCAAGCCCCATTGGCTGATGAAGGTTCCGTCGGCTTTCAACATTTGTATCCGTTGGTTATAGAAATCGGCGACGTAAAGATCACCTCTAGGGGTAACGCCGACGCCGCCGGGCGCTTTAAATTGACCCGGTCCATCTCCCGGCCCGCCGATCATGCGTTTAGGCGTGCCGTCGAGACCGAAAACCTGGATGCGGTCGTTCCAGTATTCGGCGACATAAAGCTCGCCCCCGGCGACGGTCAGGTTCATCGGCCGGCCGAGTTCGCCCAAGCCCTTGCCCGGTTTTCCGAACTGGCGGCGGAAGGTGCCGTCAAGATCAAATACCTGGATGCGGCCATTGCGGGCATCGGCGACGAAAACTTCCGCGCCGGAGACGGCGATGCCGGTGGGATCGTTAAATTTACCCTGCCCGGCCCCCTTGCCTCCCCAGGCTGAAACAAACACATAAGGCGCCTCCTTCGACACCGGCACCAGGGTGAACCAAGCAAGCGCAAACAACCCGCCAACTGTCGGAAATGTGATGGCTAATAAAAGGGCAATTCTTTTCAGGAACAAGGTTTGAGCCATTTGGTTAGAACGTGTATTTGATCTCGGCCTTGAATCGGTAATCGGATTCCGGCTGAGCCCCGTTGAGTCCACGAGCGATGGGAATCTGAACGCCCGTGCGGAGCGCCACGTTCCGATAGGTGGCGAAAACTCCCGGCGACAAAAATAACTCCCAGCCGCCGGTGTCAGCGACATCCGCGCCGTTCAACGAATCACGACCGGCGTTCTCCCAATTGATCTCAAGGAACACCACCGCATCGGGCTCCAAGTACCCCGTGAGGGCGGGGCGGACGCCGCCAACGATGTCGAGGAACTGCTTGTCGCCCTTTTCCAATCCGCCGCCGCCTTTGGTGTTAAGCCGGTAGCGCGTCGCCAAGTTGTAATACCAGCGCCGGCTCTCATGGCCATAGAGAAGCCCGCCAACGAAATCGGTGGAACCGCTGCCGAGCCGGGGGGTGCTATCATCGTCGCCGGTCGGCAGCTTGAGCTGACCTAGGATTGCAGCCGAACGCTGTACGCCGGGCGTATCGATCCTGAAGAAGCGGTAGCGGCTGCGCAGCACGATATCGCCGAGGCCGGACGCGCCGAGGCCGTTCAAGTCCTTATCAACGAACGGTAATTCCATCTCCGCTGTCCAGTCCGGGGTCAGGCCGTATTCGAGTTCGAACTCGGCTTCCTGCCCGGTTTCCCTGTCGCCGACGCCACTGGCCCGGTCCCGGGAATACCCGGCGGTCATCTCGATGCCGCCTCCGTAAACAAGATGAGGGCCCGGCGTAAAGATGGGGTTGTGGGCGTCGGCGGGCTTCACCATGGCAACGATGCCAGCGGCCAGCAGCGAACCGATCCACGTTAAATGGATCACCGGGATGTATGCCGGTTTCATTATTCTACTTTTTCGGCGCTTTGAATTCGCGCAGGGTAAACCCGGCCTCGTCTACCGCCTTTGCGGCATTGCTTTTGTCGAGAATCGCGCCGTCGGCTAGGGTCACGGTGACGATGCCGCCGTCGATGTCGATTTCCACCTTTTCGACGCCATCCAGGCCGCTAACTTTCTTCTCCACGCCGTAAGCGCAGAACGGGCAAGCCAACCCGTTGACATAAAGCTTGTAGAGGTGGGAATCGGCGAAAGCGGCCGTCGCGGCGAACAGCATCAAGACCAGCGCCAATCCCGTTCTTTTTAGAAATTTTATCATTTTGCCTTCTTCCTTCCGTCAGTATTCTGGTGACCGCCCGTCCCCCCGGTGGTGGCGAGAGAGTCCATGATTGAGCATGCGTCGAGCGCACCCTTGCCCGGGCATGCGGCGATAAGCACCTGAAGTGCCGTGCCAATGGTTTCGAGCTTTTCAATTTTGCGCCGGACCTCGGCCAGCTTGGCTTCGGCGCGACGCTGAACGGCGGCGCAATCCGTATTGGGGTCGGCGCGAAGGGCAAGAAGCTCCCCGGCCTCATTCAGGGAAAAACCCAACTCCTGGGCCTCGCGAATGAAGCGGATGCGCCCCAGCGTTTCCGGCGGATAGTCGCGAAAGCCCCCCGAAGCCGGTTTCGGAGGCTGCTCAATGAGGGCGCGGCGTTCGTAAAAGCGGATGGTCTCGATGTTGACGCCGACCCGCTTCGCGGCCTTGCCGATGGTCGTTACGGAGTGTTGAGATTTCATCTTTTAGCCCCACTTCAATTTAAGGGGGGATTCTAAACACCGTACAATAGTACGGAGTCAAGGGCGGAGCTTAATCGTTGAAATTACAGCTAAAAATCTAGGGCTTTATTGCCACCCCTTAGGCGCCTTCGACGACGATCATGTTGCCTTTTGATGCCGATTGGCGGAGTGCCATCGGCCCTTCGTATTCGGCGGACGCGTGCCAGGCCTTGGCCTGTTCCATGGACGGGAACTTAATCACCACGGCCCGGGGAAACGGCCAATCGCCTTCCAGGACTTCCATGGGACCGCCGCGAACGACGAATTCGCCGCCGTATTTTTCGAGGATCGGCGGCACTTGTTCGGCATAGGTCTTATAGGTTTCCGGGTCGGTAACTTCGAGCTGAACGATGATGTAGGCGCTCATTCAAGGCTCTCCCCCAAGTTTGGAAATTTTATTGGATTCAACCAGCCTTCTTCAAAATGAAGGTAAAACACTCGTCGCTGGTTTCGGATTTCACCAACTCGTTGCCGGAGGAGCGACTGAAGGCTTCGAAATCCTTCACCGAGCCGGGGTCGGTCGCATACACGGTCAAGGTCTCGCCAGGCTCCAGCTCCTTCATGGCTTTTTGCGCCTTGAGGACCGGCAAGGGACAGTTCAGCCCCTTGGTGTCGAGTTCTTTTGTCATTGGTATAATTATGCCTCCCAGTTCGTTCAGGGGGTTTTTTGTTTACGACGATTGCTTTTTTGCAATCAACCCCCGATGAATTTCAAGCATAACACACGCAAACAAGACGCAAGATTTTTTTGATCAGAAAAACGGCAATGGTCGTGTACGCGGGTAATCAAATCGGCCACGGTAATCCTCTCGCCCTCGGCCAGGCCTTCCAACACCCCCCAAAATGAATGTTCCAACCGGATGGAGGTAGAATGGCATGGATGCGAATCGAGCGCCGTTCAGGGCTATAAAATTCCCTCGCTTCTTCCGGTGTGCACATGGAAAACAACTGTGCCAACGGAGAGGCCGAATCTTCATTCTCAGGCTCTGATGTCATGACGACCTCCCCCCCCCCTCGGGATTGCCATTACCCTTGCCTAACGATTGATAGCCCAAACCGGTAGTACACACTGCCTACACACCAAACTTTGATCAAGTTATTACAGACAATCGTACGTAAGAGCTTAAAGCAAACGCCATTATTAATGAGTTATTTTTGCAACAGTTACAAGAAATCTACATTTCAATACCGGGCTACTACTTAAGCCAGACGCTTCATGGTTAAGGTTTCCTTACCAATAACCAAGTTTTGAGACGGTGGCTTAGGGGCAGGTTCCGGTTGGGGAACAAAAGGGACAAGCGTTCAAGCCGCGCGTCGGGGGAAGATCAAGCGATGTCTATCAAAAACATAAATAAGATTTTCGTTTCCGCTGCTGTGATCGCCGGCGGAATGGCTGTTTTCGCGCCGGATGCGCAAGCGACAAACGGTTATTTCGTTTACGGTGTCGGTCCCACGTCCAAGGGAATGGCCGGCGCCGGCGCCGCTTACAGCAATGATGCCCTGGCCGCCGCCACCAACGTGGCGGGCATGGCCTTCGTCGGCAAGCGGGCCGACTTTGACATCACGTTCTTCAACCCGAACCGCGAATTTAACGGACGGGGCGGGGCCACCCTTAGCGGAGACAGGGTTAATAGCACTGCGAGTTTGTTTGAGATTCCCAACTTCGGGATGAACTATCCGATTGATGACAAATGGGCCGTCGGCTTCTCCTTGAACGCCAACGGCGGCATGAACACCGAATATCGCGAAAGCGTTTTCCGCAATTTCAATGGCTCCACGACGCCCTTCTCCGGCACGGCACCGACGGGTGTTGATCTGGCCGTCGCGACGGCCGCCTTAACGTTCTCTTATAAGGTGACGCCGAATGTCGCCATAGCCTTCGCCCCCACCGGCACATTTTCGCGCTTCAAGGCTTATGGCCTTGGAAACTTTAAAGCCATCTCGGCCGATTCTTCGCACGTGACGAACCGTGGATATGAACAATCCGGCGGTTACGGTTTCCGCGCCGGCATCCAGGCCAAGATTGATGATTACTGGTCGGTCGGACTCGGTTATCAATCGCGCCAGTACATGCAGCCGTTTAACAAGTACCGCGGTCTCTTCGCCGAACAGGGTGATTTCGATATTCCGCAAATGGCCAACTTTGGCATCGCCCTGCGCGCAACGCCTAAACTGACCATCGCCGCCGATTGGCAGTGGATCAATTACAACCAGGTTGATGCGATTGCCAACTCCGCCGGCAAACCGCTGAGTACTATGCTGGGCGTATCTACCAGCACATTTTTATTGGGCAATGATGAAGGCATCGGCTTCGGCTGGGAAGACATGAACGTCTTTAAGCTTGGCGCCAATTACCAATATTCCGACAAGCTGACCTTGATGGCCGGTATCAGCCATAACGACCGCAACCCCTTCGACAGCGACCAGATCATGTTCAACATCCTGGCGCCGGGCGTTGTCAGAACCCATGCCACCGTCGGCTTGGTTTACAATTTCACCGAAAATGCGTCCCTCAATCTGGCTTATGCCCGGGCATTTTCTGAAACGTTCACCGGCACCGACCCCAACCTCGGCACTCAAAAGATAGCGTTGACGATGGACCAGCACGAAGCCACCGTCGGGTTCACATATAAGTGGTAGGAACGGGGGCGGCCTTCCCCGCCGCCGCTTAAGTGGGTTTTATAAAGCTCGTCCTTAACTTAAACTTTCGGTCAAGACGGTGACATGGAAAACTTCACACCCATAGCCTCCCTTGTGGGCGGCCTTCTTATCGGCTTGGCCGCGGTGATGCTGATGGCCCTGAACGGCCATATCGCCGGCGTCACCGGCGTCATGCGGGGCGTCCTGCAGCCGAAATCCGGCGACGTCATGTGGCGGGTTGCCTTTCTTCTGGGGCTGGTCGCAGGCCCGGCCATTTATCAGGTTTTTGCCGGCCCGGTGAACTCCACCCTCAACACCTCGTCCGTGCCGATCATTATCGCCGGCGGACTGCTCGTCGGTTTCGGCACAACGCTGGGCAACGGCTGCACTAGCGGCCACGGCATCTGCGGCCTCGGCCGTATCTCCAAACGATCGCTGGCGGCGACGATGGCCTTCATGGCGACCGCCGTTCTCACCGTCTACGTTTCACGCCACATCATCGGGGGGGGCTGATGAAAGCCATCGCTTCCGCCGCTGCCGCAGGCACGCTTTTCGGGATCGGCTTGGCCATTGCGGGCATGCTGGACCCGTCCAAGGTCACCGGCTTTCTGGACTTTGCCGGCAATTGGGATCCGAGCCTGGCCTTCGTCATGGGCGGCGGCGTTGCCGTAACGGCGTTGCTGTTCCCGCGCGTCACCAAGCGCGAAGCCCCGGTATGCGAGGCATCCTTCAACCTGCCGACGAAAACCGCCATCAATCCCGAATTGATCATCGGCAGCGGCATGTTCGGCATCGGCTGGGGGCTGGTCGGCCTGTGCCCGGGCCCGGCCTTTTCGGTGCAATCCTTCGGCCAATGGGAATTGGGGTTGTTTTTCGCCGCCATGGTCGGCGGGGTTTTAGCCTTCCGAATTTTGCACAAAATTTCCGGGATATTCGTGCAAACCGTTACCGAAGACGGCTAGCACCCATCAAAACCTTCAATATTCAAGGCGCGTTGTAAACGACGCGGCCGAGCCCTGAAATATCGTACCCGGCCATGTCCTTGGCCCGGTCCTTGAAGGCGTCCGTCGCCGTGAAGGCCATGAGTTTTTGCACCGGCGCCTCAAAATAATCGCGCCGCCGCACCAGCAAATCATAGCGTTCCTTGTGCAAAGGCAAAAAATCCAGCCGGTATTGATGGGCCACTGATTGCACGGCCAGCCCGGCGTCGGCCTTGCCGTCCTGCACCGCCAGGCCGAGATCGGTTTCGCTGCGGGCCGGCGGCTCGATGACATCCAGATCCGCCATTTTCAGCCCGGCCTCGGCCAATAAATGTTCGAGAAGGATCTGGCTGCCGGCCTCAAGCTGGCGCGGGATGACACAGGCTTTTTTGGCCGCCAAGTCCTTGATCGAGGCAAGCTTAAGCGGATTGCCCGGCGCCAGCACCAGGCCCTGTTCGCGCCACGCCCATTCGATCAGCACCACGCCCTGGCCTCGACAAGCCTCCTCAACGGCGGGCTGGTTATAGGCACCGTTGCCGGAGTCTAATACATGCATGCCCGCGACCATGGCGTCGCCCGCCGCCAGCCGTTCAAGCCCGTCGAGGCTACCGCCCGGCATCGTCGCCAGCTCGCAATCCGATTCCCGGATCGCCCATTCCAACAACGGGTCGTGACTGCCGGCGCAGACCGCGGGCGCCGGTTTCAATGTCCCCTGGGCGATGCCTGGGGTATCGCCGCCTTGGGCCAGCCACTTGTCGATAAGGTCTTTCGGAAACAGCCACTTGCCGGCGGGCCGCGTGCACGGAATGCGCTTTTCGCGCACCAAGTCATAAACCTTGCGCTCCTTAATACGCAGGTATTCGGCAACCTCGCGGGTGGTCATCAATTGGTTCAAAGGGTTCCCCCGGACAATGGTGATTATGCGTTTATATGCATTATATTGTTTTTTTTACGACCCGGGTAAGGAATGTGGCCAGGATTAAGGAACGTTTAGAATGAAAATAATGACGGGACAAACGGGGTGGAGTGCCCTAAATAATAAGCATAAAAAAATACGGCCCTTGGTAGCGTAAGGCCCTTGGGCACGGGAACACAGTCCTCAAACTGTCTTCCCCTGGGAGGAAGGCTTCAGATGAAGCTTAATAATAAAGAGGTCCTCGTTTGTAATTGCGAGGGCACGATGGACATTGACGCCAAGGCATTGGGCAAGGCCTGCGGGGCCGACACCCCCGATGTCGCCAGCCACCTATGCCGTAGCCAGTTGGGGGAATTCCAGCGCCACGCCGCCAAAGCCGGCGACGGCGGGCTGCTCGTCGCCTGTACCCAGGAAGCGCCGCTGTTCCTGGAAACGCTTGAAGAAGCCGGCGACGACGGCCCCGATATCCGCTTCACCAATATCCGCGAACGCGCCGGCTGGTCCAAGGACGCCACCAAAAAAACCCCGGCGACGGCGAAGATGGCCGCCCTGCTGGCGGAAGCGGCCCTCGACATCGAAGACAGCCAATCGGTGACGATGAAATCCTCGGGCGTGCTGTTGGTACTGGGCCGCGATGTCACCGCCATTGAGGCCGCCAAGAAAGTCTCAAACCGGCTCGACGTTACGGTGCTGCTGGAACCGGGTTCCGACCTGCCGCCGCCGTCGCTGATGGATGTGCCGGTGTTTACAGGGCGCGTGACCGGCGCCGAAGGGCATTTAGGCGCGTTTCAGGTCGCCGTCGAAGCCTTCGCACCGGCGACCCCGTCATCAAAAGCATCCCTGGCTTTTGCCGCCGGCGACCAGGCAGGGACTTCGGTTTGCGATTTGATCTTGGATATTCGCGGCGGCACGCCGTTGTTTACGGCGCCGGAAAAACGCGACGGTTATTTCAACCCCGACCCCGGCAACCCGGCGCTGATCGGCGATGCGCTGCTGGAATTGACCGACATGGTCGGCGAATTCGAAAAACCCCGCTACGTCGATTACGACCCCGGCATCTGCGCCCATTCCCGAGCCGGCATTACCGGTTGCGTGCGCTGCATCGACAACTGCCCGACCGGCGCCATCACGCCCGATGCCGCCAACGACCGGGTCGCCATCGATCCCTACATCTGCGCCGGTTGCGGCACCTGCGCCTCGGTCTGCCCGACAGGCGCCGCCAAATACGCCCTGCCCGCCGGGGACTCGATTTATCTGCGCCTGCGCACCGTGCTCCGCACCTACCTTGCCGCCGGCGGCAAGACACCAAGATTGCTGGTGCACGACGCCGATTACGGCACCGACATGATCGCCACCATGGCCCATTCGGGCGGCGGCCTGCCTTTAAATGTGCTGCCCTTTGCGGTCAACCAGGCGACGCAAGCGGGGCTCGATTTCATGCTGGCGGCGGCCGGCCTCGGCGCGGATCGGGTTCTGTTCCTGCTCAACCCGGCGAAAACCGACGAGCGGGCCGCACTGGAAGGCGAAATCAACCTCGCCAAAACCGTTCTCGACGGGTTGGGTTATGGCCAAGACCGCTTCGCCATCATCGACGAAGCCGACCCGGAAGCGCTTGAAAAAATGCTCTATGGGTTGGGCGGCCTCAGCCCCATGCCGGAAGGCGATTTTCTGGCCATGGGCCGCAAGCGCTCGGTGATGAGCCTGGCGCTCGCCCAATTGCACAACGCCGCCCCCAACAAGGTCGATTTCCTGGACCTGCCCGAAGGTGCACCCTTTGGCACCGTCGAGGTCAACGTCGATGGCTGCACGGTTTGTCTGGCCTGCGTCGGCGCCTGCCCGACGGGCGCTATGCGCGACAACGAAGACAAGCCGCAGCTCAGCTTCACCGAGGAAGCCTGCGTACAGTGCGGGCTTTGCCGCAACACGTGCCCGGAAAGCGTGATTACGCTGAAACCCCGGCTCAGCTTCTTGGACGACGCCAAAAGCCCGCGTGTGATTAAGGAAGAAGAACCCTTCGAGTGCGTTAAGTGCGGAAAGCCCTTCGGCACGAAGTCCACGATTGAAAATATGGTGAAAAAGCTCGATGGACACCCCATGTTCCAAGACAAGGGCGGCACCGATCGTTTGAAAATGTGCGAAGAATGCCGGGTTTTCGCCATCGCCGAGGAAGACATCCACCCGCTGGCAGGCGCCGCCCGACCGAAGCCCCGGACCACGGACGACTACTTGCGCGAGCGCGAAGAGCTTCGCCAGGCGGCGGCCAAGGACATGGAAGAAAAAGGCTTGGTAGCACCGACAAAAGATGGAGACGCCGGATGATTGACCCCTTTGGCCGCGAGGTTTCGTACCTCCGCGTTTCGGTGACGGACCGCTGCGATTTCCGCTGCGTCTATTGCATGTCGGAAAACATGGTATTCCTACCCAAGGCCGATGTCTTGAGCCTCGAAGAACTCGACCGTCTGTGTTCGGCCTTCGTGCGCAAGGGCGTCAAAAAACTGCGCCTGACCGGCGGCGAGCCTTTGGTCCGGCGCAACATCATGAGCCTGTTCCGCAACATTTCCCGGCATCTGAAATCCGGCGATCTGAAAGAATTAACGCTGACCACCAACGGCAGCCAGCTAACCAAGTACGCGACCGAACTGGTGGACTTAGGGATCAAGCGCATCAACGTCTCGCTGGACACGCTGGATGCCGATAAATTCAAGGAAATCACCCGCTGGGGGGATCTGGTTAAGGTCCAGGCCGGGATCACTGCGGCGCGCGACGCCGGGCTCGCCATCAAGATCAACACGGTCGCCTTAAAAGACGTCAACGAAGGCGAAATCGAGACCATCATCCGCTGGTGCGGCGACGAAGGGTTGGACATGACGCTGATCGAAACCATCCCGCTGGGCGACATCGGCGGCGACCGGGTGGATCAGTATCTGCCGCTGTCCGAGGT
>JABMOY010000058.1 GCA_013203955.1 Rhodospirillales bacterium | reverse complement strand
GGCCAGGACGTCTACAAGGCGCTCAAATATGCGCCGTTCCCGGTGGTCGGTGCGCCGTCGGGAATGGCGCTCGGCGGCGGTTGCGAAATCCTTCTCCATTGCGACGCCGTCCAGGCGCACGCCGAAACCTATAGCGGCCTGGTCGAGGTCGGCGTCGGCATCGTCCCCGGTTGGGGCGGCTGCAAGGAAATGCTGGTTCGGGGGTGGTCAAACCCCGACCGGCGCGGTGGCCCCATGCCGCCGGTGATTAAGGCGTTCGAGACCATCGCCATGGCGGCGGTGGCAAAATCGGCGGCCGAAGCGCGCGACCTGTTGATCCTGCGCCCGGACGACGCCATCACCATGAACCGCGACCGCTTGCTCGCCGACGCCAAGGCCAAGGCGCTGGCGTTGGCCGAGAATTATGCGCCGCCCGAAAAGCCGGAAATATCGCTTCCGGGCAAAACGGCGCTGGCGGCGATGTCGATGGCCGTTGACGGATTCCGGCTCAGCGGCAAGGCGACGCCCCACGATGTCACTGTCGGCAAGGCGCTGGCCGGGGTGTTGAGCGGCGGCGATACGGACATCACCGAAACCATTAATGAAGATGGCTTACTTGCCTTAGAGCGCCACGCCTTCGTCGCGCTATCGCGGACACCGGAAAGCATCGCGCGCGTGTCCCACATGCTCAAAACCGGCAAGCCATTGAGGAATTGAGAGGATCACAGCCATGACCACCACCCTCCTTGTACTCGCCATCACGGTTTTTGCGGCCCTGGTGTTCGGGCTACCCATCATCCGCCGGCCCCTGATTTCGGCCCCGGTGATGCGTCTGGTCCGCGGCATCCTTCCGACCATGGGCGACACCGAGCGCATCGCGCTGGAGGCGGGAACGGTTTGGTGGGACGGCGATCTGTTTTCCGGCAATCCCGATTGGCGCAAACTTCTGGATTTTAAGCCGCAGGCGCTGTCGGAACGCGAACAGGCTTTTCTCGACGGCCCGGTTGAAGACTTGTGCCGGATGCTGAACGACTGGCAGATCAACCAGGACCGCGACCTGCCGCCGGATATCTGGGAATTTCTCAAGCGCGAACGGTTTTTCGGCATGATCGTACCGGAGGAATTCGGCGGCCTGGGATTTTCCGCCATCGGCCATTCCGCCGTTATCGTCAAGGTGTCGAGCCGCAGCATTACCGCCGCCGTCACGGTGATGGTGCCCAACTCCTTAGGCCCGGCGGAACTGCTTCTCCATTACGGCACCGAGGCGCAGAAAAAATATTACCTGCCGCGTCTGGCGCGGGGCGAAGAGGTTCCCTGCTTCGCCTTGACCGAACCCCACGCCGGCAGCGACGCGGCGTCCGGTCGCAGCACCGGCATCGTCTGCCGCGGCAATTATGACGGCAAAGAGGTTCTCGGCATCCGTCTCAATTGGAACAAGCGCTACATCACTCTCGCCCCGGTGGCCACCGTCATCGGCCTCGCCTTTCGCCTGCATGACCCCGATGGGCTTCTGGGCGGCGAAGAAGATAGGGGCATCACCTGTGCGCTGATCCCCCGCGATGTGCCGGGAATCCAAATCGGCGACCGGCATGACCCCATGAGGGTGCCGTTTCATAACGGCCCGGTTACCGGCACCGATGTATTCGTGCCGGTGGATTTCATCATCGGCGGCCCGGACGGGGCCGGCCAAGGCTGGAAGATGCTGATGGACAGCCTGGCGGCGGGGCGTTCCATTTCGCTGCCGTCGCAGTCCGTGGCCGCCGTCGAACTGGCGGCGCGGGCGACCGGCGCCTATGCCACCGTGCGCGAACAGTTCAACCTGCCGATCGGCCGCTTTGAAGGCATCGAAGAACCTTTGGCCCGCATCGCCGGCCATGCCTATCTGATGAACGCGGTGCGGGTGCTGACTTGTGCCGCCGTTGATGCCGGTGAGAAACCGGCGGTGCTGTCGGCGGTCGCCAAAGCGTACCTCACCGACGCCATGCGCTCGACCACCATCGACGCCATGGACATCATGGCCGGGTCCGCCATTAGCGGCGGCCCTCGAAATATCATGTCCAGGGCCTACGTTTCCGCCCCCATCGGCATTACCGTCGAAGGCGCCAACATCCTGACCCGGACGCTGATCGTCTTCGGCCAGGGCTCGATCCGCTGCCATCCGTTCGTCCACGCCGAGATGCAGGCGGTAGCAGTTGGAGACATCAAGGGTTTTGATAAAGCCTTCTTCGGCCATCTCGGGTTCGTTTTCGGCAACGCCATCCGGTCCCTTATCTTGGCGTTGACGGGCGCACGCCTGGTGACGTCGCCGGAGGATGGGCCGGCGGCAAAATATTTCCGAGCGTTGACGCGCTACAGCGCGTCGTTCGCGTTCCTCGCCGATGTCTGCCTTGGGACGTTGGGCGGCGCACTCAAGCGGCGCGAGAAAATCAGTGGCCGGCTGGCCGATGCCTTTGCATGGCTGTACCTGGGATCGGCGACCCTCAAACGTTTCCACGACGATGGCCGGCCCGCCGGCGATGTGGCGCTGCTCCGGTGGTCGTGTGACTTGGCATTGTGGAACATTCAAGAGGCTCTTCTGGGCGTTCTCGACAATCTGCCCAACCGGCTGGCTGCTTTGATGGCGCGTTTCCTGATCTTTCCCCTGGGCGCCCACCGGCGACCGCCGGATGACGAGCTGGGGGCCGAGGTCGCGCGAAGCTTGCTCGACGGCAATGAAGGGCGGCTGCGGCTGACCCCTGATATTTTTATCCCTGCCCCGGAAGAAGACGGCCTCGGCCGGCTTGAAGCGGCGCTGGAAATGGTCGTCGCCGCCAAAGCGGCCCGCGATACCCTCCGCGAAGCGGTCAGGACCGGAAAACTGGAATCCCAACCGAAAGAAACCCTGGTCAACCGCGCCGTCTCCGCCGGGGTTGTCAGCGCCGAAGACGGCAAGCGCCTGGAAGCCGCCGAAGCCGCCCGGGACGACATCATCCAGGTCGATTCCTTCGACCCCGAAACCTATACCGGGCTCAAGGGTTGATTTAAATCAAGGGGGGCTCGGCGGCGATATGGCAGCATACCGCAACAAGTCGGGTGCGGTGCTGACTGCCTGGGAACTATCGGTAAATATTTTAGGAGCCGGGCGGTCCTAAATAGGGGAATTTCAATGTCGTCGGTTAGCCATCGGGAAAATTTGCTGGCCGTCATTCGCGGCGAAACCGTTGACCGGCTGCCGTGGGTGCCGCGCATCGACCTCTGGTTCAATGCCCAGGAAATCAGGGGAACAATGCCTAAGCAATTCGCAGGCATGTCGGTGGAGGATATCCATCGCTCGTTGGGCTGGCCGTTGCACAAAATGATACCGGAATTCAGCCGCCCGGAAAAACCCGAGGACGCCACCCATCGCGCCATCGGGCTCTACAATCTTAAGGAATACCCCCACATCTTCGAGTTCTCGTCCGACGTCGACATTAAAGTCACGCCCGACGGTCGGGACGGGGCCGAGATGATGCGCGTCGACTACCGCACCCCGGTCGGCGATGTCAGCGTCGTCCACGGGTTTACGCCGGAGATGAAAAAATCCGGCGCCTCCATCTCGTGGGTCAAGGAACACGCCATCAAGGGGCCGGACGATTATAAGGTGCTGGCCCACATCTTCGGCAACCTGACGATCAAGCCGCACTACGAACGTTTTGAAAAATGGCGCGACGAGATCGGCGACGACGGCATTGCGGTCGGCCAAGGGCTCGGCATCGCCTGCGCGTCCCCCATGCACTTCATTCAGAAGAACTTCCTGGACGCCACCGAATTTTACATCCACCACCATGATTATCCCAAGCAAATGGCGGAACTGCTGGAAGCGCTGGAAGGCGTTTACGATCAGCTTCTCGACGTGCTCTCGGGCGTCGACATGGATGCCATTCTGTGGGCGGCGAACGTCGACGACATGATCACCTATCCGGCGTTATACGCGGAATACTTTCAGCCCTGGTGCCAAAAAGCCGCCGATATCCTGAAACCCAACGGCGTCGCCATGGTTTGCCACCCCGACGGCGAAAACCGGGGCTTGATGGAACTGCTCACCGACAGCGGCATGGACGTCGCCGACGCGGTGACGCCCTATCCCATGACCAAGGTGCGGATTGAAGATTATTACGACCAATGGTGCCGGCCCGGCCACCTGACGATTCACGGCGGCATTCCCGAACTGCTGTTGTTGGATAAGTCCTCGACCCGCGAAGACCTCGAGGATTACATGGACAGCCTGTTCAAGAACATTGCCCCCGGCACCCGCTTCATCGCCTCGATCGGCGACACGACGCCGCCCGACGCCGATTTCGACCGGCTTTTGTACATCGGCGACCGCATCGAGAAAGAAGGCAAGCTGCCCCTTGCCGCCGGCGGGCACCCCTCAATAAGTCCGGCCGGCCTGGAAGCGGCAAAACAGGCGGTGACGCCCAAACCTACGTCGAAACCCGGGCCCAAAACGACAAAAGAAACCATCTCGGGCATGAACCTCGAGAAAGCCTTCGAGCAAATCACCAACGATGTGCTCGAGGGCGAGGAAGAAGACATCCTGGTGCACGCCCAGGAACTGCTCGACCAGGGATATTCGGCGCCCGACATCCTCAACAAGGGCATGTTGCCCGCCATGGACGTCATCGGCGCCCGCTTTGCCGACGGCACCGTGTTTATTCCCGAGGTCCTGCTTTCGGCCCGGGCGATGAACGAAGGCCTGAAGCTGCTCGAGCCCCACCTGGCGACCAGCAACGTCAAGCGCGGCGGGCGCGTCCTCATCTGCACCGTCCTCGGCGACCTTCACGATATCGGCAAGAACATGGTGGTCAGCATGATGCGGGGAACCGGGTTCGAGGTCATCGACATGGGCGTCAACATCGACACCGAAACCATCGTTCGACAGGTGCGCGAACACCGGCCGGATATCCTCGGCCTGTCGGCGCTGCTGACGACGACGATGCCGCAAATGCAGGAAGTCATCGACGCCCTGGCGAAAGCCGGGCTGCGCGATGGCCTGAAAGTGATGGTCGGCGGCGCCCCGGTGAACCAGATGTATGCCGATCAAATCGGCGCCGACGGCTACGCCCGGGACGCCGGCGAGACCGTGACCTGGGCCAAGGGGCTGACGCTGGGTTAGGGGCGGGGGGCAACGCCAAAAGCGGACAATTGATGGTGTGGCTAGGCTTCCACGCCCGCCACGATCATCTCAGGCGTGATCTCGATTTCTTCAGGGGAATCGGGCTGTTTTTTTCATTGATTTTTAAATATATCTCCCACAAAATTTTCATTGACCGACCTGAAGGTCAGAAAATCGCGCACTGCCGCATTGAGCGATGGAGGAAATGCGCGTCCTCCCAGGCCGGTCACTCTTTTGCCGATCCACGCGAAACGCCGTGCCTGATTGCGAGTAAATTCCATCTCCGTCCGGGAGAGCATCCGTCCATCAGGTCCAGAAAGCGTTATCTCGTATCGGTCTCCGGCTTGAACACCGAACATACCAATCCAGAACAGCAAAGCTGGTGAGGTGCGTGAGATCGGCGTGTTCTCAATAATCCCTAGGTTTACCAGGGCATCATCGGAAACTGCGCCGCGAAAGCCGAGCGCAAAAATGTCGGTTGGCCGATAGGCGAGACTTGCGAGAACCGAGCGATCCCACAGAGTCGCGACTCCGGATTGGCTTTGGATTGTTAGGGCGTCTCCCTTACGGTCTCCGGCACGCCGATAATCTGGTGCAGCCTTTCACTTTCGCGCAAGACGAGGCCCAAATTCGAATCG
>JABMOY010000057.1 GCA_013203955.1 Rhodospirillales bacterium | reverse complement strand
CCGTTGATTGTTCCAATTTATATGACGACGGACAACCAAGGTTTACAAATACGCCGAGGGGGCCTTGCGCGATTACGCCTTGATTTGGAAATACGTCAGCGAAGCCCGAGCCGGCGGGCGGACAGGCAAATCCCTGGCCCGGCTTAAAGTCTTCAAAAGCCCAAACATCTTGCCGAGCGCGCTGATCAAGATGATTTTAGACGACGCCAAGCCCGCCGACGTCATTGCCGCCGCCGCCGACCCGGATACCCGCCATCAGCGCGAAAACGAATGCATCGCCTATTTCTTTATGGGCCAGCTCAGTCTTATCAACGGTGACACCAAGGCGGCGGCGGAATATTTCCAGAAGACCCTGGCCACCGGGGTCACCAACTTCCGTCAGTACACGGCGGCGAGGGTGGAACTGGAGCGGATTCAAAAATAATCCCGCGTCAGCCTTCAACGAAGCTTGATCACCCTAAGGACCCGGCCCCGGTAAACCGTCGTTTCGCTCAACCCCAGCGACTCTACGTTGTCCATGAAATCGAGATAGAATTTCGCTTGCCCCCGCCACATGGGATGGCTGCCTTGGGCGTAAAACTTCCACATATTGCGGCGGTAAAGACAACCGCCCAGGTTGGCGAAATCACGGTGCGCGATATAGCCGATGGATTGGCCAAGCAGATATTCCTTCAGCGCCCCCGGCCCCTTGAAAAAAGGCATTCCAGGCTTCGGGCTGGCACCGCCCGGGACGTCGATGTTAACGATGGCGTTTCGGCGATAATCGAGTGCGAAGGGATGCTCGATGGCGGCCAAAAACTTTTCGCCTTCGGGGATGGCCGATTGCATCTTCGAATAAGGTCCGCGCCCTCGGGTTGCTTCCACAAAAGATAGAGGACGAACGGAACAGCCACATAGGCCCCACCCAGCCAGAACAACGTCAACGGCCATTTCCTCAGACCCGACAGAATTGGCTGCCCGTCGATGATGAACGCCATGTAGGGAGAGACGATGCCGGGATCGATGTCGACGCTGGGGCCCAGAAAAAGTTTGGGCGACACGGCGGCCAGGACACCCGTCAACACCGCCAATCCACACGCCGCCGCCGCCAAGCGGTAGCGCCAATCCTCACCCAGGCGTCGGCGCGCCCAGTTAAGAATTGCAGCGAGCGTGGCGAGGCCGGTAAACGCCCCGACATGGACAATCGAAATAGCGTCGAAAGCCGCTCCGCTCAGGGGACCAAGGGGGACCAGGCGCCCCTCGACGGCCAGGGCCACGGCAAGCCCGAGCGCCAAGCCCAGCGACAGATGGGCGGCTTTGCGGGCAAAATCCTCGCCGCTTTTGATCCACGCCAGGGCGAGCACGGCGAGAACGACCAGGACAAAGGACAGAGCTTCGAAACTGACCCAGACGGCGGCAGCGCCGGCGGCGGCCGTCTGCAGACAAAGGGCCGGCCTGAAGGGACGGGCAAGAAGGCGGAACGCCAGCCCGAGAAATAAAATGAACAGCACGATCAACAGTCCATGATGGTCGGGGCGACCGACCAGGAAGTCTCTGATCACCGCCGGTTGGCTAACCAACAGGAAGCCCAGATACACCCGGCCTTCCGCCGCCACCAGCGGGCGCGCAGCCCAGGCCACGGCGATCAGCGCGGCGATGAAAAAAACCGGGCTGATCAGCGTCCCCCACCAGAACAACGCCGCCTTGAACCCCATCAACGGCGACAACACCCAGGCGCCGGCCAGCAACAAGACATCCAGCGGCCTCGACCAGTGGATCTCCTCACCGAAAGGCGCGTTGCTGCGAGTGATGGTCAGATCAAGCCATTGCCGGTTTTCATAAAGCTCCTGAACCCGGACCAAGCGCATGTAGCCGTCGGCATCGTAAAGACGCCCCCCGCCGATATCGATAAACCCCGTGGCTGCGGCCACAACCTGAATGAAGGCGAGGACCGAAAATGAAAATAGAAGGGAATATCGCTGTTCCATGAACCTTGAAACCCTGCCGTTTGGGCCCCCGCTAGGGGCGGCGCCCGGACCTCCAGAAGATCCATAATACCCGTTTACGGGAAATCTGTTATATTCGGGGCGCCTATACCAAAAAACGCCCCCAAGGGATGGAAAGGAGCAGCCTATGGCCGATGCAGATGATGTCGTTGATTCCTGTCAGAACTGCCTTTTTTGGCACCCCAGTTGGAAATTCAAGAAACAGCAGCGCTATGAATCCCAAACCGCCGAGCTTAATGCTTCCAACCCCCGGGCAACCGGGGCGCTTCGGAAAAATTCGATGAAGGGCCTGTGCCGCCGCTACGCGCCCTCAGCCAGCGCCTTTACAACGGTGTGGATGGAAACCAACAGCTCCGATTGGTGCGGCGACTATAAACGCATCCAGAAAACCTAATCCCCGAAAATCAGGTTCTCGCGCTCGTAAAGCCGGGCCGCGATAAAGATCAAAATCATCGCCGCCGCAATCGATGACGTCATTGAAATTAAGGCGTCCGGAATGGAAACGACGTTGCCGCGCACGATCTGCCCCAACAACAGGGTCTGTGAAAAAGTCGGGATCATCATCATCCAATTCTGGGCCTGTACCGGGGCGAACACCAGGATCATACCGGGAATGGCGGGCACCAGGGGCAACAGGCCCAAATAAGTTTGCGCCTCCTTATAGCTTTTGGTGACGGTGGCCATGATGAACTGCACGCCGACGGCGACCATCATCAACGGCAGGGCAATCACCAGGATGGCGATGACCGTGGTCATATTCAGGATTTCCGCGAAATTGAAATTGCCGCCGCCCGCCGATTGGAAAATCAATTTAAACGCCATCAATTGAACAACCACGGCGACGGCGGTGAACACCAGGGCTGCAAAGTATTTACCAAGCATCAGGGCCCAGCGCTCCACCGGGTTGATGAGCAGCGGTTCCAACGAGCCCCGTTCGCGTTCGCCCGACGTGGTGTCGATGGCCAAGTACACACCGCCCATGAACAAGTTGAAGATGAACAACGGCGGCACCATGAACAACAAGATTTGAGCGATATGGGTGCCGGACGTGACATCGATGCTGCTGATCGCCAGGGGTTTGAGAATCTGAATATCGAGGCCGCGATCCTCCAGCCGCTTGTTCCAGACCTGGCTGTTATAGACGCCCAACAGGTTGGCCATGCGGTTGAGCGCGATCAGCCCGGGCAGGCGTGATGAATTGGCGATAACGGTGATGTCGGCGGTTTTTTGCGCCTCGAACCGGGTTTGGTAGTCCTCGGGGATAACCAGAACGAATTCCACCACCCCTTCGCGGACGGCTTGTTCGGGGTTTTGCGGCGGCGGGGCGACATTGATGCCTCGCTCGCCCAGGAAGGCGACCAGGCCCGGGGCAAAAGCGGCGCCTTGAACCGGGATCGCCATCCTGGCGGTGGTTTTCACCGACACCACGTTAACGACGGCGGAAATCAAAAGCCCCAGCAGCGCCGGCCCCAACAGGGGGTAGATCAGCGCCACCAGAAGCGAACGCCGGTCCCGGGAATTGTCCAAGACCTCCTTGGCGAAAACAGTGAACATTCGGTTCCACATGCGCGTCTCCTCTTACCAGGCTTCCGCCCGGCTGGTCAGAGACAGAAACATGCTTTCAATGTCCTTTTCACCGGTCTGATCAAACAACTCCTCGATCGTGCCCTGGCCCGCCACCCGGCCCATCGACAACACCACGATACGATCGGACACGGCGGCCACTTCCTGCATGATGTGGCTGCAAAACAGAACGCACCGGCCTTGTTCGCGCCATTCGTGGATCAATTTGTGGACGGCGCGGGTCGACCCCACGTCGAGCCCGTTTGTCGGCTCATCGAACAAAAGGTTCTGCGGCTCGTGGACGACGGCACGGGCAATGCCGACCTTGCGGGCTTGGCCCTTCGAGAAGCCCTTGGCGCGGCGGTCGGCGAAATCGCCGATGCCGAGCGCCGACACCAGCTCGTCGATGCGCGTCTTCAGGGCCGCTCCGTTCATACCGTGCAGGCGGCCGAAATAATTTACGTGCTCGCGGGCCGTCAGGCGCGGATAAAGGCCACGGCTGTCGGGCAAAACGCCGATCCGTTTCTGGACCTCCCGGCGCTGGGTCACGGTATCGAAGCCGTCAACGGTAGCGACCCCTGAATCCGGGTTCATGACGGTATAGAGGATTCGCAAAGCGGTCGTTTTTCCGGCCCCATTGGGCCCGATCAGACCGGTCACCTCACCGTCACGGGCGATAAAATCGATGCCGCCCAACGCGGTCACGGATTTAAAGGTTTTACGGATTCCTTGGATGTGGATCATGACTTTTTTTGGTTAACCTGCCAGATTGTCCCGGGTCGAAAAGCCTAAATGCCCCGTCCCATCATTTTCGGCCACCCCTTAAGAACACCCTAAGACCCCAAAAAACCCCCGGCAACGCTTGATTTATCGTAAATCTGAAAACCCCCTTCTTTGCCCATCAGGGCCGGGAACCAGACTCTAAAAAAACCTTTGTCGCTAAACGTCGACATCAGCGTTTGAAAACCACATCTATGGTGGATAAGGAAAATATAGGAAAAATTACCTTTAAATTGCGCCTGTGGGTAACTTTGGTAATATTTTATCAATTCTTTTCGGGTCCAATCCTATTGACTTAAGAAATCTGGTTTGCCACCCTGTCGCCGTTAAAGGGGGCGCTTCGTGGCTAACATGCCGGCCTTGTTTTAGACCGGTGAACATCATACCGAGTGTGGTACAGGAGTTTTTGGAAATGACTAATAAAATCAGCCGGTTCGCAATGAGCCTGTGGAAACATGAAGAAGGCGCTACGGCAATTGAATATGGGCTTATTGCGGCCCTGCTCGCCGTCGTCATTATCGCTGCCGTGACTTTGGTCGGCACCGACATTAGCAACATGTTTAACCAGGTCGGCAACAGCATCTAACTGTTCCGGTTAAACGTCTTTAAACCAAAAACCGTTCTAAGCCATCGAAGGTGGGCCTCCTTTTTTTTCGGGGCGTCTTTTTTGGAGCGGTCAGGCGGAAATCAGGTCTCATGGACCGGATATTCGCCAAAGGTTTTAGGAAGAGCATCTTGCCCTTCTGCAAAATTCTGGAAGCGGGCTGGTTTGAAAAAAACCGGCCCGCTTTTCGGTTTTTTCATCCCCTCACCACTTGGACAGGAAAATCCCCCGGGAATTAGCATGACCTTGCTTTTAACCACGGTGCATTGGCTGAGCGCAGCCGCCTATCCATTGGCCTTGGCCTATGCGGTGGTTTCCGACAGCCGCCGTTTGATCATCCCCAACGGGGCGTGCATCGTCATCGCCGCCGCCTTTTTATCTGCCGCCTTGGCGGGCGGGTTCGGCCTGACCTTGATGGCCTGGCATTTCGGGGTCGGCGCGGGCCTGTTCGGGGTCGGGTTGTTTCTGTTCTCTCAGCGCATTATGGGCGGTGGCGACGTCAAGTTGCTGGCGGCGGTCGGCATCTGGGTCGGCTGGGGCGACCTTTGGCCGTTTCTTTATTTAACGGCGATACTGGGCGGAGGTCTGGCGCTGTGCATTTTTTTCGCAGGTCGGCTTGGCAAAATCTTTCCGTTCCTGACATCCATCGCCTGGATGCAGGAAGACGCCGGTAAAAAACAGCCCATCCCCTACGGCGTTGCCATCGGCTTGGCGGCGATCATCATGTTTTCCAAGAGCCCGGTGCTGCCGGCTGCCTGGGGATCGGCGCTCGGTCTGTAACCGGGTTAAAAAAGCGGCTAAACTCCGGACGCCCTAGGACGCCAAGGAATCCTCCATGAACGATCAAGCGGAACTTCTGATCCCGGACGGCGACGTTGCCCATCCCGAAGTGTCCATCGTCATTCCGGCCATGAATGAAGAGCCGGTAATGGCGGAATTCATGGACTGGTGCCGGGAAGGCATCGAAAAGGCCGGGGTGGCGGCAGAAATTCTGATCGTCGACAGTTCCACCGACCGCACGCTCGACATCGCCCTGGAAAAAGGCGCGCGTGTCCTGAAAACCCCCGCCCGGGGGCTTGGCCGCGCTTACCAGGACGCCATCCCGCATATTCGTGGTCTTTACGTGATCTGCGGCGACGCCGACTGCACCTACGATTTCCGGGAAATCCAGCCATTCGTCGAGCGTTTCCGGGAAGGCTTTGAATACATCATGGGCTCGCGTTTCCGGGGGTCGATCGAAAAGGGCGCGATGCCGGGGCTGCATCGCTATTTCGGCACACCGTTGACGATTTTCCTTCTCAACCTGATTTACGGCACAAAATTTTCCGATATCCACTGCGGCATGCGGGGCGTCACCCTGGACGCGTTAAAAGCCATGCAACTGCGTTCCCAATCCTGGGAATACGCTTCCGAGATGGTCGTCAAGTCGGTGCGCATGAAGCTTAAAACCGTCGAGGTGCCCGTGCATTTCTTCAAGGACCGCCACGGTCGCGAAAGCCATCACAAGCGGATCGGCTGGTTTTCGCCCTGGCACGCGGGCTGGATCAACCTTCGCGCCATGCTTATTTACGGCGCCGATTTCTTCGTCATGAAACCGGGCGCGGTGTTTTTGTCCTTAGGGCTACTGATTATCCTAGGCCTGACCTTTGGACCCAGAACCGTCGCCGGGGTGACGCTGTCGCTGAACGCCATGATGCTCGGCGCGACCCTGTCGCTGATCGGCCTGCAATGCATGTTTTTAGGCTGCATGGCGGAAACCCTTTACGATCCCACGGGCGAAGCGAAACGGAAATGGCTAAAGGTTTTCCCCTACACCCGGACGATGGTCGTCTCAGGCGTGTTGTTTCTGGCCGGTTGGGGGCTCGGGTACAAGTTCTTGAAAGCCTTCATCGGCGTCGGGTTCACGGCGATCGATACGAACATCACCATCAACCACATGGCGGTGACCGGAATGGTGGCGGTGATGTTGTCGTTCGTGACTTTCGTGTCGACTTTGCTGTTGCACGCCATCGCCGCTTATGCGCCAGAAACTTCTGAGGAAAAGACGGAGTAGGAGACCATGAGCCGCCAAACGTCTTATGGCCAAAAACAACGGCTCACCCCGGTTGACCGGTTCGGTGTCTGGCTGTCCATGCGCCGCATCCGTTCCACCATCGGCACCGGCATAAACAAAAGGATCGCCGATATCGGCTGCGGCTATCATGGCCGCATCGGGCGGCTGTTTGCCGAGGAGGCGGAAAAACTGGTGCTGGTGGACCTTTCGCTGTCGCCCGAATTGAAGGATGACAGCCGCATCACCGCCGTCGAGGGACGCCTGCCCGAAGCGCTCTCAGACCTTGCCGACGGGTCCCTGGACATCATCCTCTGCAATTCAGTGCTCGAACACCTGGACCGACCGCTCGACACGTTGAAGGCGTTCCGCCGGCTACTGGCGCCGGAAGGCATCGCGCTCATCAACGTGCCGTCGTGGCGGGGCAAATGGTTCCTGGAATTTTCCGCCTTCCGGCTGGGGCTCAGCCCGGCCGAGGAAATTAACGACCACAAGGCCTATTACGATCCCAAGGACCTGTGGCCGTTGCTGATCGAGGCCGGGTTCAAGCCCAGCGGCATAACGTGTTTCAAACACAAATTCGGGCTCAACACCTTCGCCGTTTGCCGGACCGAGCCTGAGATATGACCGACAACGCCGAAACCCGGTGGGATCGCCACTGGGACGATTACGCCAAAGCGACCCGGTCCAACCCCGGCCACGCGCTACGCCGAAGGCTGGTCATTCGCCTGCTGGGGCCGGATGCGGACAAAAACAGCGCCGCCATCCTGGATATCGGCTGTGGGTCCGGCGAGCTTTTGCTCGAACTTAGCCAACGCTTTTCCGGGGCGGCCTTCGCCGGCATCGATCAAAGCCGAAGCGGGCTTGACGCGGCGGCAGAGAAACTTCCCAAAGCCAAGCTTGTCCATTTCGATTTTACCGAAGGCACGGCCCCCGACGAGCTTCGGGGCTGGGCAACCCATGCTGTTTGTTCGGAAGTCTTGGAACACGTCGACGATCCGGTGAAGCTGCTCGAGCACGCCGGGCAGTGCCTGAAACCGGGCGGCCGGCTGGCCGTCACCGTACCCGGCGGGCCGGTGTCGGCCTTCGACCGCCATCTCGGCCACCAGGAACATTTCACCAAGGCCCGCCTGAAGGAAATCCTCGAAAAGGCCGGCTTCGAGGTCGAGCAAACCGCCGCCGCGGGCTTCCCGGTGTTCAACCTTTACCGGCTGGCGGTGATCCTCAGAGGCGAAAAGCTGATTGACGACGTCAGCGGCGAAACGGGATTTTTAGCGGGAATAGTCATGGCGGTTTTCCGGGGCCTGATGGGGTTGACGTTCCTCGATTCACCGTGGGGCTGGCAGATCGTCGCCACCGCCCGCAAGCCCGAATAACCGCCCCTACTTAGGCCCCCTACTTAGGCCCCCTACTTAGGCATCATGAACTGTTCCAGAAATGTCTTGGCGACGAGGTCGTGGCCGGCCGCGTTCCAATGAAAATCAAAGGGAATGAAATATTTTTTCAGCACGCCCTGGGGCGGCGCCTGGGTGAAGGCCGGGAACAGGTCGATAAAGGGAACGTCACGCTGCTTGGCCCAATCGCGCCAGAAATCCCGATACCGGGGCGCCTTGGGGTCGTTGAAAAGCTGTTCCGGCCACGGATAGACGGCGATGGTCAGGGGAATACCGTGTTGCCTCAGCAACGCCAGCAGCCCGTCCATATTTCTGGCCGCGCGCTCACGGCCAAGTTTCCCATGGGCGCGCCAGCGGGCGTCATCGTAGGTCCAGGCGGCGACTTTCTGGCCGCTCATGGAATCGGCCCAGAGATCCAGCGGCGTGACGTCTGAAAATGACTTACCCGAAGCGCCCGCGACCTTCCGGCGCCGCATCAGGTAGCGGACCATGAAATTCAGGTGATCGTAAGCAACCGACACAAGGCGCACCGTCAACGAATTGTCGCGGACGGCTTCAAAGGCGCTTTTCCAGGTCAAGCCGTCCTTGGGCGGAATCATTAAACGGCCTTGGGCGTCGTAAGTGTAACGATTAGCCTCGTCATAAACATCGGATACATCAACAAACACCGCCACCGCATCGACCTTCAATTTCACCTTTTCCAGAAGATACTTAGCCTTTAGCCGATAGATCACCGGCGCGTAAGAATCGACACCGGCGTTCAGAACCTCGACTCCTTGGGGGCTAAGCTTATCGGCGATGCGCCCGACGAAGGTTTCTGGGTAAGCGAAGCCTTTGCCCTCGGTAAATGAATCACCCAAAAAAAGAAGCCTCTTTTTATCGCTCTTGAGCGGGACGACACGCGGGGCAGCGTCCTTGAAGCCCAGCGAATTGGTGTGATAACGGTAACGGTAAAGCCCCCAGGCTTCGAAAACATCGCGATTGGGCGCCAAGCCGTGATGAAAGTCTTCGGACCTTATTCGGTGATCGGTGGGGGGATAGGCGTTTTTCCAGAAATCGAAGTTGTATTTGGCGAATTGGCCCAGGCCCAGATCCAGGGAGATCAGGATTAATGTAATTAAAACAATAACTTTTAGGCGGTGCATTGCCAATTTTCGACCTTTTTCACTGATCCTTGGTATAACATGATTTCCGGCCATTACCTTATGCGGAAAGCCCTTTGAAACTGTCCGTCGTCATCCCCTGCTACAACGAGGAAAACACGCTCGCGGAAATCATTTCCCGGGTGTTGGCCGCCGACATTCACGGGCTTGAGTTGGAAGTGATGATCGTCGATGACCGGTCCACCGACGCATCGCTTGGCCTAGCCCGTGACCTCGCCGCCAAACATCCGCAAATCAAGGTCCTCGGGAACCCCACAAACCTCGGTAAAAGCGCCGCCTTGAAAACCGGCTTTGCCGAGGCCACGGGCGATATCATCCTGGTTCAGGACGCCGACCTGGAATACAACCCGGCCGATTATGGGAACTTAATAAAGCCGATCATCGACGGTGACGCCGACATCGTCTACGGCTCGCGCTTTCTCGACCCCGAAAAATCGGCGTTTTTGGGCTTCACGCACCGGGCCGGAAACAAGGTGCTAACCGGCATCTCCAATCTGTTCAGCGGGCGGCGGCTGAGCGACATGTGTACGTGCTATAAAGTGTTCCGCAAATCCGTGCTCGACCAGATCACGCTGAAAGAGGACCGCTTCGGCTTTTGCTCCGAATTCACCGCCAAGGCGGCAAGGCTTAATCCCCAACCGCGTCTGACTGAAGTCCCCATCGGCTATACCTGTCGCACCCCTGACGAAGGCAAGAAGCTGGTTTGGGGTGATGGCGTGCGGGTGATTTACTGCATCGTCCGTTACAACCTGTTCGGGTGAGGCGCGCCATGGCGAACTCTCCCGGCAAAGCAACACGGCCCGAATGGGCGACGCTGGCGGCGGTCATCGTCTTCGGCCTTGGGCTCAGGCTGGCAGCGACCGGCGGCGATCTTTGGATCGACGAGGTGTGGACGCTTTTCAATCTCGACATCGCCCGGACCCTGACCTCGGCTGCCGATTGGACGCCGTTGTTTTTTCACACCAACACCCATGCCCTGAACTCACTTTACCTGGCGACCTTAGGTCCCGACGCCAGCGTTTTCGCCATGCGTCTTCCGTCAGTGATTTTTGGCACCGCCATGGTCTTGATGGCCGCTGCTATCAGTTGGCGCAAGAGCCCGCGCGAAGGCCTGATCGCGGCGCTTATGATCGTCGTCAGCTACCCGATGGTAACCTACGGCGCCGAGGCCCGAGGCTACGCCCTCATGATGCTGGCGGCGCTGGCGGCTTATTATCTGCTCGAAACATGGCTCGAAGACCCCCGTCCGAAGCGGGCGATGGGGTTCGTCATCGTGTGTCTGTTGGGCTTCGCCGCGCACCAGTCGTTCGTCGTCGTGTTGGCGGGGTTGGGCCTGTGGGCGATGGCAGCCTTGTTCCGGACTCAAGCGTCGTTCATCGATGTCGTGGCGCAACTCACCAAATTATTCGGTGTTCAGGCGATTGCCGTCGTTTCCTTCGGCGCCGTCGCCTGGGGCAACATCGTCTTCGGCGGGCAGGAAATCCTGCCGTTGATCCAATCCATCGCCGTCATGGGAGAAGTCACCTTCGGCATCGATCCCATGACGGGTATTTTCTTTTCCCCGATCATCGCGGCAATCTTGGGATTGGTGCTCGCCTATGCCATCTGGCTGACGCGGAAACGAAGTGAATTGTCCTGGATATTTTTCGGTTTCGTCGTCATCGCCTACCCGTTGGGCATTCTCTTATTCGCGCCGGATTTGCATACCCTGCCGCGTTATTTTATCCCGTCTGCGCTGTTCGCATTGATGGCGGTAGCGGCGGCGCTGTCACAAATGTTGGGCCAAAGCCCGTGGCGGCGCCGGGGGGCGGCTTTCATTATCCTTTTGTTCTGCCTCTCCAATGGCTTTTTGCTGGGGAAACTTTTTACCACCGGACGTGGCGCGCCGGCGGAAGCGGTGGCGATGATCGCCGAAGACACGAATAAGAACACCGGGCCCGCCCGCGTCGCCGGTTACCACCCGTTCAGCGTCAAGATGATGGTCGAACATTTTGCCCGCGCCCAGGGGCTGGAAAAATCCTTAACCTTCGTATCCCCGGACGAAGACGCCAAAAATCCCGCCGAGTGGTTCATCGACGGCGGCTTTTTCGCCGCGACTAACAAAAACACCAAGGCACCGCCCGGCTGGTTCGTAAAGAACCACTTTTCCTTAACCGGCGGCAAAGAAAAAGCGGGCTATGAGCTACGGGCGTCTTTCCCCCATTGGGGGCTGTCGGGAGATAGCTGGTATGTTTATCGGCTGAAGAAACCGGGCGGGAAATGATGACGGACAACCGGAAACTATTGATGGGCCTCGGTGCAATCGTCCTCGCGGGTGCGTTACTCCGGGTTTTCTCCGCCTCGGGAGACTTATGGCTGGATGAAATCTGGTCGCTGGACAACATCGCACTGGCCCGCACGCTTTGTTCTGCCTGCGATAGAATCGGGATTTTCTTTCACGACAACACGCACCCCATAAACACCCTTTACATGGCCGCCGTCGGGGCAAAAGCGTCGCCGTTCGCTTACCGCTTGCTCGCCATCGTCTCGGGCGCCGCCATGATCATTGTCGCCGCCGCCATCGGCCTCAGGCGCGGCCCTCGGGAAGGCTTGATCGCGGCGGCCATGGTCGCAACCAGCTATCCCATGGTTCATTACGCATCGGAAGCCCGGGGGTATGCGCCGATGTTGCTGGCGCTGTTGGCGGCCGTCTATTACCTGGAACGCTATCTGGAAGCCCCCGGCCGGGGCCCGGCCTTTGCCTTCATCGGCGTGACGGTGCTGGGACTGGCGTCTCACATCAGCTTCATCGTCGTCTTAGCCGCGCTCGGCTTGTCGGCGGCGGGTGCTTTTTACAAGACCACCGCCTCGGCTATTTCGACCTTGGCCCGGTTGTCCGTCCTGTTCGGGGTTCAGGCCGTCCTGGTCACTGCCTATGGCGCCGTCGCGGTGGGCAACATGGTCTACGGCGGGCGCTCGGACATGCCGATCGAAGACTCGCTCGCCATCATGTTCGGCGCAACCTTCGGCATCGACCCGCTTGCCCTGACCACGGCCCCGGCCCTGGCGATGGTGGGCGTAACGATGGCCGGGCTGGTAGGGCTGGCGGTTTGGTGGACGCGGCGGCTGGGCGACGGCGCCTGGGTGTTCCTGTTCCTGCTCGCCGTCGTCTATCCGTTGGGCTTTTTAATTTTCGATCCGCCCTTGGGCACGGTGCCTCGATATTTCATCGCCTCGGCCTTGGTCGCCTTAATGGCAACAGCCCGCCTTTACGCCGGGATGATAACCGCCGGGGGAAAGTTGCGGGCCGTCGCTTGGGCCGGACTGGTGCTGTTTTTCATCGGCAACGGGATATTGCTGGAAAAATCCCTGTCGGGCGGGCGCGGGACACCGGCCCTGGCGCTGGAAGCCATCGCCGAAGCCGGAGACAAGAACAGACCGGCACTCATTACCACCCATCATCTGTTCAGCATCGGCACGGTGGTCAACTATTACGCCCGCGAACGGGGCTTAAGCGACCGCATTCGTTTCGTTCAACCCAAAGACGAAACCCGAAGCCTGGCGCCCTGGTTCATTACCAACCGCCATTTCGCGGTCAAACCCGAAGGCGCGATAAGCCCGTGGCATTGGTATGCGTTTGAAAATTTTAGCGGCGAAAAAGAATTTCCGTCACTGCCGGAATTCCTCGACCGCGACGGCCCGCAAGGGCCGGTTCGCTACAAGCGGTTTGGCCTCTATCCCCATTGGGGGCTGTCGGGGTCGACCTGGGTTATCTATCGGCGCCCATGACCTGAAACAACAGGAACGATTTGCTTAAATCAGGCGGCAACGCCACCGGCCGCATCCAGTCAGGCAGGTTCCCCGCCATCAGGCGCTTATAAAACGTCTTGTCGCCGCCGCCCTTCATCAGGTAGCCGTCGTGGCCGGATTTCGGGCAAATCAGGATCAGGCCGACCTGGCGTTTGTTGATGAGGTGCAGGACCTTGGCCTCGTAGATGCCGCCCAGGATATCGATGCTATCGAGAATCCCCTGGGCGTTGGGATGGTGCAGCGTCGCCGTCACCCTATGCTTAGTCCGATACAGGAACTCGGCGCCAAAATTGGCCGACGACAAGATCGCCCTAGGCCGGTCGGACCACGGCGGCTTGTTGAGGAAGTCAGATAACGCCTGCACCGGACAGGGACGGGGGTCGCCTTTGCCCGATGCCGTCTTTTCCTTGTCCGCCGCCTTGGTTTGCGTATAGACCCCGGTGGCGCCGACGGCCAGCGGACCGATCGCCAGCAGCAGAACGACCGGCACTTTGACCAACATCCGAAACGGAAAAACGAAGCGCTTATTTACCGCCCCATCGACCCACCGCACCAGATCGGCGAGCCCCACGGTCATGAACAGCCCGACGTAGAACGACCATCTGATCCAGTTCATCGCCAAGGCCCCGTAGACCAGCGCCGAGGCCGCCAGCAGCAACCACGCCCAGCGCCGCCCGGCGCCTTCCGTTTTCAGCCGCCATAACATCCACGGCCCGGCGATGACCCCGGCCCCGATGTAGAGGAGGAAATGCGGGATGTCGGAAATCGGCGCGTATTCGGCGACGCCTTCGAATACCTTGAGGATCACCGGATCGAAATCCTTCAACGGGTTGACGAACACCTTGGGGAACAGCCACCACATCACCAACAAGGTCATACCCCCGCCGAGGACGACGGCGCCCAACCGCCCCGGAACACTCGTCAGCACCCGCCCCCGTTTAGCCCCGAAACTGACCGCCCCCCAGAACGCCAGCACCAAAACGGCCAGGGTCAATTGCACGATCGAGACGCGGTCGTAGGCGTCGTCGAAGAACCCTTGAGGCCCGCGTTCGATCAGCACCGCCGCCGCCAGACCCACCGCCAAACCGAGGGCGAGTTGATAGAGGGAGCCCAGGCTCTCGTTGTCATTTCCGGGCCCGTCCCCTTGCAGCCATTTCAACCCCATCACCCCGAAGCAAAGGGCGGCGGTAATCTGCATTTCCATGCCCACCCAATACCCGGCGGCCAAACATCCACCGGCGGCCAGGGCGTAACGGTCCACGCCCCCGATCTTGTCCACGCCTTCAACAAAAGCCCGGACCATAAACCCGAATACGCCGATGGCGATTAATCCGAACAGCGCATGGTGATCGGCATGGCCGATGACGGAATACCCCAGCACCCCGAATTGGGTCGCCGTCAGGGCGCCGGCGATCAAGGCCGCGGTGCGCCCGATCAACGGTTTGGCCGCCCAGGCCAAAACCAGTGCCGTACCAATGTGCAAAAGCGGGCTGATCAGGACGCCCGACCAATAAAGCGCCTTCGACATGCCGACCACCGCCGTCATCGGCAGCGCCAGCGCGATAATCAGAACATCGAACAGGCGCGTCCAATGCAGCGAGCCGCCGAAGGGCCAGTTGGCCCGGGGCAGGCTGCTATCGAACCAGCCGCCGGTCGCCAGCAGCCGCTCAACGCGGACCAGCCTGGCATAGCCGTCGCTGTCGGCGAGATTGCCGTGGGCGACGACGGTGTCTCCCAAAAACCACCAGACAACGTGCACGAAGGCGACGAAAGCAATGACAAAGGCCAGCGGCCAAGTCCAAAAGGCGGCGTCCTTATCGGTTTGGGACGCTTTCGCGCCTGCTTGGGGTGCTTCGGTCATTGCCCGCCCATCCTAGAAAAACCGCATGGTTACCACCATTCCTGACACTTTTTTTGGCCTGGGAGCCTAAAAAATGCAACGATTTCTTAAGGGTTGTCCGCATAGGTTTGATTCAATTAAGAGAATCGAGGAAAACTCGGTTCCAAACTTAAAGCGGGAGAATTCCGCGTGCTCTTAAAGGGACTATTTTCCGTGACGGTGCTGGTTGCCAGCGTCGTTGCCTCCGCAGGTATAATCCTCGGCTTTCCGGCTGCCAAGGGTAGCGCCAAGGTCGACGGTACCTTGGCGTTGGCGCCGATGTCGCTGGGCAACCCCCATACCGCCGTCGCCGGAATCACCACCACGCGCCCGGACCTACCCCAAGACCTAGGCGTTACGAACGCTACGCCGACACCTATTTTTCAATATAAAATTCGCGTCGGCGCCGGTGATACCTTCGCCGGCCTGCTAAACAGCGCTGGGGTTTCCAATAACGACACGCAAGCCGCAATTTCCGCCTTGTCTGCGCATTACAATCCGAAACACATTCGCCGCGGCCAACAGATCGCCCTGCGCTTCCAGGCACCGGCACTAGGCACCGTCGCTGCCCAGGGGCCCAAGCCCGGGCGCTTCATCGGGCTTGAGGTTGAACCCGACTATGACCTCGCGGTCCGGGTCGAACGCACGGACGCAAGCACTGGCGGGGACGGTTTCAAAGCCCGGAAAATCGAAAAAACCTTAAAGCGTGTTGTCACCAAGGCCTCGGGCAAAATTAATTCCAGCCTCTACGTTTCGGGACGCAAGGCCGGCATCCCCAACCCGGTGCTGGTGGAACTGATCCGCGCCTATTCGTGGGACGTCGATTTCCAGCGCGACATCCGCAAAGGCGACGGCTTTGAAGTCATGTTCGAACAGTTTCATGACGGCCAGGGCCGCAACGTCCATTCCGGCAATATCCAATTCGCGGCGCTGACACTGTCGGGCAAACGCCACGCCATTTACCTGTTCACCATGCCGGACGGCACTTCAGATTATTTCGATGAAAAGGGCCAGAGCGCCCGCAAGGCGTTGATGAGCACCCCCATCGACGGCGCCCGGCTGTCGTCGGGCTTCGGGCGGCGGCGGCATCCGATCTTGGGCTACAACAAAATGCACCGGGGCGTCGATTTCGCGGCACCCCGCGGCACCCCTATTTATGCCGCAGGCAATGGCGTCGTCGTTCAATCGGGTCGCAACGGCGCTTATGGCAATTACGTCAAGGTCCGCCACAACAGCCGCTATGAGACGGCCTATGCGCACATGAAATCGATTGCCAGGAAGGCCCGCCGGGGCATGCGCGTCAGCCAAGGCCAGGTCATCGGCTATGTCGGCACCACCGGGCGGTCCACCGGGGCGCATCTGCATTACGAGATTCTCGCCGGCGGCAGGCGCACCAACCCGATGAAGGTTAAAATGCCGTCCGGCAAAAAATTAAAGGGCGATGCGCTTGAAGACTTCCAGGTCGCGCGCTCGGTCATTGATGACCAATACGCAGGCCTTAAACCCGTCGGCAAATTGGCGGAAGGCAAGGAGTAACTCCTTGATGGCGAAAGTTCTCAGCGATTTTCGTTATGTCTCGGTCGATCATTTGGTGGCGCCGGGAATGCCCACGTATCAGCATCTGGCCGTGGGCGCGGAATTCCAGAATACGGTTTATGATTTTCTCAAATCCTTTTGGTATCAGCGCCATAACCTCGATCTTTCGGATAAGGAATTGCAGGACCTGTTGGATGATTACAAAAATACCTATTACCAGCCCCTGCACGAGCCGACCCGCGATTTGTTGAAATCGGTTCTGGACAAACATCCCGCCGGAACCCCCCTGTCCGTTATTGACCTGGGGTGCGCCAACGGGACATTGCTTCATTATCTGCAATCCATTGACGCTATGGACGATGTCCGGTTCGTCGGCGTGGAACCTTACAAAGTTTTCGCCGACGATCTCCGGGAAACCTTTCCCGAACAGCAGGTCATTGTCGGCAATGCCGAAGAATTCCCGGACATGGATTTCGACAGCCGTTTGGATCTGCCGGTTACGACCGTGTTCTGTTCTTTGGTCCTGTACATGCTATCGCCGGATGTCGCCAAACGCTGCCTGAAGAAAGCGACCGAAATGACGGACTTAATTTGCGGCTTCGATTATTGCCTAAACGCCCGCGGGGAAATCGAAAGCAACGACGATGAGGTCGTCATGCTTGAATACAACGCCCCCACCGGCCAGATTTATTTTGCTCACGAATATGAAAAATACTTTGACGAACTGGGCTTCAGTTTTGAAACAACCTCTGAGCCAAGCCGCCCAGTGGAGGGCAGAGAAGTCGGCCACGCCGCCTTCCGCGCCCAACGCCTACGGGGCAAATCCTAAAACAGCCCGTTGGCCTGCTGCACGGCGCGAACGTATTCGACAATGGCGCCCAGTTGGTCGTCGGTGACGCCCTTGACCGGCTTCATGTCGCCAAACCCCCAATGATGCGCCCGGGCGCCCTTTTTCGCCGCGATGAAGAAAGACCCATTGCCGTGATGGCCGGGATGATAGACCCGGTGGATGAAGGTCGGCCCCTTGTCGGTGCCGCCTGCCGTCTTGCCGTGGCACGACGCACAGAAAGCGTCGTAGCTGAGCTTGCCGAGGTTGAGCCGGGGCGTCATCGGCGGCGCTTTCGGGTTGTCGTACATGCCCTTGGCCCCGGCAAACGCTGGAACGATCGCCGCCATGCTCCCTGCCAAACCAAGGGCGACAACCACCCCGACCAGGATTTTTACAGACCTCATTAAAGCGGACTGCCGATTCCGGCGGCCCGAAGCGCCGCCTCGTCGATGCCCCGGCCCTGGCAACAACTGGCCAGCGCGCCGTTGATGGCGACGGCGGGCACGGAGTCGATGCCGAGCCGCTTGGCGTAATCGGCGACTTTTTGGTCCATCATGTCGAGGACGCTGACCTCGCACGACCCGCACGCCAGCTCTTTGACCTTGGCGACGGCGTCATCGCAGACGGAACAGCCGGCGCTGAAGACTTCGACTTTGCGTTTCTCACTCATATAAAAAACCTCCGGTTCTGAGAATATGACCGCCGTTTTAGCCGTTCCAGTTACTGGAAGGTCAAGCCCGGCTTAAAACAGGGACTTAACCCCCCGGTGTCCCGTCCAAATGGTCGAGCGCCGCCTCGACGCCGCCGTGGGCGCCGTTGATGCCGAATAGGCGGAGCGCCTTTTCGACCCCGGCCAGGGTGCCCATGAGCATCAGCTCGTTAAAATCGCCCAGGTGGCCGATGCGGAAGACCTTGCCGGCGACCTTACCAAGACCATTGCCGAGCGACAAATCGAACCGATCGAGGGCGACCTTGCGGAATTCATCGGCGTCCTGGCCTTCCGGCATCAACACCGCCGTCAAGGTGTTGGAGCATTCTTCCTCGTTGCGGCAAAGAACCTCCAGCCCCCCTTCCCGTCCCCAGGCGGCGACAGCGAGGCGCGTCGCTTCGGCCAATCGGGCATGGCGGGCGAAAACATTACTCAAGCCTTCTTCGTTCAGCATGGCGATGGCTTCGCGAAGCCCGTAAAGAAGGTTGGTCGCCGGCGTATAGGGGAACAGGCCCTTGTCGTTAGCTTCCAGCATGTCGTCCCAGCGCCAATAGGATTTCGGAAATTGAGAGTCCTTGACGGCAGCTAGGGCCTTGTCGCTGATCGCGTTAAACGACAGCCCCGGCGGCAGCATCAGCCCCTTTTGCGAGCCGCTGACGGTGACATCGACGCCCCATTCGTCGTGCCGGTAGTCGATGGAGGCCAGCGACGAGATGGTATCGACCATAAACAGCGCCGGATGGGCGGCCGCATCGATGGCCTTGCGGATTTGGGCAATGCGGCTGGTCACCCCGGTCGAGGTCTCGTTGTGGACGACGCAAACCGCCTTGACGGTGTGCGCTGTGTCGGCCTTCAAGCGCACCTCGACCAGCGCCGGATCGACGCCCGAGCGCCAGTCGCCGGGAGAAACCTCAACGTCGAGACCGAAGCGCGAAGCCACCCGTTCCCACAGGGTGGCGAATTGACCGGTTTCGAACATCAGCACCTTGTCTGCGGGCGACAGCGTGTTGACCAACGCCGCTTCCCAGGCGCCGGTGCCGGACGCCGGGTAAATTACCACCGGGTTCTTGGTTTGGAAGATGCCCTTGAGCCCGGCCAGAACCTCTTTGCCAAGCGCTGCGAAGGCCGGTCCCCGGTGGTCCATGGTCGGCATGTCCATGGCGCGCAGGATGCGGTCCGGCACGTTGGTCGGCCCCGGAATTTGCAGAAAATGACGGCCGCTTCTGTAGGTCATGGTACCCCTCCCCTGTGCGCTTTCCCGACCAAAGAGGAACCCATTATAAAGGCCCAGGCGCTGGCAGCCTAAATCAATAACCGCCCTTGCGCTTGGATTCCGGCAGACCGGCGATCTTCGCCGCCTGTTTCGACGGCTGCATGGGGAAAAGCGTGTAAAGATCTTTCGACGAAGCCTTCTCGCCCCAGACCTCGGACATGGCCTTGGCCATGGTGCGCTCATTCGGCTGCACGCCGGCGTTGTTGATATATTCGTCCCGCAGGTAATTGATTAAATCCAAATGCCGATCGGTCAATTCGCCGATGCCTTCGACCGCGGCGATTTCGCCGGCGATGTCTTGGTTCCAGTCTTCCATGTTGACGAGAAAGCCGTTTGCGTCTTTCTCAATATCCCCATATCCCATCTTCATTCCTCATCTTTTCTATTGTTGTCGCGATCATAGCCCCCGGCACCGCAGGGGGAAGCTCAATATATAGGGATAATTTTCGGGAATCCTAGGCCGCCCAAACGACCCGGGGGCGACCTGTGGACG
The DNA here is from genome assembly GCA_013203955.1 of Rhodospirillales bacterium. Classification (GTDB taxonomy): domain Bacteria; phylum Pseudomonadota; class Alphaproteobacteria; order Rhodospirillales; family Casp-alpha2; genus Casp-alpha2. Next base: position 29,550 of record JABMOY010000057.1, on the reverse strand, counting down.
ACCCGGGCCTACCACAGCCGTTTGACGCCGTAATCGTCGAAGACTTTTTCGTTGCTGATAAGCGCCAAGGCGTAAGCCTGGGCCTGGGCGATGAGCATGCGGTCGAAGGGGTCGCGGTGCGGCCCCGGCAGGCTTCCGGCGCGGGCACCGTCGGCAAGGCTGATCGGCAGTTCCGAGAACCCCTGCGCCGTGACCGAAGCCGCAAGTTCGGCGGCAACTTCTTGGGCGCCGGGCAGCTTGCCGATACGGACCTTGGTCGTTATCTCCCAGGCCGAGGCGGCACTGACGAAGATGACGTTCGCCTCTTCGCCGATAAAGTCGCGGGCCGTTTTCGACAGCCGCTTATCGCCGTCCAGCCACCAGAGAAGCGCGTGGGTGTCGAGGAGAGCTTGCATATTTAGTTATCCCAGGTGTCCAGTTCGTCTGCCGGCAAGGGCTCGAAAAATGCGTCATCAACACGCGCACGACCGCGCATGGCCCCAAAACGGCGGCCCTGTTCGGGAGCATCCACCGGCACCAGACGGACCAGGGGCGTCTTGCCGCGGGCGATGACGATATCTTCCCCGGCGCAGGCTCGCTTGATGAGCTTCGACAAATGGGTCTTGGCGGCGTGGATGGTGGTCTGGGTCATGGCGGAGTTCCAACATTTAACTTAGTTTACTTAACTTAGCTAATTAAGCTGGAAAAATCAATCATTACTCCAAATTTTGCAAACCCTCATCCTTCGACAGGCTCAGGATGAGGGCCTTAGTTTCAAAATTGAGAGGGCCTCATCCTGAGGAGCGGAGTATCTCGAAGGATGAGAAGTGTCGAGAATCCCTTAAGCCGCTTGCGCCTTGATGCCGTTGATGGTCAGGCCGTCCTTGCCGGCCGATACCTTAACCTCTTCGCCGTCGGTGATCCGGCCTTCCAGAATGAGCGACGCCAGCGGGTTCTGCAACGCCCGCTGGATGACGCGTTTCAGCGGCCTAGCGCCATAGACCGGATCGTAGCCTTGATCGGCGAGCCAGGCTGCGGCGGCTTTGTCGAGGTTGAGCGCCACCCGGCGGTCGGCCAGAAGGCTTCTGAGGTGTCCCAGTTGAATATCGACGATGGCGTCCATGTGTTCGCGCTTGAGCCTGTGGAAGAGCACCGTTTCGTCGAGGCGGTTGAGGAATTCGGGCCGGAAGGCTGTCTTAACCACGTCCATCACCTGGCCCCGGACTTCCGATGAATCGTGGCCGTCTTCCTGTGCCGCTAAAATATCACCGCCGAGGTTCGACGTCATCACGATCAAGGTGTTGCGGAAATCGACCGTGCGCCCGTGGCCGTCGGTCAGGCGCCCGTCGTCCAGAACCTGCAGCAATACGTTGAAAACATCCGGATGAGCCTTTTCGATCTCGTCGAACAGGATCAACTGATAAGGCCGGCGGCGGACGGCTTCGGTCAAGGAGCCGCCTTCGTCATAACCGACATAGCCCGGCGGCGCCCCAATCAGCCGGGCGACGGCGTGACGCTCCATGTATTCGGACATGTCGACGCGGACCAGCGCTTGCTCGTCATCGAACAGGAATTCCGCCAACGCCTTGCACAATTCCGTCTTGCCGACGCCGGTGGGGCCTAAGAACATGAACGAGCCGATGGGGCGCGACGTGTCCTGAAGCCCGGCGCGGGCCCGCCTGACGGCGTCGGACACGACTTCCAAAGCCTCTTCCTGGCCGACGACGCGGGCCCGTAGGCTTTCTTCCATTTGCAGCAGCTTCTCGCGCTCGCCTTCCAGCATCTTGTCGACGGGAATCCCGGTCCAGCGGGACACAATCGCCGCCACGTGCTCGGACGTCACCGCTTCTTCGACCATCAGGCCATTGGTTTCGCCATCACCGCTTTCGGCCTTGGTGATTTCGGCTTCCAGGCGCGGGATCAGGTCGTATTGCAATTCGCCGGCTTCCTCGTACTTGCCTTCGCGCAGCGCCCGGTCGTGGGCGATGCGGGCACGGTCGAGCTCTTCCTTGACCTTGGTGGAATCTGCAAGCGCGCCTTTTTCGGATTCCCACTGCTCGGTCAGCGTCGCCGATTCGGCTTCCAGTTTTTCCAAATCTTTTTCCAACGTCTTCAGCCGGTCTTTCGATGCCTTGTCGGATTCCTTTTTCAAGGCCTCGCGCTCGATCTTCAACTGAATGATGCGGCGGTCGATCTCGTCGATCTCTTCCGGCTTGGAATCGATCTCCATCCTGAGCCGCGACCCCGCCTCGTCCATCAGGTCGATGGCCTTGTCCGGCAGGAAGCGGTCGGAGATATAGCGGTTGGACAACGTCGCCGCCGATACCAGGGCGGCGTCTTGGATGCGCACCCCGTGGTGGAGTTCGTACTTTTCCTTGATACCGCGCAGAATCGAGATGGTGTCTTCGACGGTCGGCTCGGATACGAACACCGGCTGGAAGCGCCGGGCCAGGGCCGCGTCTTTTTCGACGTGCTTGCGGAATTCATCGAGCGTTGTCGCGCCGACGCAGTGCAGATCGCCCCGGGCCAGCGCCGGTTTCAACAGGTTCGATGCGTCCATGGAGCCTTCCGCCGCGCCGGCGCCGACGATGGTGTGCATTTCATCGATGAACATGATGATTTCGCCGTTGGACGCGGTGACTTCGCCCAACACCGCTTTCAAGCGTTCCTCAAACTCGCCCCGGAACTTGGCGCCGGCGACCAGCGCGCCCAGGTCGAGCGCCATCAGGCGTTTGGTTTTCAGATTTTCCGGCACGTCACCCTGGATGATGCGCATCGCCAGGCCTTCGATGATGGCGGTCTTGCCGACGCCGGGCTCGCCGATCAGCACCGGATTGTTCTTGGTGCGCCGTGACAGGACTTGAATGGTCCGGCGGATTTCCTCGTCGCGGCCGATGACCGGGTCGATCTTGCCGTCGGCCGCCGCCGCCGTCAGGTCGCGGGCGTATTTCTTGAGCGCGTCATAATTGTCTTCGGCCGAGCGGCTGTCCGCCGTCTTGCCCTGGCGGAAATCGTTGATCGCCTTGTTCAGGGCCTGCGGGGTGACGCCTGTATCCGCCAACACTTTGGCCGCCGGACTACCGGCTTCCATGGCCATCGCCAGCAACAGGCGCTCGACGGTGACGAAGCTGTCCTTGGCCTTTTCGGCGACTTCGGCGGCCTGTTCGAACAGGCACGCCGTTTCCGGTGCCAAATAAGTCTGCTGGGCGCCTGTGCCTTCGACCTTGGGTAGCTTGGCGAGTTCCTCCTCGGTCGCCGCCAGCGCGGCCTTGGCGTCGCCGCCGGCGGCATTGATCAGATTCGCCGCCAAGCCTTCCTTGTCGTCCAACAGCACCTTCAACAGGTGCAGCGGCACCAGTTGCTGGTGATTGGAGCGGAGCGCCAGCGTCTGTGCCGATTGGATGAAACCGCGGGCGCGGTCGGTGAAGTTTTCAAATTCCATCGTCTCTAAACCCTTTTCCAGACCAGATTCCCGGCCCCCGATACGGCAGGCGCAGGCGGACCCCTCTATAGGCTTATGACCTTATTTCCATAAATATGGGCTAAATGGCGCTGGGCGCAAGCGTTAGGGCCGTTGACGGCGGCGGCCATAGCGGCCACTCTCCCTTTTCATGACCGTAACCATCACCCAAATATACCGTTATCCGGTCAAAGGACTGAGCCCGGAAGCGCTGGAAACCGTGGATCTGGCCCCCGGCCGGGGCCTGCCCGATGACCGCCGTTTCGCGTTGACGCTCGGCACGACGCGGGTCGACGGGCCGACCATTGCGTGGATGGATAAGACCAATTTTCTATCGCTGCTGCGCCATGAAAAGCTGGCCAAGCTGAAAACCAAATTCGACGGCGATACGGGCGTGCTCGAAATCCTGCGCGGCGGCAAAGCCATCGCCAAGGGCAACATCACCACCCCCGTCGGTCGCGCCATGGTCGAAGAATTCTTCGCCGCCTTCATGGGTGAGGCCGCGCTCGGCCGCCCAAAGCTGGTGGAAGCCGAAAACAGCGGCACGCTGTCCGATCACTCGAACCCCGTCGTCTCACTAATCAACCTTGCCAGTGTCAAGGACCTGGAACGCGTAACCGGGGCCACCGTCAATCCGTTGCGCTTTCGCGGTAATGTTTATTTAGAAGGGCTGGAGCCCTGGGCCGAGTTCGGCTGGGTGGACAAGGAAATAACCTTAGGCGGGGCGACCTTGAAGATCACCAAGCGCATCGACCGCTGCACCGCCACCAACGTCGACCCCCAAACGGCGGTGCGCGACCTGTCGATCCCGAAAGACCTGTATCGGGGCTTCGGCCATATCGACATGGGAGTTTACGCAAGCACCACCACAGCCGGCACCATCAAAAGCGGCGATATTTGCACACCATCGGAATAACAAAAAAAACGGCGTAAAGACTGGGCCTAAGACTGGACCTAAGACTGGGCCGTCTCCGCCTCGAGGCCGGGATCAGGTATGGCGTCCGGCTTAGAATCGGCGGCCTTCCGCGCTTTGCTTTCGGCTTCTTTCTGCTCGACGGCCTTGGCTAGTGCCGCAGGCGATGTATCGATAACCTCGACCTCGCCACCCGTCTCACCCGTTACCACCTCAGCCCCCGACGCTTCAACAGGGGCCTGAGCAGACGCCGGTTGGTTCTGGTTATTGTCGCGACCGCTTTGGTTCTGGTTCTGGTTCTGGTTTTGATTCTGGTTCTGATTAGGGTTTTGAGGGTTACCGGACCCGTTGGCGCCATCGGCGTTGGAGACCCGGTAGTAGTGTTCGGCAAATTGGAAATAGGCTTCCGCCGTAACCCGGTCGCCGGACAAACTCGCGTCCCGGGCCAGAGACTGATATTTTTCCAGAACCTGTTGCGCGGTGCCCCGGATTTTTACATCCGGGCCGTTGCTTTCGAAGTTATTGCGACCGCCGCCGCCACCGGAATGACGTTTGTTGCTGCCACGGGAACGCGGGCGTCTGTTGTTGTTACCTTGTTGTTTCATCTTACCTTTGACTTTGACTTTGCCTTTAAAAGGCTATTTCACATTCCCCCGGACGCAGGCCCGAACAATAGCCCGGACCGACTCAACCAAATCCGCTTAACTTAAAAAATGCGAAATGGTTCTACGTGGGAAATTTTAGAGATCAACAACGTCCTAGAAACACCCTAGGGCGGGGACCCCATCCGCAGCCCAACTGGCCGCTCACAAATCCAACCTAGTCGGAACAGCCTTTAATTCCAACCTTTTTTTCTATCTATTTTTTTAAAAAGTTCTTGACCTCAACAACACGGGGGCGCCTGGCCAAGTCCTCATGGACGGCAATAATTTCAAACCCAAAGCCCCCGAATAGCGCGCTCACCGGCTCTACTTGGGTTGAGCCGATCTCGAAAAAGGCCTGCCCTTGTTTTTTCAAAAAACCAGCAAAATGGGGGATGAGCGCCCGGTAACAGCCCAAACCATCGGCCCCGCCCAAAAGCGCCAAATGAGGCTCGAAACGGGCGACTTCGGGTTCCAGATCGGCTAATTCGGTCTCGGCGATATAGGGCGGATTGCAAACGATCAGGTCAAAAAGGCCGTCCAGGGATTCTCCCCAATCGGATTGCCGAAAAGCCGTTCGCGCGCCAAGACCCAAATTCCGGGCATTGGTTTCGGCGATTTTAAGCGCCGCCTCGGAGACATCGACGCCGACGCCTTCGGCGTTCGGCAGTTCCGACAGCAGCGCCAACAGCAAACAGCCCGACCCGGTGCCGAGGTCGAGGATTCTGAGCTTTGCGTCCCGGTCAGGTGTCGCCCCCAGCACCGCCTCGATCAAAGTTTCAGAATCCGGGCGCGGCACCAGGGTGTCGGCGCTAACGGTAAAATCGAGCCCCCAGAATTCGCGCCCGCCCGTGATGTGGGCCAACGGTTCACGCCCTTCACGGCGCATCACCAGGGCATCCAAGCGCGGCATTTCCCGTGCGTCCGGTTGGTATTCGGGATGGCTGAGGATTTTCACTTGATCCCAGTCGAGGGCATGGGCGGCAAGCAAGCGGGCATCCAGGCGGGCACTGTCGATTCCGGCCCGAGCCAAACGCCGGGCGGTTACGCCAAGCCATTCGCCCAAAGAACCCAGATCGGGGGCGTTCTTCACGGGGGCGCCCCGGCTGACCATTGGGCTGACCATTGGGCTGCTCATTTAATTTCCGCCAGCTGCCGCGCTTGGTCGTCCGCCGTCAACGCGTTGATGAATTCATCCAAATCGCCGTCCATCACCCGTTCCAGTTTATGCAGGGTCAAATTGATGCGGTGATCGGTGACCCGGCGTTCGGGAAAGTTATAGGTGCGGATGCGCTCCGAACGGTCGCCGGACCCGACCTGGCTTCTGCGGGTTTCGGCGCGGGCGGCATCGGCCTTTTGGCGTTCGGCCTCATAAATACGGGCGCGCAGCACACGCATGGCCTTGGCCTTGTTCTTGTGTTGCGACTTTTCGTCCTGTTGCGAGACGACGACACCGGTCGGTAAATGGGTGATGCGCACGGCGCTGTCCGTCGTGTTGACCGACTGACCGCCGGGGCCGGATGCCCGAAAAACGTCGATGCGCAGATCCTTATCCTCGATCTGGATGTCGACCTCCTCGGCTTCGGGCATGACGGCCACGGTCGCCGCAGACGTGTGGATGCGGCCACTCGATTCGGTGGTCGGCACACGCTGCACGCGGTGCACGCCGGACTCAAACTTTAGCCGTGCGAAAACGTCGCTGCCTGAAATCGAAGCGATGGCTTCCTTGTAGCCGCCGATACCGGTTTCGTTGAGGCTTATCAATTCGAACTTCCATTTGTGGTCTTCGGCAAAGCGCTGGTACATGCGGAACAAATCGGCGGCAAAAAGACCCGCTTCGTCGCCGCCGGTGCCGGCGCGGATTTCCAGCAGCGCGTTCTTGGCATCGGCCTTGTCCTTGGGCAGCAGCATCACTTGAAGCTTGCCCTCGAGCGCCGGAATGCTGTCCTTGATGGCTGCGAATTCTTCTTCCGCCATCGCCTTCATTTCGGCGTCGGTGTCGCCGTCGGCGATGAGGGAAGCCAAATCCGCCCCTTCCGCCTTGGCTTGGCGCAATTCGGTGATCGCCTCGACGACCGGCGTCAGGTCGAAATATTCCTTGGAAAGCTTGGCGTATTCGTCGGGCGACGGCGTATCGGCGCTGGCCATCAGGTCGGCCAGTTCCTTATGCCTCTCGAGCACCCGGTCGAGGTTTGCTTCGAGGCTCATTCGTTTTTGTCTCCGCCTTTAAGCCCGAACAGGCGGCGGATAACGCCTTCCACCGCCGCCCAGCCGCCGCTTTCGGCGGCATCGGCGCGCATCGATTCCGAAGGTTCATGCAAAAGCCGGTTAACCAGCAACCGCGTCGCCTTGTCGGCGTCGTCGCCGGCTTCCGCCAACACCTGTTCGCGGACCTCTTCAAAATGCCCGCGCAGATCATTCAGCGCCGGTACCGCGGCCCGCTCGGAGCGGCCTTGCAGGAAGGCCTGGACTTCTTCCTCGACGACCTTGGTCGCCCCCTCGGCTGCCGACTCGCGGGTCGAACGGCCGGCCATGACGACGCCTTCCAGATCGCCCAAGTCGTACAGAAAGGTTTCGTCGATGCGGTTGATGGCCGGGTCGATGTCGCCGGGAAGCGAGGTATCGACCAAATACACCGGTTTTTTGCGGCGGCGGTGAATGGCCACCAGCATCATGTCGGACGTAATCACCTGGCGCCTGGACCCCAAAGCCGTCAGCACGATATCGGCGTCATCCAAAAGCCCTTCGAGGGCATCGAATTCGGCGACGTGGCAACCCAGCTCGCGGGCCAGCGCTTCGGCGCGTGCCACGGTCGGGTGAATGACCGTCAAATCCCCCAAGCCCGCTTCCAACATGGCGCTGGCCACCAATTCTCCCATTTCCCCGGTGCCGATCAACAAGCCGGCCGAGCGCGAAAGGTCGCCGTGCAGGTCCTGCCCCAGACGCGCCGCCGCGGCGGCGATAGACACCGGCTTTTCGCCGATGGCGGTTTCAGTCCGCACCCGTTTAGCCGCCGCGTAAGCGGCCTGTAGAAGAGATTCCAAAGCGCCCGCCGTCATCCCGGCGTCATGGGCCATGCGGTGGAAGGCCTTGACCTGTCCCAGAACCTGCGGCTCGCCGACGACCAAGCTGTCGAGGGAAGCCGCGACCATGAATATCTGGCGCACCGCATCGTCGTCGGTCAACAAATAGGTCTGGCTATCCAATTCGCCGGCGTCGACTTCGGCGTGGGCGGCCATGATTTTACGGACCAGCCCGGCCGCTTCCTCAGGATTGTCGTGGATGGCCTGGACCTCGATGCGATCACAGGTGCTGAGCACCATCGCCTGATCGAAACCGGCGGCGCGCAATTCCTCCAGGAAATCGGGGACTTGGTATTCCTCAAGGAAAAGCCGGTCGCGCAGGCTCATGGAGCTTGAGCGGTGATTGGCGCCGATCACCATCGGGCGTGGTTTTTTATCTGTCTTTTCGGCCATGGCGCCTCGCTAGCGGTAACGGGCGAGATGGTCCTCAAGCGACGAAAGCGGGACCTCCGTCTGCTCGCCCGTTTCCATGTCTCGAACGACCGCCTTGCCCTTGGCCAGCGCGTCCCCGCCGATGATAACGGCAGCCACGGCATTGGCCTTGTCGGCCCTCATCATGCGTTTCTTGAGGTTACCCGAAAACCCGAGATCGACCTTAAGCCCGCTCCGGCGCAGGCGCTGCGCCTCTGACAACACCTGCGTCTTGGCGTCGTCTCCGTCCGGCATAATAGCAATGGGGCGAGGTGATTGAGGCGGCTCGGCGATCATCAAGGCCAACCGTTCCACCCCCGCCGCCCAGCCAATACCGGGGATCTCGGGCCCGCCCATGGTTTTAATGAGCCCGTCATAACGCCCGCCCGCCAGCACAGCACCCTGGGCGCCCAAGGTGTCGGTGACGAATTCGAACGCCGTATGGCAGTAATAATCGAGCCCGCGGACAAGACGGGGATTAAGCGCGAAGGCGATGCCGGTGGCTTCCAGGCCCGCCTTGACGTCGTCGAAGAACGCCTTCGAGGCGTCATTCAAATGATCGGCCAGCAACGGCGCCTCGGCGACGACGTCGCGGTCGCCTTCGTCCTTGGAATCGAAAATTCTGAGCGGGTTGCGATCCAGCCGGGTCCGGCTGTCTTCGGACAGCTTGTCTTTGTGGCCCTCAAGGTAATTGACCAGCTTCGAATGGTAGGCTTGGCGGGTATCGGAATCCCCCAGTGTATTGAGTTGCAGCGTCACCTTGTCGGCAACACCCAGAGCATCGAGAATATGCGCCCCCATCGAAATGACCTCGACATCGCCCACGGGTTCGCTAACCCCCAGCAATTCGACGCCGAACTGATGGAACTGCCGCTGGCGGCCTTTTTGGGCGCGCTCATAGCGGAACATCGGCCCTTGGTAAAAAAGTTTGAGCGGCAACGGTTCTGAGCGCAGATGAGAGATAAAGGCGCGGGCCACCCCCGCCGTGCCTTCCGGGCGCAATGTAAGACTCCGCCCCTTCTTATCGGCGAAGACGTACATTTCCTTGGTGACGATGTCGGATGTCTCGCCCAACGTGCGCAGAAAAACATCGGTCGCTTCAAAAATCGGCGTCGACATTTCCTCGTAGCCGTAAAGCCCGGCGATTTGATAAGCCCCTTCCGTCACCCGGGCGTGGCGGCGCTGATCTGCGGGCAAAAGATCATAGGTGCCGCGAGGTGGCTGTAAATCTGCCATGGCTACTGGGCCGCGGCTTTATCGGTTTTGCCGGCAACCCCGGTCGGGCCGCCCTTGCGCCGATAACGGCCTTCAACGTAGTCATCGACGATTTTCTGGAATTCCTCGGCAATGTTGGCGCCGCGCAACGTCACCGTCTTCTTGCCGTCGATGAAAACGGGTGCTGCAGGCTCTTCGCCGGTGCCGGGCAGGCTGATGCCGATGTCGGAATGCTTGCTTTCGCCGGGGCCGTTGACGATGCAGCCCATGACGGCGAGTTTCATGTCTTCGACGCCTTCGTAAACGTCACGCCATTCGAGCATGCGTTCGCGGACATGGGCCTGGATTTTTTCCGCCAGCTCCTGGAACACGGTCGACGTCGTCCGCCCGCAACCGGGGCACGCCGTGACCAAGGGCGTGAACGACCTGAGCCCCATGGTTTGCAGGATTTCCTGGGCGACGATGACTTCCCGCGTGCGGTCGCCGCCCGGTTCCGGGGTCAGCGAAACGCGAATGGTATCGCCGATGCCGTTCTGCAACAGCACCGCCATCGCCGCCGTCGAGGCGACGATGCCTTTCGATCCCATGCCGGCCTCGGTCAGGCCCAGATGCAGGGCGTAATCGCATTTATTCGCCAAATCGCCGTAGACCGCGATCAGGCTTTGAACGTCGCTGACCTTGCACGACAGCACGATCTTGTCGCGGCCCATTCCCAGTTCTTCGGCGCGGGCCGCGTTTTCGAGCGCCGACGCCACCAGCGCGTCGTGGGTGACCTCGGTCGCGTCCTTGGGGGACGAGCTTTTGGCGTTTTCGTCCATCAGCCGCGCCACCAGATCTTGGTCGAGACTGCCCCAGTTGACGCCGATACGAACGGGACGGTCAAATTCGAGCGCCGTTTCGATCATCGACGAAAACTGCGTGTCTTTCTTTTCCTTGAAGCCGACGTTGCCGGGGTTGATCCGGTACTTGGCCAGCGCTTCGGCGCACGCCGGGTGCTTGGTCAGAAGCTTGTGGCCGATATAATGGAAGTCGCCGACCAGCGGCACGGCTGAGCCGCGCTTGTCCAACGCGTCACGGATATGGGGGACGGCCTTGGCCGCATCCTCGTTATTGACGGTGATGCGCACCAGTTCCGACCCGGCCAGGGCCAGCGCCGCCACTTGGTCCGCCGTGCCCTGAATGTCGGCGGTATCGGTGTTGGTCATCGACTGCACGACAATCGGATGGTCGCCGCCGATAAAAACATCGCCGACGGCGACGCCGACGCTTTGACGCTTCGGCCCCAATGCCAAGGGGTTGGCCGAGGGGTTGGCCGAGGGGTTGGCCAGGGGGTTGGACAAGGTGTTGGGCATAACCATTGGCGCTCCCTACTCGCTGACGGCTTTGCCGGATTTTAACTTTTCCGCATCCAACGCAATATTGCGGCGGACGACGCCGTCGCTGCCGATAGACGGCACCTTTTCGCCATCGACCAGGATTTCCAAGGCGCCGGCGTTACCGGTGGAAAGCTTCAACCCCGACCGGTCGGGCACCGCGTAGCTGTCGCCGACCCTGAGCAGGCGCGTCATCAAAAGCTCGCCGGCGTTGTCATCGCGGATCTGGATCCAGCTATTGGTCAAGGCGCGGACGACGATCTTGCCGCCGCTGCCGCCACCCGTGGGCAAAGAGGCCGTTTCGGGCGCCGGAGAGGACACGGACGCGGGCTGGGGCTGGGGCGTCGAAACTGTTTCGGGTGCGGGCGTGGCTGCCTGTTGGGCCTCAGACGCCGGTTTGGGCGCCGGTTTGGGCGCCAGTTCGGGGGCGGGTTTAGGGGCCGGCGCGGAGACTGGCGTCGGGGCGGGCGCCGGGGCGGGCGTCGGGGCGGCGGCGGGTTCAGGGGTTGGTTCAGGCGTTGGTTGCCGGAGGGGTGCCACAACTTCCGGCGCCGCCGCCACCGGGGTCGGTTTTGGCGGCGGGATTACGTCCATGGGTACGTTGCTGGGCGCTTCCACCGAGGCCACCGGTTTCACAGGTTTCGCCGGTTCAGGAGAAGCTGTTTCAGTCTTCGCGGGCGCAACCGGCTGGCTTGCGGTTTCCGGCTCGGATGCAGACACGGGGGCCGGCTCGGATGCCGGGGCCGCGGGTTCCGATGATGCCGTTTCCATTTTCGCCATGCCGGAAGTCCCCACCGCGCCGGCTGGTGGTTCCGCCGGCGGTGGGGATGAGGGCGGCGCCTCAGCGGCTTCTTCTTTAACGTCCTGCTTGGGCGCATCTTCTTTCGGGGCCTCTTCCCCTTTCGGCTCTTCCTTGACCTCAGCAGTTTTCGTCTTGTCGGGAGAGAGCTTCGCCAAGCGGTCAGGCACCGGCGAGATCATCTCGACGAGGAAACCATCCTTAGACGTATTCACATACCAAGCGCCGTAGGCCAGGACCGCGACAAGAACGCCAACGAAGATGATGGCGCCGCCGGGGACGCCATGCTCGAGGATCGGTTCGGGAAACTCGAGTTTGCTGTCGGGCGCGGCGGTTACCTTTTCGCCCTTGTAGCGGCGCACCACTTCGTCGCTGTCGAGCCCCAGATGTTCGGCATAGGCGCGGATAAAACCGCTGGCGTAGGTGGCGCCCGGCAATTCCTCGAAACGCCCGTCCTCGATGGCTTCAAGATAGACGCGGCGGATTTTGAGAATATCGGCGACATCCCGGAGATCGTCGCCCAACCGCAGCCGGGAAGCCTTCAACAACGCGCCGATGCCCGGGGCGCCCGGGGCATTCGTTTGTTCGGCCTGTTCGTTTTGATCCTGGGAAGCCATGGTCCTAACGATACAACTCCGAGACGGCCTGACACAACAACGCCATGGTAGTCCAGGGAACGATTTGGGGCCTTACCCGTCGTCGAGCCCGTAAGCGGTATGCAGGGCGCGCAACGCCAATTCCGTGTATTCCTCGGCGATCAGGACGCTGACCTTGATCTCCGACGTCGAGATCACCTTAATATTGATGCCTTTTTCGGCCAAAGCCGTGAACATGCGCTGGGCGATGCCGGCATGGGAGCGCATGCCGACGCCGATCACCGAAATCTTGGCGACGTTGAGATCGGACACCAGATCGGAATATTCCAGCTCGTCCTTTTTTTCCTCGATGGTCTTAACGGCGCGCTCAAGGTCATTTTTCGTCACCGTAAACGTCAGGTCCGTCGCCTTGCCGTCGGCGGAAACGTTCTGGACGATCATGTCGACGTTGATGCTGGCGTCCGCCAGCGGCCCGAAAATAGCCGCCGCCACGCCGGGTTTATCGGCAACCTGGACAAGGGTAATCTTGGCCTCGTCCCGGCTGTAGGCAATTCCACTAACAAGTTCCTTTTCCACGATTTCTTCCTCACCGACGACAAGAGTTCCAGGGACGTCGGAATAGCTGGAGCGCACATGCAGACGCTGACCCGTCTTCATCGCCAATTCGACGGCCCGTGTCTGTAGGACTTTAGCGCCTAGCGACGCCATTTCCAGCATTTCCTCATACGTTATTTTTTCCAACTTCTTGGCGTTGGAAACGATTCTGGGGTCGGTCGTATAGACCCCTTCGACATCAGTATAGATATCGCAGCGCTCGGCACCCAAAGCCGCAGCCAGGGCGACGGCGCTGGTGTCCGACCCGCCGCGGCCGAGCGTCGTTATGCGGCCTTCTGGGCTGATGCCCTGAAAGCCGGGGATCACCGGCACTTCGCCGTTGGCCAAAGCCTGTTCCAAGGCTTGCGTCTCGATTGCCTCGATCCGAGCCTTGCCGTGGACGCCGTCGGTCCGAATGGGGATCTGCCAGCCCAGCCACGAGCGCGCCGGAATACCCATTTCCTGCAGGCTGAGCGCCAACAGCCCCGCCGTCACCTGTTCGCCGGTTGACAAAACAGTGTCGTATTCGGGCGAATAGTGGGCGCCGCCGGCGGCCGACGCATAACTGGCAAGCTGGTCGGTGACGCCGGCCATCGCCGACAGCACCACGGCGACTTCGCTGCCCAGGTCGAGCTCGCGCTTGACGGTTTCCGCCACGGCCTTGATTCTGGCCATGTCGGCTACCGACGTGCCGCCGAATTTCTGCACGATTCTAGCCATATCAAAAACGTTCTATACTTAAGTAGGTTGAAGCCCAGGCGCGGCATACATACTCTATTACAGCGAACAGAGGCAACCCAAGCATGACCGCAAGAGCCCAAGCTAAACAAAAGCAAGCCGCCCCGTCGACGGCGTCCGATGACGAAATCGCCCGCTTCACCGCCATGGCCGAGGCTTGGTGGGACCCGGCGGGCAAGTTTCGCCCCCTGCATCAGATCAATCCGGTGCGCCTGGAATTCATCCGCGACCACGTTTGCGGCCATTTCGGACGCGATGCGTTGGGGGACAAACCCTTAAAAGACCTCGACGTCCTCGATATCGGCTGCGGCGGCGGGCTTCTGTCGGAACCGATGCGGCGCTTGGGCGCTAATGTCACCGGCATCGACGCCGGCGAGGCCAATATCAAGATAGCCCTGGCGCACGCCGAACAATCGGGGCTCGACATCGATTACCACCACCGTTTGCCCGAAGATTTGGCTACTGAAAAGGGCCGTTTCGATGTCGTGCTCAACATGGAAGTGGTCGAACACGTCGCCGATGTCGGGATGTTTCTGGGGGCGTCAACGGCGCTGATGAAACCCAAGGGGGTGATGGTGATTTCAACCCTCAACCGCACCTTGAAGTCGCTGGCATTGGCCAAGATCGGCGCCGAATACGTGCTCCGCTGGCTGCCCCGGGGGACCCATGATTGGCGCAAGTTCCTGCGTCCGTCGGAACTGGCGCATGGGCTGGAGAAAACCGGTGTCGAGGTCACTCAGCTCAAGGGCATGACCTACAACCCGATCGCCGACGAATGGCGGCTGTCGGCCGATCTCGCCGTGAACTACTTGGGATTTGCGAAAAAAATGAAGGCTTAGTCGTTGCGGCGCCGCGGGAACGGAAAGCGGAAAAAATCGACGCCTTCTTCTTCCAATTCTTCGGCCTCTTCGTCGGTGGCCTTGCCGTAGATGCCACGTTCTTCCGTCTCGCCGAATTGAATGGCCCGCGCCTCGTCGGCAAAGTCGTCGCCGACGTATTCACAGGTATCCTCGACCTCTTGGCGTAAGCCGTCGACGGCTTCGAGAATCTTCGCAGCCACTTCCTGGGCCCGCGCCTCGTCGCCACCACCAAGGGGGCGCGTAATCGAACGGTTGCGAGACGCCAGGTTAGGGGCCATCGGCGCCTTGGCGACCTCGGTATTGCCGCAGAGCGGGCATGACACGTCGCCCGACACCGATTGAGTGTCGTAGGTGGCGCCATCGCGGAACCAAGCCTCGAAATTGTGGCCCTTGTGGCATTTCAACTGATAAAGAATCATCGACCGAAGCCATCCTCTTCACAAAATCATCTGGGTCTTGAACTAATTCAATATTTTATAGTTATTTATGGGCGTAAGGCATAGCTTAAAACACTTAACAAATGGAAAATGACCCCACCCCCAAAGCCGACAAAACCCGGCACCGCCACTTGGCTATCACCGAGCCGTCGCCCTGGGTGCGGCGCTTTGCCCCGCTGATAGCGGGCCAAAGCGTTGAAACCCAATCCATTTTAGACTTGGCGGCGGGCGGCGGGCGCCACACCCGCCATTTGCTCGGCCTCGGCCATGATGTCGTCGCCACCGACAGGGACACCGCCTCGCTCGACGACCTTAAATCGGACCCTAATGTGGAAATCATCGAAGCCGACCTGGAAAACGGAAACCCCGTCTTTTCCGGCTCAGGGCCGCTGGCCGGGCGCACGTTCAAGGCCATCGTCGTCGTCAATTACCTGTTCCGACCGCTAATGGACGAAATTTTCAGCGCCCTGGACCCCGGCGGCGTGCTGATTTACGAAACCTTCGCGCGCGGCAACGAGGCCTTCGTCCGCCCCCGCAACCCGGACCATCTGCTAAAAAGCGGCGAGCTTTTAAAACTCGCCGAAGGCCGCTTGCAAGTCGTCGCCTACGAACACGGCATCGTCGAAGCCGCCGACATCGAAGGCGTCAAACAGCGCCTGTGCGCGATCAATGATCTGGGCGAAAGCGAGCGCGACGACGACGAGCCGGCGCCGCACAAGGTCATGCCTTCTTAAAAAAAGAAGGTGAACCACCAAGGCACAAAGACACAAAGACACAAAAAGGAATTATTTTTCCCTCTTCCTTCGTGCCCTTCGTGCCTTCGTGGTTTTTTTACTTAAAATCCCGGTCGTGGGTCAGCGACGGGACCTTGGCGCGGGCGGCGGCCACTTCGCCCGGGTCAATGGAGGCAGTGATGAAGCCCACGTCGTCGCCGCCGTCGGCCAGCACTTCACCCCACGGATTGATAATCAGCGAATGGCCGAAGGTCTTGCGGCCGTTTTCGTGTTTGCCGCATTGCGCCGATGCAAAAACGAAGCAGCCGTTCTCAATCGCCCGGGCGCGCTGAAGCACGTGCCAGTGGGCCTCGCCCGTCGGCCGGGTGAAGGCGGCGGGAATGGAAATGAAATCGGCGCCCCGGTTCGCCAGTTCCCGGTAAAGGTGGGGGAACCGCAAGTCGTAACAGATCGACATCCCAAGCGTGCCCCAGGGAAGCTCGGCGGTGACGGCTTTTGAGCCCGCTTCATAGGCTTTCGATTCCCGGTAGACCTCGCCGTCGCCGAGGTCGACGTCGAACATGTGGATCTTGTCGTAGTGCGCCTTGACCGCGCCTTTGGGGTCAATCAGGAATGACCGGTTGGCGGCCTTGCCGTGTTCGGCCAGGGTCACCAGCGATCCGGCCAGCAGCCAGACGCCTGTTTCTTTGGCCAAATCCTTGAAAACCGACAACCCGGCGTCGCCATCATCGGCAGCGATCTTTTCGGCGCGGGCATGGCCGTCCAATTCCATCAGGTTGACGGTTTCCGGGGTCAGGATGAAATCGGCGCCGGCCAGAGCAGCGGCGCGCACCAGGGCGCCGGCGGCTTCCAGGCTGGACCCGATGTCCCGGCCCGTTGTCGTTTGCACACAAGCGACGGTGAATTTTTTGGCCATGTCTTGCTATCCCACCTCCGCCTAGACACCGAGCCCGAGGCGGGGGCCGAGCTCGTCGTCCATATCCATGGCCATGATGTCCTGGCAGTCGCCCAAGTGTTCTCCATCAACGAAGATCTGCGGCACCGTGCGCTGTCCGCCGGAGCGTTCGGTCATTTCCTTGCGCTTGGACGGGCTCATCATGACGTCGATTTCCGTATAGGGGACGCCCTTCTTGTCGAGCAGCCGCTTGGCGGCGTGACAGAACCCGCAAAAAGGCGACGTGTAGATTTCGATTTCGGCCAACGCAAACTCCTCATACTCGGGACGTTTATATAAGGCATGTCGGAGCCGCCTTAAAGGTTCTGTTTAAATTGCCGGCCGCACCACCCGGGCCAGGGTCAACACATCGACCGCCCCGGCGCCGCCACGGAGCAGCATATTCGCGCACGCCGTCGCCGTCGCCCCGGTGGTCAGCACGTCGTCAATCAACAGCACCCGCCGGCTCGCCAAGCGGTCACGTTTGGCGGCGTTGACCTTGATCGCGCCCTGCAAGTTGCGGCGGCGCTCGGCCGGGCCCATGCGGCCCTGGGGTTTCGTCTTGCGCTTTCGCACCAGCAAATCCTGCACCACCGCCTTGCCGGTAACACGACCGACGACACCGGCCAGCAACGCCGCTTGGTTGTAGCGGCGCTGGAACAGCCGCGTCCAATGCAGCGGCACCGGCGCGATCAGATCGGCATCGGCGATTAGGTCAGACCCGGCCTGGACCAGCATGCGGCCCAATCCCGGGGCCGTGTCGGTGCGGTCGGCGTGTTTGAAGGCTAAGATCATCTTGCGGCTGAAATCGCCGTAGACCATGGCGGCGCGGGCGCGCTCATAAGGCGGGCGTTCGCGCACACAGGCGCCGCACAGCACGTCTTGGCTGAAGGCATCGTTTTCGGCGAATTCGAACGGCAACCCGCAGGCCGAACACTGCGGCGGCCCTAAAAAATTGATCTCGCGCCAGCAGTCCCCGCAAATCGTCCCCGCCCCTTCGACGACGGCATTGCAGACCGGGCAGCCTGGCGGCAGCAAGGCATCGAGGACGCGCCCGGCCAACCGGCTTAAGGAGGCGTCCCTATAGCCCCCGGAAGTGTTTATAGCCTTCCCCCCTTGTGTCATATTTTCAGCATGTCGGATTCTATGACCGTGTTCAACCGGGCAAACGTGCGCCGCCACCGTGATCGGTCGGCGGCGGACTTCGACGGTCACGATTTCCTGTTCCTGGAATCAGCCGATCGGCTTTTGGATCGCCTCGACGACGTCAAACGGGCGTTTCCTTGGGCGCTCGACCTCGGCTGCCACACCGGGCAATTGGGCCGCTCACTCAAAGGCCGGGGCGGCATAGAGGCCCTGGTGCAGTGCGACTTGGCGCCCCGGATGGCTGTCGAGGCCGACAATTCCAGGGGCCTTGGCCTGGCCGCCGACGAAGAAGCGCTGCCGTTCGGCCCAGAGGCCTTCGATCTGATCTTGTCCAACCTCTCACTCCACTGGGTCAACGACCTGCCCGGAGCGTTGTTGCAGGCGAGGATGGCGTTAAAGCCCGACGGGCTGTTCCTGGCCGCCATGCTGGGCGGCGACACCTTGCACGAGCTGCGCCAAGCCTTGAGCGAGGCCGAGATCGCCGAGGAAGGAGGCTTAAGCCCCCGCGTCTCGCCGATGGCCGATGTCCGCGACTTGGGCAGCCTGTTGCAGCGCGCCGGGTTCGCCCTGCCGGTGGTCGATGCCGACACCGTCACGGTAATGTACGACGCCCCCCTGAAGCTGATGGCCGACCTGCGCGCCATGGGCGAAAGCAACGCCGTCTTTGAGGCCCGCAAGGGCATGACGCGCAAGGCGACGTTGATGGCGGCGGTAAAACGCTATCAGGACGTTTTCGCCGACGAGGACGGCAAAATCCCGGCGACGTTCCAAATCATCACCATGACCGGCTGGGCGCCCGATGCCTCGCAGCAACAGCCCCTGAAACCGGGCTCCGCCGAGGCGCGCTTGGCCGAGGCTTTGGGGACGCAAGAAAAGCCGCTTGAGGAAAAGGCGAAGCCGGGGCTTGGGTGAAGCTTTTTCCAATCCCGGGTGTTAAGCTTTACCCTGAAACGCTCATCATTCTGAGGGAAGGCCATGATCAACGCCATTTCCGGTCTGCTCGATAAAATCCGCGAGCTTGAAGGCGAAGCCGAAAGGGAACTGGAAACCCAGCGCCAAAAGTTCCACTATACGCTGACCAAAAAACGCATCAAATTCGAGGCGGCGGTCCGCCAACATCACAAGGAACTGCGAAAGGGGCTGATCCGCTACATCCTCGATTCCGACCTCATGGCCGTGCTGTTGGCGCCTCTTATCTATGCCCAGATCGTCCCCCTGATTATGGTCGATATCGCCGTCACCCTGTTCCAGTGGGTGTGCTTCCCCATCTATGGCATCAAGAAGGTGCCGCGCGACGACTTCATCGCCATTGACCGCCACCACTTGGCCTATCTCAACCCCATCGAAAAGCTCAACTGCGCCTATTGCGGCTACGCCAACGGATTGCTCGCCTACGCCCGGGAAGTCGCCGGGCGCACCGAGGAACATTGGTGCCCCATCAAGCACGCGCACAGGACCACCGGCCAGCACCGGCGCTATTACGATTTCGCCGATTACGGCGACGCCGACGGCTACCGGCAAAGGATGGAGGCGGGAGAATAAGCCCGGACCGCGTATTGCAGGACAATTTCGCCGTGCATAAATTAGTAATATCCCCGTGCGTTAATTGATCTAAAGGAGGTCGCCATGCCCGCCACGGAAAAGCTACGGAAACGGCTCGAAGATCGTAAAGCCGCGCTTTTTGCCTCGGCCAAGGAAATCGACGCCGAACTGAGGGTAACTCCCGACCCCGATTTCGCGGAGCAGGCGGTGGAGATGGAGGACGACGAAGTCCTGGAAGGCTTAGGTCAGGCGGCCATGGCCGAAATCGACCAGATCAGTGCCGCCCTGAAGCGCATCGAGACCGGCACCTACGGCGCGTGCACCGCCTGCGGCAATCCCATCGGCGAGGCCCGCCTCGAAGCCGTCCCCCACGCCACCCAGTGCATGGATTGCCTGGAAGAATAATCTTCCCAGTCCCCAGGACCGGGGAAAACCGAGGCGCGCTTGGCCGAGGCTTTGGGCAGCGAGGAAAAACCGCTTCCGGATAAGAACTAGGAGTCCTAGCAGGCGGCTGAAAACTAGATTCGCGCCTTCTTCACGTCATTCCCGCCCCCGCCTTCGCGAGGACAGGCTCCGCCGGGAATCCAGCAGCATCCCTGGACTCCCGCTTTCGCGGGAGTGACGGAAAGGGGAGGTCCGTCTCGAAGGGTGATTGTTAGACGATTTTTTTAAGAGGATTGGCACTCGGCGAAGATGCGGAGCTGGCAGTTCTCGCAGCGCTCGGCGTCGAGCCGGGCCTTGATCGCGGGGACCGCCTGTTTCTTATTCAAAAACACGTTTTCGCGGCCGATCGCATCCAGATAGCCGCCCTGCTTAAGGAACATCCGGTTTTCCAGCCTGAGCCCGCTGATATAAAGCCCGCCGCCGCGCCGCCGCCAGTTTTCGGCTTCTTCGACCAGCAGTTCGGCGCCCGATACGTCGAGCGTGCCGATGCCGTCGGCAACCAACAGCACATGCTTGTACGATGCATCGCGCCGGTAAATGGCGGTCAGGCGCTTGGCGACGCATTCGGCTGAGCCGAAGAACAGCGAGCCGTTGATTTCGACGATGTCAAATTGCGGGCAGCGCCGGGTCGAATCGTTGGCCACCGGAATGAAACGCCGGGGCGATGTATCCGGGCAGGGGATGATGCTCGGCATGCGCGGCTTGGCGGTGCGGTTGAGGTACAAAACCAACGACAACAGCACACCGGCATAGATGGCGAATTCCAGCTCTAACAAAAGTGTTGCGAAAAAGGTGACGGCCAGCACGGCGGTTTCCGGCCTGGAAGCCCGCAAAATAGTGCGGATGTGGGTGAAATCGATCAGCTTGTAAGCGACCAGCAGGATAATACCGCCCATCGCCGGGATCGGCAGATACGCCGCATAAGGCGCGACGACCAATAGAATCATCGCCAAAAAGATCGCCGACAGGATCGCCGCCAACGGCGTCTGGGCGCCGGCGGAAAAATTAACGCCGGACCGCGTGAACGAGCCCGAGCCCGCATAGCTTGAAAAGAAGCTGCCGACCATGTTGGACAGGCCCTGGCCGATGAATTCCTGATTGCTGTCGATCCGTTGGTGCGACTTGGTGGCAATCGACCGGCCGATGGAGACCGCCTCGATTAGCCCCAAGACGGCGACGGCCAAAGCCTGCGGCGCCAATTGGCGCAGCGTCGGGAATGAAAGGTCCGGCAGCGACAACGGCGGCAGGTGGCCGGGAATTTCCCCGACCAGGGTGACGCCGTGGGACGGGCCGTTCAGGAACAGGCTAATCAGGCTGCCGCCGACCATGGCCGCCAGCATATAGGGCGAGTTCGGAAAGCTTTTCTTCAAGATCAGCGCCAGAACCAAGGTGACAGCCGCGATGGACAGCACATAACCGTTGGTCAGCCCGACCTTGGCGGCGATGTCGGCCCAGGTGTGCAGGAAGGAGTCGCCCCGGGGCACGGCGATGCCGAGGATATTTTTCATCTGGCTGGTGGCGATCAGGATGGCGGCGCCGGCGGTGAAGCCGACGACCACGGAGTGCGAGACGAAATTGACCAGCTTGCCCAGCCGCGCCAAACCGAAAGCAAATTGATAGATGCCGGCCATCAGCGTCAGCGTCAGCGCCATGGACACGAACTCGGCAGAGCCCGGCTCGGCGTGTTGGCTGATGGCGGAGAAAACAACGATGGAAATCGCCGTCGTCGGCCCGGAGACCAGATGCCAGGACGATCCGAACAGGGCGGCGACAATCGGCGTGACGATGGCCGTATACAGCCCATATTGCGGCGGCAGGCCGGCGATCAGGGCGAAAGCGACGCCTTGCGGCAGGACAATGACGGCGCCGGTCATGGCGGCGATGATATCGGCGCGCAGAGTCTTAGCGTTGACCCTGGAAATCCAGTTCAGGAAAGGAAAGGCCTGCCGAGCCGCGATTTGGCCCAAGCCGGAAAGGGAAAGCTTGGCTGAAATCAACGTTTAATTCTTTTTAAAACAACAAGTTATTGGTTTTCTTAACAATTAAGGAGATATGTATATATTAATTTACCCGGCTTGTATAGCACAAAAATGCTGCAGTGCACAAAAAATGGCTTTTCCTTATGCGCAGAGCCCGCCCCGCAACAGCGCCCGACCGTCGTTGCCGAAGCGTCCCTTGGCCTTGGCTTGGGCGCCGGACTTGGTGGTCAGGATGGCGTCGGCGTTAGCGCCTTCGATCTCGTCGCCGCTGACGACGGCTTGGCCGTAATCGGAATTTTCCAGCCGGTCGTCGACGTCGATAACAAACATAAATGACCGCCCCGGTTGGAAATCGGAAAACAGCAGCCTGACCTCCTCGCCCCCGTCATCGACGGGCGTGGCGCTGACGAAGCCGACGTTATCTTCAACCACGCCAAACGGCTCGTGCATGGAAGCCCCCGGCCCGCCGTCTTCGGTATCGAACACCAGCCGCCCGCGCGATCCGCCGAGCCGGATCGACAGCGATACCAAGAACCAAGGGTCCTGGCTGGAGTTCTTGATGGCGAAGATGTCGCTGGATGATTCGAAGAATTGGATTTCGACCTCGGGCCCGCAGGCGGCTACGGGGGCCGTCCCGAATATGACGGCGGCTAGGGCGGCGAAGGCAAGGTGCCTGCTCACAACACCGCCATTTCGGCGCAGTAATCGGCGAGAAACGGCGTGCGGTAGCCGTCCGGCGTCCACAGCACGGGGAAAAAGCTTTCGTCCATGCTGACATCGCCGATGCGTTTGTAGCGCCCGTAGATGTAGCCGGCGCCTTCTTCGGGGAACTTGGTAACTGATGAAACGGCGTGCACGCCGATCGACCGCCGCACAATGTCACTGCGCTGATTGGGGCCCGAGCCGTGCCAGATGTTGCCGTGGTGAAAAGCGCAGCCGCCGGCTTTGACTTCGATGGGAACGGTTTCGGGGTTTTGGATCCCGGCGCGCTCGGCGGCGACAAGCATCTTGCTCTTATAATGCTCCTCGGGCACATGAAAATCCCGGGGCAGCGGCACCAGATCCCAGGTGTGTGATCCGGGCACGTATTCCAGGGTACCGCCATCGATCTGGGTGTCGTCCAGGGGCACCCAGCATGTCAGCATTTCCGGCGGATCGAGGAAATCGACGAAGGAGTTGTCCTGGTGCAGGGAAATTTCCTTACTTAATTCCGGTTTCATCCACAGCGTATCCTGGCCCAACCGGGTGCCCGGCCAGCCGGCGAGAAACGCCGACACGCGGGCGATTTCGGACGACACGACAAGGCCGGCGATGGTCAGATCGCTTTTCCACAGGTTGGCCATGTGGCGGGTGACGTCGGGCAGGCTCATGCCCGGCCGCCAATACCATTCGTCCGGATAGACGCCGGTTTCGAAATCACCGGCAAGCACCGGATCAAAACGGTCGCGGATGCGCTCGACATCGGCCTCGCCGATCAGCTTTTCGACGACGAGGTATCCTTCGTCCTGGAATTGCTTGGCCTCGGCCTCGCCGATCGCCGACAGGGTGGGGACCTTAATGGTCATATAAAATTTTCCTTATGGCCTAAGGTGAGCGCCACTTTACACCAGTCGCAGGCCGGGGGAAAGCCGGTGTGCCGTTGAACGACGGGGGAACAGCCCTCAAGCCGCCTTAAACGCCTTGACCTTGATAGCGCCTATATTTTGTTGTGCCCGCCAAAGATCGTATTGCATCTGTTGTGTCATCCAACTTTCGGCACTACCGCCGAAAGCCTTGGACAGGCGGATCGCCATTTCAGGAGAGATTCCGGAATGGCCGTTGAGGAGTTCCGACAACGCCTTGCGGGTCACGCCAAGCCCCTCGGCCGCCTTCGTCACGGTCAGGTCCATGGGTTCCAGACATAATTCCCTAATCGCTTCGCCGGGATGAGGCGGGTTATGCATCTGCATGGTGGGGCCCTCCTAGTGCCCTCTTAATGATAATCCAAGTAATCAACGTCGACTGAATCCGGTCCTTCGAAACGGAAGGTGACGCGCCAGTTGCCGGAAACCGAAACCGCATGATGGCCTTTTAGTTTCCCTTTGAGGGCGTGCAGCCTAAGCCCCGGCATGTTCATGTCCTGTGGTGTTTGGCTGGCATGGAGCCGGGCCAGGATCAACCGCAAACGCTTGGCATGCTCGGGCCTGACGCCCCGATCCGACCCCGTTTCGAAAAAGGACCTCAGCCCCTTGTGACGAAATCCAGCAATCACTTATTTATGTAACCTGTTACGTTATAGGTGTCAATTTATACGATGAATGAGATTAGCGGCAAACAGCATATGTTCTTTTTTTGTTCTTTTCAATTCGATTTTAAAAAAAGCAACCCAGCGAAGGGATAAACAACTAAAGGGGGCGACCGGTGCATTGTTTCATGCCCTGCCACCCCCTACATTCTGGCTTATGAAGTTCCCCGACCCTCTGATCAAAGGCAAGCTGATCAAGCGTTACAAGCGCTTCCTGACCGATGTTGAACTGGAAGATGGCGCCACAGTCATCGCGCACTGCGCCAATTCCGGCTCCATGCTGTCGGTCAATGATCCCGGCGCGGAAGTCTGGCTGAGCCCGGCCCGCAACCCTGATCGCAAGCTCAAATTCACTTGGGAAATGATCCGCATCGGGCGCTCGCTGGTCGGCATCAATACAAGCCTCCCCAACGCCATCGTCGCCGAGGCCGTGGAAACGGGGCGTATTCCCGAACTGGCCGGCTACGACAGCCTTCGCCGCGAGGTCAAATACGGTGAAAATTCCCGCATCGATTTACTGCTGGAAAAAGAGTCCGGAGACAAATGCTACGTCGAGGTCAAGAACGTCACCATGCGCCGCGACTTAACAAAAGGCGCACCGGTGGAATTCCCCGACGCGGTGACGGCGCGCGGCACCAAGCATTTGGTCGAGTTGTCGAACATGGTGCGGGAAGGCCACCGGGCGGTGATGGTCTATTTGGTGCAGCGCGCCGACGCACCGGCCTTCACCATCGCCGCCGATATCGACCCCACTTATGCAGACGCCCTGAAGAAAGCCATGAAATCCGGGGTCGAGGTGCTGTGTTACGGGTGTGCGCTGACGAAACACGGAATTAACGTCAAAGCCCCCATCCCATTGGCTTTTTAGAAATAGATGGCATAATCCCCCCATGCATGAAATGACCGCCAATTTCGTGGCTTCCGACGGTCGCCACATCAAGATCCACGGGGCCGACGATTTCGAAGGCATGCGCCGGGCCGGACGACTGGCGGCCGAGTGCCTGGACTTCATCACGCCGCATGTGCAGCCGACGGTGACCACCGACCGGTTGGACAAGTTGTGCCACGAATTCGTCGCGTCGCACGGCGCCATCTCGGCGCCCTTGAATTACCGGGGCTTCCCGAAATCCATCTGCACGTCGATCAACCATGTCGTCTGTCACGGCATCCCCGGCGACAAAAAATTGCAGGAAGGCGACATCGTCAACATCGACGTCACCGTCATCCTCGACGGCTGGCACGGCGATTCCAGCCGTATGTACGGGGTCGGCAAAATCGGGGTGAAGGCCAGTAAACTGATAGACGTCACCTTCGAGGCCATGTGGGAAGGCATCAAAGTCGTTAAGCCCGGCGCTACCTTGGGCGACATCGGCAACGCCATTCAGACCTACGCCGAAGCAAAGAAGTATGCCGTCGTCCGGGATTTCTGCGGCCACGGGCTGGGCAAGGTCTTCCACGATGCGCCCAACGTCATGCATTTCGGCGAACCCGGCCAAGGCGATGCGCTTCGCGAAGGCATGTTCTTCACCATCGAGCCGATGATCAACACCGGCACCTACGAGGTAAAAATCCTCGGCGACGGCTGGACGGCGGTGACCAAGGACCGCAGCCTGTCGGCGCAGTTCGAGCATTCCCTGGGCATCACGGCGGACGGCTACGAGGTCTTTACCCAGTCGCCGGCGGGGCTCGACCGGCCGCCTTATGATGTTTAAGTAGGTGGCCCACCCCCCCAATAAGGCCTCCGATAAGACCAAAACTGACGCCGCCGGCCATCGCCGACGGTTGCGCGAACGGTTTATGAAAACCGGCGCGGACGGCCTGCCTGATTACGAGCTGCTGGAACTGCTGTTGTTCCAGGCGCAGCCAAGGCGCGACATGAAACCGCTGGCGAAACGGCTGATGGATCGTTTCGGCAGCTTCTCGGAAATCATCAGCGCCGAGCCGGGCAGCTTAAAAGAAGTCTCGGGCGCCGGCGACGCCGTCGTCGAGGTGCTGAAAACCGTTCAGGCGGCGGCGTTGCGGCTGGCGCGCCAGGAAATTATCGAAAAACCGGTGCTCAGCAGTTGGGACAAGCTGATCGATTATTGCCGGGCGGCGATGGCGTATGAAAAAAACGAACACTTCCGGGTGCTGTTCCTGAACAAGCAGAACGCCTTGATCGCCGACGAAGTCCAACAGACCGGCACCATCGACCACACGCCGGTCTACCCCCGCGAAGTCGTCAAACGGGCGCTGGAATTGGGCGCGACGGCGGTGATCATGGTCCACAACCATCCCTCGGGCGACCCGACGCCGTCGAAGGCCGACATCGAGATGACGACTGAGGTCAAGGACGCCGGCTCCAAACTCGGCATCGTGCTGCACGACCACCTAATCATGTGCAAATCGGGCCACACGTCGTTCAAGGAAATGGGGCTTTTGTGACGGGCCACCGCCCCCCCCTTCGACACGGTCTTCGACCGGCTCAGGGTGAGGCCCTCATGCTGAGCATCGTCGAAGCAAGAAGGCCGGAACAGATTTCGCTCGAGGTGAGGCCCTCATGCTGAGCATCGTCGAAGCAAGAGGGCCGGGGCATCTACCCCGGAACCCAAGCCCATGACCGCCCTCCGCGTCTTTGTCCCCTTCGCTTTGGGCTACTTCCTGTCGTACCTGCTGCGCGTCGTCAACGCCGTCATCGCGCCTGACTTGGTCAGCGATCTCGGCCTGACGGCGGCGGACCTGGGGCTTTTAACCAGCGCCAGCTTCTTCGCCTTCGCCCTGGCCCAGCTGCCGCTGGGGATTCTGCTCGACCGTTACGGCCCCAGGCGCATGGAAGCGGGGCTTTTGGTCTTTGCGGGTCTCGGCGCCTTCATCTTCGCAACCGCCGACGGCGTGCCGGGGCTGATCGCCGGCCGCGCCTTGATCGGGCTCGGCACCTCGGCCTGCTTGATGGCGGCGATCAAGGCCTATGTCATGTGGTTTCCGATTTCGCGCCTTCCCTTGATCAACGGTCTGCATATGGCGGCGGGCGGTCTCGGCGCCATCACCGGCACGGTGCCGGTCGAAGCGGCATTGGGCGTCACCGATTGGCGCGGGTTGTTCTTCGTCTTCGGCGGTCTGGCGCTGGCAATGTCGGTCCTGGTTTTTGCCGCCGTGCCGAAGCGGGACGGCGCCGAAACCTCAACCGAAACCTTAGGCGACCAACTGGCCGGGCTGCGTCAAATCCTGACCAGCCCGCTTTTCTGGCGCATCGCGCCGATGACGGTGGCGTCGCAAAGTATGTTTTTGGGCACCCAGAGCTTGTGGTCGGGGCCGTGGCTATCGGACGTCGCCGGCCTGCAACGCGATGCCGTCGCCGATCATCTGTTGCTGATCGGCATCGCCATGGTCGCAGGGTTCTTAGGTATGGGCGCCATCGCCGAACGATTGGGGCGCATCGGCGTCAAGACCACCCATGTCGCCTTTTTCGGCATGGCGCTGTTCTGGGTGGTGCAAATCCCCATGGCCTTGCAGTGGACCGGCGCGGTATTGCCGATGTGGATGGCGTTCGGGTTTTTCGGCACCTGTGGGATTTTATCTTATGCGGCGCTGCCCCGTAACTTTGCGCCGGCGCTGTCGGGCCGGGTCATTACCGGGCTCAACGTCTTCACGTTCATGGGCGCCTTCGCCGTCCAGTGGGGCATGGGCATCATCATCAATTTGTGGCCGGTCACGGCGTCGGGCTCCTATGCGCCCGAAGGCTATCAGGCGGCTTTTTGGGTGATGTTCGCCATCCAGGCGGCGGGGCTGTCGTGGTTCTGGATTTACCGGAAGGCCCCCGTCTGAAACTCTTGGATTAATATCGGATTTTCCAAACCCGGTGGAATCCTGTAGAATACTTCCTCGCCAATATGAGCCGGGAACACCCGGCCTTTGTTTTTTTTAGCACCTAGCGTTCTTGAGGAACCATGATCCCACGTTATTCCCGTCCCGAAATGGCCGGCATTTGGGAGCCCGCCAACAAGTTTAAAATCTGGCTCGAAATCGAGTCCCATGCCTGCGACAAGCAAGCGGAATTGGGGGTCATTCCCGCCGGCGCCGCCAAGGCAGTGCGCGAGAAGGGCTCGTTCAACATCGACCGCATCGACGAGATCGAGCGCGAGACCCGCCACGACGTCATCGCCTTCCTGACCAACCTGGCCGAATACGTCGGCCCCGAGGCGCGCTTCGTGCACCAGGGTATGACATCGTCCGACGTTCTCGACACCTGTTTCGCGGTGCAGTTGAAGCAGGCGTCCGACCTGTTGGCGTCGGGTATCGATAGCTTGCTGGCGGCGCTGAAAAAACGCGCCGAGGAATTTAAATTAACGCCCTGCATCGGCCGCAGCCACGGCATTCACGCCGAACCGACGACGTTCGGGATCAAGCTCGCCGGGTTCTACGCCGAATTTGCCCGCAACCGTGATCGGCTTGACGTGGCGCGCGCCGAGATTGCTACTTGCGCCATATCGGGCGCCGTCGGCACCTTCGCCATGATCGACCCGGCGGTCGAGAAATATGTCGCCGAAAAGATGGGCCTGAAGATCGAGCCGATCTCGACCCAGGTCATTCCGCGCGACCGCCACGCCGCTTTCTTTGCGTGCCTGGGCGTCATCGCCTCGTCGGTGGAACGCCTGGCAACGGAAATCCGCCACCTGCAACGAACCGAAGTGCGCGAGGCCGAGGAATATTTCTCGCCGGGGCAAAAAGGCTCCAGCGCCATGCCGCACAAGCGCAACCCGATTTTGACGGAAAACCTGACGGGGCTGGCGCGTATCGTCCGCATGGCAGTCATCCCGGCAATGGAGAACGTGGCGCTGTGGCACGAGCGCGACATCTCGCATTCTTCCGTTGAACGCATGATCGGCCCCGACGCTACGGTGACGCTGGATTTCGCGCTGGTGCGGATGGCCGGGGTCATCGACAATTTGCAGGTCCACCCCAAAGCCATGGAGAAAAACTTAGGCCTTTTACAGGGTCTGATTTTCTCGCAACAGGTGATGCTGGCGCTGACCCAGGCCGGCATGAGCCGCGAAGACGCTTACGCCGCCGTGCAGCGCAACGCCACGGAAGTCTGGGACGGCAAGGGCGCCTTCCTCGACCTGTTGCAGGCCGACAAGGATGTGACCAAGCTTTTGGATGAAAGCGCCCTGGCCAAGCTGTTCGACATGGACGCCCACGCCAAGCACGCCGACACTATCTTCAAGCGCGTCTTCGGGGAAAGCTGACAAAATTAAGGGACGCCTCTCCTTCGACGATGCTCAGGATGAGGCGCCGAACTTGATGCCCCTTTCCTGTCATTCCCGCCCCCGCCTTCGCGAGGACAGGCTTCGCGGGAATCCGGGAGCTACTGCAAGATCTGGACTCCCGACTTCGCGGGAGAGACAGAGT
>JABMOY010000056.1 GCA_013203955.1 Rhodospirillales bacterium | reverse complement strand
GATTGCAGGATTTTTGATGATCGGCATTCTTGGCGCCTGTACGGCTTCCATATCCATTGGGCTTGGCGGGCCGGGAACGGTCGTTAAGTCAGGCATCGGGGAATACTTCACCGATACCAAGGGAATGTCGCTCTATACGTATGATCCAGACACGCCCGGCAAGTCGAAGTGCAACGGTCTCTGCGCCGTATTCTGGCCCCCGGTCATCGCCACCAATACGGCCAAGCCGACACCTGGGCTGACCATCATCACCCGCGACGATGGTGCCAAACAATGGGCCTACAATGGCAAGCCCCTATACGGATACGCCAATGATACCCGGCCCGGCGATACCAGCGGCGATGGTTTCGACGCGGTCTGGCACATCGCCAGGCGCTAGGGGGGAATAGGGGGCGCGGGGATTAAAGAGGCCGCGTTCAGGGAAGCGGGGTTTTGTTTTCATCCCGGGAAGGAGGTTCATCGGGTTCCGCCTTGATCAAAAAGCTCACGGCGATGATGACGAAGATGAGCGAGATCTCCTTCATCAGGGAACCATAGTCGGTAATAAACTGTGAGATTTCTTCAATCAGTTGCGGGATATTCAGCGTTTCCATTTTTTTTCGTCCAGTGGCGTTACGACGCGATCATCATCCCGCATCCACGTAATCGATGAATGAAGGCTTTTTGAACACCGTGTGAACAGGTGTTACAAAATGAGAAAATTTGACCAGACGAAAGTCAATGTCCGCTTTGCCCCCAAAAGCGGACCTTTTTCAGCCCCGGCGTTTATGTCTGCTTTTGACCCAAAGCGGACGTTTGTGTTTGGTTGTAAAAACCCTCCCAATAAATCACACCGCAAACATCCTGGCTGATATTGCAATCTGAATACCGGCCATGATTATCGAAATGATGATTGCCCCGATCGCGACCCTTAGTGCTGCCCTAGACGAAGCTCTGGCATCTTCCAATTCCTCGTGTTCGAGCAAGTGAAAGTAGGACTCTATTCTAAGTTTGCGTTGATTTTGATCCCTGCCGCCATACGGCGGTTCGAGTCTCGATGTCACATCGTTGATTAAGGCCTGTAAGGGTCTTGCGCTTAATTCTCGATAAGTTTCGTTCAAAAACTCCTGACATTCGTCCCAAGTTAACTGCCCTGTTTCTGCCGTTCTCTCTTTCACAAATTTTATCAGCGCGATGTAAACGTCATCTTTTTTTGCCATTTCCCATTCCCCCTATTCGTTATCCGGTTTCTCAAGACTTTCAATGTGGCGTTCGGCGCGCCCCACGGCTTTCTTGAGCGCCTTGGCCTTGGCGGGCAGTCCTTCACGTTTCAGGGCGTTATAGACTGCCGTGCGGCTCACCTTGAGGGTGTCCGCGACCTCCTGCATGGTGGTCGTCGGGTCGGTCAGCATGGCCTTTGCCGCCTTGGTCATTTTGGCGTTCATCACCGGCTTGCGCCCACCCTTGTGCCCCCGGTGCCGAGCCGCTTTAAGCCCGGCCCTGGTGCGCTCTGAAATAAGGTTGCGCTCAAACTCCGCGAAGGCGGCAAGCATATGAAAAACCATCCTTCCCGCCGCCGTGGTGGTGTCGATGGACTCACTCAAGCTGCGGAAACCGATGTTCCGTTTCTCCAATTCGTCCATAATCTTTATGAGTTCCGGCACAGATCGGCCCAGGCGGTCCAGCCGCCAGACCACAAGAACGTCACCATCCCTTAATGACCGCAAACATTCGGCCAATATGGGGCGCTTTGTCTTGGCCCCCGATACCTGTTCCCGATAAATCCGTTCTGACGGAACCCCCGCCTTTTCGAGCGCGTTGATCTGCAAATCTAGCAATTGGTCCTCAGTGCTGACCCGCGCATAGGCAACCATCGGACGCTCTTTTTCCTCAAGTTCGTTGTTTTCCTCTGACATGACCTTTTCCTCAGTTGCTTTTAATCCCGTAAAATAGGGGTCAAAAGCATACAGCAAAAAAGGCGCGGTTTCAGACAAAACTCGCAATTGGTCAGATATTACACGCACTTACGCGGCTCCATTTTTGTTAATGGACTGGGGATTGTTTGGTTTTCTACCCACTTGTGGCCAGCACGGGACGCGCTTATATTTACGCCATGGAAGATTCTAGAGAAACCGAGCCGGTCGTCCTTGATCATATTTCCAAGAGGTACGTGGCTGCCCTTTTGGCAGTCTCCTTCACCATGGCTATCGCTGTTGACGCCGACGACGGCACGATGGACTACGAGCACAATGGCACGGCCAAAATCCTTGAAGCCGTCGGATCGTCCCTGGCGACCGGGCCGGGGCAGGGATTTACCTATGTTGAAAACACGGTTGTAGGTGGCGAGCATCAGGTAATCCCCCCTGAAAACAGCCACACCGGGCAACGGTATTTCATCTATAAAAGCACCTAGCATTACTTCGTCTCCTTGAGGGACGACTGAATTTCAATGAAGTCGCCGCCTTCTTCGCCGTCCTCAACAATTAAATTCTTCCGGCCAACCTTGCGGTAGAATGTTGGTTTTGGGCCTTCGTAAATGCAGGTCACGCCATCATCTTTCGTGCGCCGCCCCTGCTTTCTCCATTGGCGGTGGGCGGTCCAGAATGGGCTTCTTTCGCCGGGCTGCTTCGCCTTGAACTCGCCGTTTTTATTAATGATGGAGGGGCCAAAACGGTCGCTATCTTCAAACCGGAAAGATTGCTTACCGACTTCGACCACGAACGGGCCAACGCCCCAAGCATCCATGCAAACACCGCCGCCGATAGACCCGAAATGACCAAATTCATCCATCGCTTCCCCCGTTCGTCTGGTCGGACATTTGTGCTCATGGTCGCATGTCCGCTTATGGCTATTAACGGACTCTTTGAGCCGTAGTGAAATACGTCTGCTTTACCCCCGAAAGCGGACATTCGCAGGTTTGCCTTTTCCCGCTTCAAATTGGCCTTCCATCCATTCATTCCCCATGCCCGCCAAAAATGTTCGATTTTTGTTCTAATTTTTCTTGATAATTTGCCTTAATTATGAGATTATTCCCTTATAGTGTCTAATAAAGAGGTATAATATCATGAATTCATTGCCGCCCGAAAAACCCATTCAAAGCCCTTCTGAATCCACCGCTGAATCCCCGGCTGAATCCCCACTTGAATCACAAGGCCACAAACTGCCCGGCCAAAAATTGAAAGCGCGCCAGGAACGGTTCTGTCAGAACTATGTGCTGTCGGCCAATGCCGCCGGGTCGGCGCACGAAGCCGGGTATTCTCCCAGATCGGCCCGCAAGCAGGGCTACCGTTATTGGCGATGGGGCGCATCGGCGTTCGTATCAGTGAAATCCAGGCGCATCTGGCGCGTGAAAACGGCCACCATCGGGATGTGCTGATCGGTAAGTTGGAAGCCGTCTATCGACGCGCCCTGGAAGACCACCATTACGCCGCCGCCACCCGCGCCGTCGAGTTACAGGCCCGGCTTCCCGGCAGGGCCGCCCGCGAGTTGCCGGACAGTATTGAAGAATAGGTTTGTCCACAAATGCGTACATTCATTCTGGATTTTCCATAACGCCGGAAAGGCCTAAGAAAATGAACCACAGAGCCCACAGAGAGCACAGAGAAAGAAAGATAAATAAAGAAGAGAAGGTGGATAAACTCTTTCGCGCCTCCGGCGTATTTCCTTATTTCTTCTCTTTTTTCTTCTCTGTGTCCTCTGTGATC
>JABMOY010000055.1 GCA_013203955.1 Rhodospirillales bacterium | reverse complement strand
CTCGTTGACGTTGCCGAGCTTGTCCCACATGGTGCGACCGGCGGGGCCGCGCATTTCTTCCATGATCGCGCTGACACGTTCTTCGGATAAAGCGCCGGTCAGAAGCCGTTCCGTGGACGAATATGACCCGACCAGGCCGCCGGCCGAAGACAGTTGATCGGCAAATTCCACGAACAATCGCTCGACGATACTGGACGAGAGGGATCCCAAGCCGGACATCGCCTGGGAAAGTTCACGGATTTCCTCGTCGTCCATACGCTCGAACAGCGTTGCCGACTGCTGCGGCCCGATCGATAGCATGAAGGCGGCCGCCCTCTGGGGGCCCGTCAGTGCTCGGTAATCGTCTTTCATACGTGCCATGGAACGAGGCCTTTATCAGGTTTCCTGGTACATCCAGGAACGAATGATGGAGAGCGCTTCTTCCGGGTGTTTTTCGACAATTTCGCCGACTTTCTTGACGGATGAAGCCTTCACCCTTCCTTCGACCCGGTCGATATCGATCAGTTCTTCAAATTGTTCTTCTTCCGCTTGCACGCCGGGAGCCGTCAGGGCCGCCGCCGCAGCAGCAGCCTGATCGGCGAGAAGGCGTTCGCCGGCCGCTGCCGCCGATGGAATGCTTTCGAAGGCTCTGGAAACCAAGGGGCGCACCACCAGCAGGATGACCAGGATGGCGACAATACTAAGAACAAGGATTTCCGCCATTCTCAGGAGGTCGTTCTTGTCCAGCCCGAAGAACAATTCGAGTTCCTGCTCTTCTTCGATGGCTTCGGCGTATTCCATATTGATAACTTCCACCGTATCGCCCCGGTCGGCGTTGAAACCGATTGAGCCTCGAACCAGGGTCGCCAGCAATTCCATTTCGGCTTCGCTACGGGGCTGGTAAGTGGGTTCGCCGTTTTGGTTCCGGCCGCGCACTCCGTCAATAAGGACGGCCACGGACAGTCGTCTGATAATGCCCGATTCGCGAACGTGGTTGATGATTTTCTTAGACACCTCGAAATTGACGGTTTCCTCGGTACGGCTTTGTGCGGCGGTGCTGGAGGTAGATTCGCCCGAAGCGGCATTAGGATCGGGAAGATTGGCGCCAACCGAAACCGGGGCCGATCCTTCGGCATCGCGGCTTTGGTTTGTTTCCTCTATGGACTGTGTTGAGCGCACAACTTGTCCTTCGGGGTCGAATTTTTCATCGGTGGTGCTGATCCGGTCGAAGTCCATTTCGGCTTTGACTTCGGCCCGAACCCGGCCGTGGCCAACGGTTTTTCCAAGGAGGTCTTCGATGGTTCGGGCGACCCGGGTCTCGAAGGCACGGCGCCGTTCGCCGGCTTTTTCAGTCAACGTCGTGGCGGGATCTTCTTCGAACCCGCGGGCCAGAAGCTTGCCACTGATGTCGACGATGGAAACGCGGGTCGGTGCCAAGCCGGGAACGGCGGCGGCGACCAAATGCTGGATAGCAGCGATTTGGCCTTTTTCTAACTGAATGGCGCCGGCCATCCGCAAAGTGATTGAAGCGCTGGGCTGATTTTTTTCCCGGCTGAAAAGTTCGCGTTTCGGCAAAACCAGATGAACGCGGACGCTTTTTACCGCTGAAAGGGTCTGAATGGTGCGCGCCAATTCGCCTTCAAGGGCGCGGACAAGGTTGATATTTTGAACGAAATTGGTGGTGCCGATGGATTCCTGATTGTCAAAAATCTCGTAACCAATGGAGCCGCCGGACGGCAGGCCCTGGCTTGCCATCGTAAGGCGAAGCCTCAGCACCTTATCTCCGGGGACCAAAATCTGGGCCCCATTTTGCCGGATCTCATAGGGAATCTTCTGGGCTTCCAGCTGATTGACGATCGATGCCGAATCCTGAGTGTCCAATTCACCGTACAAAAGGGCCATACTCGGCGTTCCTAGCCTAGTCGCCAGAAAAATGAAAAAACCGATCATGCCAAGCAGCACGGCTCCCATGACGGCCAGCCGCATGGCTCCCAAATTTCGAATTGCGTGAATAAGTGTGTCCACCACCAAATCCCCGTCCAAGAAGTGCTAATTAGAAGGAATTCGACCGCCGCCTTGTCCCACCTTGGCCGCGATCCCTTCTTTGAAAGCCCATGCTAGAGCCGGGTTCGTGAATAAGAAGTTAACAGATGGGCAATTTTTGCCTACCTGATTATTTTTAATGGTCCGATATGCTTCATTTGCGGTTTTTGGTCCCTTTGGGCACAATAAAAACAACTCCCCCTTTTCGTGGATGCGTCATTAAAAAGGTCCTTTCATGGCGGCGCCTGACAGAGCCAAGCTGAAAATCAGAAATTTAGAGCTTTTCCGGCGTATGATGCCGGACTCCGTTTTTCAACGGCTGGCCGCTGTTGACCCGAAATACCATCTGGTTTTCGATGAGAAAGGTATTGCGGACCTGACGGAAAACGACCGCTCGGTCCTTAGGCCAGAATTTGCGGAGGATCCCCCCAAAAAAGGGACGATTGGGCCGGGAACCAACATCCGCTTTACCAACAAAGCCCCGGAAAGGGATCGCGTCGACGCCTATACGTTCGATTTTCTGGATGCCTCGCTCCGCCGTGCCAACGACGAAGGAATTAGGTTTTTCGAAGAACCCGCTACCCCCAATTCCTATTTTCTGGTCATTTTAGGCATCGGGCTCGGCCTACATATTGAGCCGTTGATCAAGAAAACCAACGGGTTAAGCATCATCCTGATCGAGCCGGAAATCGAATTCCTTTGGCATTCACTCGAAACCTGCGACTGGATCAAGTTGATTGGCGACGTACAGGCCCAGGACGGTTATGTGGACTTCATTTTCGCAGATGATGCCAATGAGATTTCGGGAAATATCTGGAGGACAATAAGGCGGACCAATCCCTGTTCGGCGGATGGGTTCACTTGCTTTGTACATCATCACTCTCACCTGGCGAAGAGCGTGATGGCCGACCTTACTAAAAAGGCAAGTCTTGTTTTTAGTGGCCTAGGGTTCTTTTACGATGAAACCCTAATGATGTGGAATACTTTTCAGAATCTTGAAGCGGCCAACGCCAAAATTTATCAACGAACACCCGATCAAAAGCGTCAGGCGCCCGTTTTTGTCATTGGCAGCGGCCCTTCCCTTGACGCCAGTTTTGATGTCATTCGGGAAAATGCCGAAAACGCCGTTATCGTTTCGTGCGGGTCGGCGCTTCGCCCGCTGATCCTCAATGGCATTCAGCCTGATTTTCAAATCGAAATGGAAAACTTTGGGGTGTCCCCCCTGGTTTCCCAAGTTGCCCGGGATCACAATCTTTCATCCATTTGCCTGTTGGTTTCTTCGACGATTGATCCCGGCGCGCTTGACTCGTTTGACGACATTGTTTTTTTCTTCCGCCATTCACTCAGCACTTTCCCGCTGTTTTGTGATTCCGATGAATCAAGCCTCCAGCAAGGAGGGCCGACGGTGGTCAATGCCGGCCTAAGTTTTGCCCAAGAGTCGGGGTTTCGGGAAATATATCTGTTTGGCGTGGATATGGGCGCGCACGAAACGGAAAAACATCACGCCAAAGACAGCCATCATTTTACGCCGGAATCGGCGGAAGTGGAATTGCCGGAAGTGGCGAAAATGGAGGTAAATGAATTTCATATTCCCCTCAAAGCGAATTTCGGCGGCGAACTAAAGGCAACCCCAGGTCTTGTTTTCGCCAGGGCCGCTCTTATCGGGGCTATCGGTAAGTTTGGTGAAGACCGGAAGTATTTCAATTGCAGTGACGGCGCCTTTATTGACGGCGCAATTCCAACCCGCCCGGAAAGCCTGTCCCTTAAGAAAAAGGGCGCCGACAAGCGGCTAACCATCAATGAAATTAAGACCGGTTATGCCCCTTATCCCAGTGATCGTTTGAAGGATTGTCTAAAGGGGGATGTCCTGTCTCGGGAAATCGAAGGCTACATGGACGGCGTAATCGCTAGCCTTAGGGAAATTGAGAATTTCGAGGATAAACGTTACATGACCCGCTTGATGGGGCTACTCAAGCCGGAGCTTGGATATGCGGCGCCCCCGCCCAAGGGTCCGGCCACCACGGCCTGCATGCTTTTCCGGGGCACGCTGATGGCTATGCTGATTTTCTTTGAATACTACCTAGCGCGGGTTGGCGAGCGCGAAAAAGTGGAAGTCATGGGTGGCATCATGCGCGAGGAATTCATTAACCGTTTGGACGAATTGAAGGAAACAGCCATCGCAACGCTTTGTGGGCCTAAGCTGAAGAAGCCACCGCCTGTAACCTCGATAACGGCGGCGGCAGACAGAAATTTTCCGGAGCTTTTAAGGATTTCCCGAAACGAAGCTTGCCCTTGCGGTTCCGGGCGCAAGTTCAAGCAGTGCCACGGGGCTGTGCGCTCATAAACCTTTGTGGGAAATGCTCTTGCCGTTCTTCGGGAGGGAAGGCCGGCGGTATTTCTTGGACCGGGTAACGCGCAGGCCAGGCAAGCCGTGCCTTTGCAAAAGCTTTTCCCACGATTTGAATTCATCCACCGACAGCCGGTAGCGCCGGCATGCTTCTGATAACGATATCAGGCCACCGCGCACGCCGGCGACGACTTCGGCCTTGCGGCGAATGACCCACCGTTCGGTTCCAGCCGGAGGAAGATCGTCAAGAGTCATGATTTTGCCGTTCGGGCTGAGCGCTTCGGAGCCCTGTGTGCGGCCATGGGGATGGCTTGGATTATGTGCCTTGTGTTCAGTCATTACCCTGGTTGGTTGCTCTTTTTTCAACGCTTAGTGGTTGTCGCAGAGCCTAACCCCTGGCCCTTAAAAAAAACCTAAGGAACAAGGTTAACGAACGCTTTCCATAGCCGCCCCCAAAAGACAGGCCCCGAAAAGAAGGGTGGACCCGGTACCTGCGATTTTCTGCAGGTACCGGGCCCGGTGGGTTGGGACGGTGGGTTGTGGAACTGGTTATTAACGTTTCGTTCTGAGCAGTTCTTCGAGCATTTCATCGGCCGTCGTGATGATCTTGGCAGCGGCGGAAAAGGCCCTTTGCACGACGATCATCTTGGTAAACTCTGTACCGATATCGACGGTGGACTGTTCAAGCGTGGACTGGACGATCTGACCGGCGGGACCGTTGTCGGCCACACGAAGGGTGGGGTCGCCGGAACCCTGGGTCGAATTCCAGATGTTGCCCGTCCGCCCGCCCAGGGCGTTGACGTTGACGAAGCTGGCGATCGGAATTTTATAAACCGGTCGCGTTTCGCCGTTATCGAACAGCGCCGTCACAATTCCGTCGGCCGAGAAGGTGACGCCGGCGAATGTGCCGAACTGCGAACCGTTCTGGGTGATGAAGACCGGGGTGAACGATCCGCCGAATTGGGTCATGCCGTTGGATTCGCCGACGGTGCCCAGGTCGAGCGTGATCTTGCTGGCCGACCCCGTGCCGCCGTCCATGTCCGCGGCGCCGTTGGTGAAGTCGACAATTTCAAACTTGGCGACGTTAAAGGAGGCCGGGATGCCGCTGGAACTAAAGTTGATGGCATAAGCAGTGCTTATGGCGGTCGGCGAGGACAAGACCGCTGGCGTCTTCAGGGCATCGGTCGGTGCAATGCCGGTAAAGGTAACGTTATAGGAATTGCCGTTGGCTTTTGACTTTAAGACCAGGGTGTCGTTGGTGATGCCGACGAAGGCGTTCTGGTTGGTTGCCCGCACCCGGACAGAGGTGGCGGCGAATTCCGGATCATTGGCTTCGATGGATAATTCCAAGTCGGCTACCGCATTGGCAATTGTCGAATCGGCGCGAATGGTCGTATCGTTATCGGCAGTAACCTCACTAGTCTGGAAGGTATAGGTGATGCTGTTAACGACGATGGTGTCGCCGCTCGCCGGAAGGGCGGGAAAACGAATGTGCGTTTCATCGGAATAGAGATCGTTTTGCCTTTTCACCGAGAACGACGTCGTTTGATTGGTGGCGCCGGAGCCGGTGGACGCCAGCAGGCTGCTGGGGTCGACGACGATGGCGTCCACGCCCTTGGCCTTGAACAGGATTTTACTGGTGTCGGCGGGGTTTAGCGTGATCCGGCCTTCGGCGGCGACGAAGTCGGAATCTTGCGCCTGCACGGCGGTGATCAGGTCGGCGACGTCCTGGGCGATGGTCGTGTTGGACGAGGTGTCCCAGCGCCTGAGAGTCGCCGAGTTGACAACGGAGCCGCTACTGTCGACTTCGTAGGTGATGCCGTCGATGACGACGTTGGAACCTTCGGTCGGGCGCGCGGTGAATTCAAGTTGACCGACGCTGTCGTAAACAAGCCCGGCCGCGTCTTCGAGCGAAATGACGGCCGTGCCTGGGGGCGGGTCGATGGTCAGGTCCCACTTGTTGTCGACGGTCGACTTGGTTTTAATCAGGCTCATGGAAGTGGCGTTACCCAACGAGTCGAAGAATTGCACGTCGGTTTTCCGCTCAACGCCCGAGGCGTCATTGGACGGCAGGTTGGCGCCGATGGCGATGGAGCTGGTCGCCGCCGCCGTGCCACCGACCCGGTTGAGGTTGACCGTTTCCAGGAAGTCCGTGGAAATAACGTTCTGGTTGGGAACGAGCAGGCTCGTGTTGGCCGGGACAACGACACCGGCGGCATCTGTCGGCCACGCCTGCAGAAAGAAGCCCGCGGTATTGCGCAGGAAGCCATCGTTATCCTGGAAGAAAGAACCGGCCCGGGTGAACAGGAATTCGTTGTTGATGGTCGGCTGGGAAGCTTCGTTGACGACGAAGAAGCCCGAACCCGAGATGGCGATATCGGTCGCGGAAGACGAAGACGCCAACAACCCCTGGACGCCGGTATCTTGGCGTGGCTTGGACTGCACGCCGCCGGCTGAGAAGAACGTCGCCGAGGTCTGCTTGGTCACAAGGGTCTGAAAATCGACCTGGGTGTTCTTGTACCCGACCGTGCTGACGTTGGTGATATTATCGGAAATAGCACCGATCGCGCTCGATTGAGCGGTTAGCCCGGAAACACCAGAGCTCAATGCACCAAACAATGTCATAATCTTTCTCCTTCGTTCATTTGGCCGATGGACCGGCCTTAATTCTCTAAATTTTGTTCAAGAACGGCGTTTAGCCGCCTGGTTTTAAAAAATCTTTTATACGGCCGGCTTGCTTTCCTTCACCGACAGAAGCTTATCCTGGGTGACGGTGATATCGTCGCCCATGAACAGAACGATATCGCTATTTTCTACGCTGACGCCGGTGACGCGTCCAAAGACAGAATGCGTAATATCCAACAGTTTGCCATTAACATCCGTGGCGCTGGCGAGCACGTTGTAAGCACCATCGGGCTGGAGTGCGCCACCTTCGCTTTTGCCGTCCCAATTGAAGGCGTGTTTGCCCTGCGTTAAGTCGACTTCGCCGTTGTAAACGGTTGCGCCGGCGCTGTTGGTAATGATGATGGCGCCCTTTGTCGCGCCCGCGGGCATGGTGTAGGTGAATTCTCCCTTGCTGCCTTCCAGGGGCATCGTTTTGCCGGTGACCTCGGCCGTCATGCCGATAAAGCCGACCAGGTTTGCAACCTGATTGTTTTCTTCCAGGCTTAATTGTTTTTCCAACAGGTTGCTCTGGAAAATTTGCTGTTCGACGCTGGCGAATTGAACCAGTTGAGACGTAAACTCGTTGGCGTCCAGCGGATCCAGGGGGTCCTGGTTCTTGATCTGCGTTACCAGCAGGTTCAAAAACTGATCGAAATTACCGGCCAGCGTTGCGCCTGCCGCTTGTGATTTCGTCTGGGTCGCTGAACTTACTGATTCGATAGGCATCTAATTTACTCCTGAACGCTTTTGAAGCGTTCGGTTAAGCCCTTACGTCGATGCGGCCGTTGGAAATGATCGAGCCGTCGGCTGCGATAACGGCGTCTTCGACGATCGAGTTATCAACATCGGCTAAATCTTCGTCTTCCGGCTGCCCCCCCGTGGGCGAACCGTCGCCCTCATCGGCTTGGGTTTCCTGGCCGCGAAGGTTGAAGCTGAGGTCGCCGGCATCCGTCTGCAGACCGGCTTCTTGCAAGGCGCGTTGAAGATCGCCCGCGTCATTTTTCAGCAGATCCAAAGTGTTCTTGGTGTCGGCAGTGACGACGGCCATCAGCCGGTTGTCATGGGTCAATTCCATTTTAACTTCGACGCGTCCCATATTGGCGGGACGAAGCTGGATGGTGATCTTGTCGCTGCCGGCCTGGATCGCCTTGGTGATTTTGACCGAAACCTGATCGATGACGGAATGGGTGGTGCCGAAGGCTTTTGGCGCATTATTCGCTTGATTGGCGGCGGATTGGCTTTGCGCCTGCTGCATTTGCTGGCTGCCGGTTGATGTCGCCGAAGCCGTTTGAACGGTTCCTTCGCCGGCGGAATGGTTGGCGCTGCCGGACGCGCTGGCCACGGTTTGCGCTTGCGCTAGGCCTTTGGCATCGGTGGCCTGTGCGGCTTGGGTGGCCTGATTCTGGGCGCCTTGGTTCTGGGCGGCAGCGGCTTGGGCTTGCTGCGCCTGGGTGGTTGCATTCTGGGCGCCGCCAGTCTGGCTGTGGGTATTGGCGTTCTGGCTGTTTGCCGATTGGCTGTTGCTTTCCGTGCTGAGCACCGCATTGGGGGTCAACGCCTGACCCGGTTTCGATGTCAGGTTCTGCGATTCGTTGGTCACGTTGACGTTGATCTGCGTCCGGTTGCCGTCGCCAATGGCCTTGGCCAGTCCGGCTGCCTGGACTTGGACGGTGGTGGCGGTTTCCCCAGTTGCGGCTTCCTCGACAATTGCGGACTGCACGTTGGCAACGCCTTTGGCTTGGGTGCTGGCATTGGCCTGGCCTTGGGACTGGTGGTTATCCTGTGGGCCTTTGTCCTTGCCGTCAGTGCCCGGCGCATCCTTGGAAATGTTTTCAACGGCCTTGGCCGCCATGTTTTCCAAGCCTTGCGAGGCGCCTTTTTCCGTTGCCGTGCCTGAAACGTTAGCCGTTGCCTTGGCGATGCCGTCGCCAGAACTGACCTTGCCCTGCTCGGATGCTTGACCTTCGGCGCTTAACGCTCCGCCGGCCAGCAAGCTGTTTAAGGCTGAATTTGTCTCTTCGGTGGAAGCGACGGGGCCGGTGGCTTGGGCTTCGGTGCCGCTGGTTTGCGTTTCGCCTTCCTGGCCGGTGGTTTCATCGCCTGCAGTTTGGGTTTCATCATTGGATTCGGTTGACGCGCTTTCATTATCGCCGGTCTCGCCATCGTCCGAAGCCGTATCCTGGCTGTCGCCTTGCTCGTCATTACCGGATGTTTCTTCGGGGGCGGCGGCTTCGTCGCCTTGCTCACCGGAAGAATCATGAGAATGGCTTTCGCTATGATCGGCGTCGCGGGTGTCGCCCCGTTCTTCGCGGTGTTCGCCGCCGTGGTCGCGGCCGTAATCATTTTCACGGTCAACGCGGTGGGTGCCGGACTGATTATTGTCGTTGTCGTCGTTACGCGAGCTGTTGTCGACCCGGTCCTGGCGGTCGGCCGGCTGATCTTTGCCGTAATCTTCCGCCGGAAGGGGCCGTTCGGACCGTTCAAGGGCGGCGCTGGCGCCGGTATAACTGGCAAGCGTGGAGAAACCGTCGTCGATGTGAATCCCGGCCCTGCTCAAAAGATTTTTGAATGAGCCCGCCAAACCGGCGAAGGCATTGGCTTCATCTTTGCCAGCGGCCTTGGCGGCGGCAGTTTCGGCTAAAGGATTGGTTTTGATCGCTAGGTTGTCCATGTCAACAAATCTCCGAGAGCAGTGGTTTCTCCAAAACACTTGGTTCCGCCCTTTACCAGCAAAGGTTGGGCCAACTTTTTGGAAAACAGATAACTCATTGAAGTAAAATGAAAATGTATCTAAAAAGACGCTTTTCCGAGATGGAAAAGGCGCCTACTCGGCAATTTTTGACCGGCAATAAAGGAAGTTTTTGCTGTGTTCGGCTTTTCAGCCGGGCCAGTTGGCGGCGTCTGCGGAAATTTGATCGAAAATACCGCCCCAATCACCTTCCCGGGGTTGGCGGAAGATTTTGATCGTCGGATACCAAGGGCTGTCCAGCCGCTCCATAAGCCAACGCCAGTCGCCCCCCGTTGACAGCAAAAGCCCTGTCGGAAGGCCCAAGGCGCCGGCCAGATGGGCGATGGCGGTATCGATGCTGATGATGAGATCGAGGGAACTCATGATCGCCGCCGTGTCGGCGAAATCATTTAACTCTGGAGAAAGGTCCGCAACACCGTCCGGCAAGGGACGGTCTTCGCTGGGTATCTCTTTTTGTAGACTGAAAAGTTCGATGTCGGGGTTATCAAAAAGCGGTTGGAATTGGGACAACGGGCAGGCGCGGGACTGGGTTCCTCGTTTTTCCGCCGTTCCTTGCCAAGCGATGCCGATTTTTATGCCCTTAAAACTGGAAAACCGCCCGGCCCATTTATCCGCCAGCTCCTTTTCGGCGGCCAGGTAGGGCACATCGGCGGGTATCGTTTCAAGTGTCGCGCCCATGAGGCCGGGAACGCTTAACAGCGGCGCATGACAATCGAAGGCGGGCAGGGCATCGCCGTTGGCAACGACTTCTTCGGTTTCCGACAAAGTCTCCATCAGCCGTTTAAGAGCCGGCTGACATTCAAGGATGACTTTTCCACCCATACCCGAAACGACCCTGGCATAACGGGCGAATTGCAAGGTGTCGCCGAACCCTTGTTCGGCATGAAGCAGAATCTTTCGGCCCTCAAGCGGGGTTCCGTCCCACGCCGGTTGATCAAACGCCCGGGGCGGGCTGGTAAATGCCGGGATTTTCCACCGCCATTCGTAATCGTCCCACCCGGCGGCGTAATCACCCTTTAAGAATCGCGCAAAGGCCATGTGAACGCGGGCCTCGGCAAAATCGGGCTGCAGTTCTACCGCCCGCTTATAGGCGGCGATGGCTTCATCGGCGCGGTGCTGGTCTTTCAGTACGTTGCCAAGGTTATAGAGCACGGGCGCTGCTTCGCCCCCGCCTTCCAGAACCCTTCGGTAAGAGGCCTCGGCTTCCTCGGTCCGGCCCTGTTCCTCCAACACAACACCAAGGTTGTGAATTGCGGAAAAAAAGTCCGGTTTGATCTCAATGGCTTGGCGGTAAAAAACTTCGGCTTCCGGGTATTTTTCCTGAAGTCTCAGGGTTTCAGCCACATGGCAAGGATTGCTCGGGTCTTCGGGTCTCAGGGCCATGGCGTTTTGGAAACATTCCAGGGCTTCCGGCAGTCGTTGAAGTTTTTTTTGTATGATCCCCATGTTGACGTGATAGGCGGGGTTTTCGGGGTTGACGGCAATGGACCGTGAAATTAAATAAACGGCTTTCTCCGAATT
Source organism: Rhodospirillales bacterium (assembly GCA_013203955.1). Lineage (GTDB taxonomy): Bacteria > Pseudomonadota > Alphaproteobacteria > Rhodospirillales > Casp-alpha2 > Casp-alpha2. Next base: position 2,116 of record JABMOY010000055.1, on the reverse strand, counting down.
ACCTTGTTCAAAGGCCATGAAACCCAAGCGGTTAAGCGCGTCAGGCTGGTCCGGGTCGATGTCGAGAACCGCTTGGTAAGCGGCTTCGGCCTCGGCCACACGTCCTTCACCGTGCAGGGTAACCGCTTTTGTGAGGGCCTCGACGAGGGCGGTCTCGTTTTCAGTCATGGCTGAGGTTCGGGTTATCCGAGGAAGTTATTTCATCAACGCCAATTGTGGCCTGGGTTACCGTGGCGATATAATCGAGAAGCGAGGAATTGAAGGCGTTCGACGCGCTGCGGGCGTTCTGCAGGAAAAGAATGGAGGTGTCCGTCATCTTAGTCTTCCCGCTCTTTTACCGAAGGGGCGGGGCCTTCAGATTATTTTAGCGAATTACCTGGAAAATGCCGCCAGGGTTTTTTATACAACAGGGCTAAGGTGGCCTGCAAACGGTCGTCCCGGGCGCCGTGACACGGGGGTTTCCACCAATGGCGACGGTTCATTCGCAGCAAATGTTTGAACGGAACATGGAAATGTTCCAAGAGCGCGTGCCCGTTTTATACAACTTTTTAAAAAACTTCCACCCCGAAGGCTCGCTCACCACCCTGGACAACGGTGAAACGGACCTCGTCGCCGGCGGCAACCCGATCTTCGGCGGCCGGCACGACGCCTATTTTGACCAGATGGTTGAACAGTACTGGCGGCATCCCGCCCGCCTGGGGTTAGCCCACCCGAACCCGAATATGGGCGACGACGAAGCGGGGCGGTTCATCGGCAACCTGACCGAAGCCTGCGGCAAGGCGGATGTCAAAATCAGCGATGGCCTGACAGCCCAGAAATCCTTCTTTTTAATTATCCTCGGCATCGGGCTCGGCGCTCACATCGACCGCATGGTCGAACAAAGCGGCTGCCATACCCTAGTGCTGGTCGAACCGGTGCCCGAAATGATCTACCACTCGCTTTTCACCTACGACTGGGCGGCCCTTTACAAAGCCTTCGATGACAGCGGGCGACGGATCGAAATCGTCTGTGACCCCAACGTCGCCAACACCTGCACGGGCATCAAGCTGGCGCTCAGGGGGGACAATGCCTGCGCCATGGACGGCGGGTATTACGTCAAGGCTCTGGACAACCCGTTCAACAACGACGTCGTCTCCCGCCTGGGCAACGAACTGGTGGACGTGTTCAACGACCTGGGAAGTTATTACGACGAAACGCTGATGATCCGGAACGCTTATGCCAACCTGTCCGCCGGCCATTCGCGCCTTTACAAGTCCTCGCCGCCGGACCGGGAATTGGATATGCCGGTTTTTCTCTGCGGCAGCGGGCCATCACTGGATGGCGCCATCGACTTGATCAAGGAAAACCAAGACCAGGCGGTCATCGTTTCCGTCGGCACCGCCCTGCAGCCGCTGCTGAAAAACGGCATTGTCCCCGACTTCCAAGTGGAAAGTGAAAACTTCTATCCCGATTTCGACGATATTTACGCCTACCTGCAAGGCGCGGCGGAAACGCAACGGATTCATCTGGTCGCGGCCGTCACCTGCCCTGAGGAAATCATCCGCTGTTTCGGATCGGCGACGCTTTATTTCCGCGACGGGCAAACACCCCGCTACCTTTTCAACCCTCCCGACAGCGCTACCTTGATCGGCTCCTCGCCGGCCGTCGGCAACGCCGGGCTGAGCTTTGCTCAATGGTCGGGGTTTCGGCGGTTCTATTTCTTCGGCATGGACTTAGGCGCGCGCAACCCGGACCGCCATCACGCCGTTGGCTCCATGGGGCTAGTGTTGCAGGACTTCAGTATCGAGATGCCGGCCAACTTCGGCGGCACGGTGATGACGACGATCATCTTTTACGATTCCCTGACCGGGTTTCGGGAAGCCATTCACCAGCTTTCCGATGGCCGGGAATATTTCAACTGTTCGGACGGCTGTTTCATCGAGGGCGCTGAACCCCTGCACTTGGCGGATGTCGATCTGCCGCCCGCAACCGCCGCCAAGGCGGATGTGGTGCGCCAACTGCGGGACGATTCGAGTTCCTATCCCGTAAGCGAGGTCCAGACCCGGCTTGGCGTGTCCGTCGTCATATAAATTGGAACAATCAACGGCCTGATCTAAAGGAGGATCTGGCTCATCTG
>JABMOY010000054.1 GCA_013203955.1 Rhodospirillales bacterium | reverse complement strand
CTTCGAGCGCATTCACCGCTCCAACCTGATCGGCATGGGGGTCATGCCGCTGGAATTCCAGAACGGGCAAACCCGCGATACGCTGAAACTGGACGGCACCGAAGTCTGGGATATCACCGGGCTGAAAGGCGGCATCAAAACCGGCATGGACGTCGCCGCCAAAATCACCCGCGCAGATGGAACGTCCGAAGATATTACGCTGACGTGCCGCATCGATACCGTCGACGAGGTCGACTACTACCTGCACGGCGGCATCCTGCAATACGTGCTGCGCCGCTTGTTGGCCGAAGGGGCTTAGAGCCCGCAACGGGAAGGCCGGGCCGGGGGGGCGTCATCCATGCGCATCACCAAGATCGTCGAGACCAGCGCGCCGATGCGCTCGTCCATCGCCAACGCCGTCATCGATTTTTCGCAGATGACGATCAGCGTCGTCGCCGTCTTCACCGATGCGCTCAGCGACGGAAAACCCGTCGTCGGCTTCGGCTTTAATTCCAACGGCCGCTACGCCCAGGGCGGCGTGCTGCGCGAACGGTTGATCCCGCGCATCCTGGACGCCGAGCCCGACACGCTGCTTGATGACGGCGGTATCCTCGACCCGGAACGCATTCACGCCTGCATGATGAAAAACGAAAAGCCGGGCGGTCACGGCGAACGGGCGTTTGCCGTCGGCGCCATCGACGCCGCCGTCTGGGACGCCGTCGCCAAGACCCTGGAAAAGCCGCTCTACCGCCTCTTCGCCGAGCGTTACAACGAAGGCCGCTTCGATGCAAAAGTCCCGGTCTATCCGGGCGGCGGTTATTACGACGCCGAAAAAGGCATCGAAGGGCTGACCGACGAGATGCAAGGCTACCGCGACGCCGGCTATACGTTGATGAAAATGAAAGTCGGCGGCGCGCCCTTGGCCGACGACTTGAAACGCATCGAAGCCGTTCTCGGAGTCGTCGGGGCAGGAAGTAACTTGGCCGTCGACGCCAACGCCGGGCTCAGGCCCGAAACGGCGCTCGAATACGCCGCCGCCATGGCGCCCTTCGGTCTGGCGTGGTTCGAAGAGCCCGTCGATCCCCTGGATTTCGCCGCCCATGCGGAAATTTGCCAAACCTATCCGGGACCGATCGCTGTCGGCGAAAACCTGTTTTCCCTGACCGACGCGCGAAACCTTTTGCGCCATGGGGGCATGCGGTCGGATCGTGATTGGTTGCAGTTCGACCCGTCGCTTTGTTACGGGCCGACGGAATTCATCCGCATCGTTAAAATGGCGCAAGATTTGGGCTGGTCGCCCAAACGTCACGGCCCCCACGGCGGCCAATTGTTGGGCCTGCATCTGGCGGCGGGGCTGCAACTGGGCGGCACCGAGACCTATCCGTTGGTCTTCCAGCCGTTCGGCGGCTTCGGCGACGACGCCGTCATCGAAGACGGCAATGTGCGCCCGCCCGAGGTCGCGGGCAGCGGCCTGGAAACCAAGGCCAAGCTCTACAATAATTTCCTCAAGCCCCTGCTTGATGGCTAAGGCGGGCTTCATCACCGCGTTGTGATGGCTTGTGATTGGCGCTGAGCGCCGGTTTTTCATAGAAGGGTGGCATGAACACGTTTTTTAAATCCCTGGCGCTTAGCGTTGGGCTGGCCGCCGGGCTGATTTTTGCCGCCCTGGCGCCGGCCGATGCCGCCGAGAGCAAGCCCCTGACCGTGGTCGAATTGTTCACGTCGCAGGGCTGCTCGTCCTGCCCGCCGGCCGACGCCTACCTGGGCGAGTTGCTGAAGCGCGACGACGTGCTGGGGCTGTCGGAACACGTCGATTACTGGGACTACATCGGCTGGAAAGACGTATTCGCGTCGCCCAAGAACACCGAGCGCCAACGCCGCTACGCCCGCACCCTGGGCATGCGCTATGTCTATACCCCGCAGATGGTGATCCAAGGCGCCTCTCACGTCACCGGGTCCGAGCGGTCCAAGGTGTCGGCCCTGATCGACAAGGCCAGGAAAATGCCGCGCGTGCCCGTCACCATCAGCCGCCAGGCGGGCAAAGTGAACATCAAGATCAGCGCCTCACATATCAGCGAAAACGCCGCCGTCTGGTTGGCGGTGTTTGATAACCGCCACGATATCCCCATCAAGCGCGGCGAAAACGGCGGCCGTACGCTGAGCTACTACAACGTCGTCCGTTCGATGTCGCAAATCGGCACCTGGACCGGCCGCGAAGTGACGATCCCCACCGACGTCGCCGACATGGCGGCGCGGGGCCGCGACGGTTGTGCGGTGATTTTGCAGTCATTAAAGACGGGGCGCATCCTCGGCGCCGCCAAGATCGAACTCTAGGCCGCTGTTGAAATCCATAATTTGGGGCAATCGCCCTTCGAGACGGACCTCCCGGTCCTCCTCAGGGTGAGGCATAAAATGTTGCAATTCCTCATCCTGAGCAGCGAGCGCAAGCGAGCGTGTCGAAGGATTGTTGGCCCGCTCATCCACTTTATCAGCCATCAGTTAGAGTCTTTCCCGCACACAAACGTGAACGAATAAACGCTCCTCCCTGTGATGGCCGTCACACTGGCTTTTGTCTTCTGCTTGATACATTGGAATTGTAAAAGGGAGAAAGACGATGAACGTCATTAACCTTGAAGAATTCAAGCGCCAAAGACTGGCCATTTTCGCGGCCCCGGAAGAACAGCCGGCCCCCCCTGCTTATTCCCCGGCCACCGCAGAAGACTACGCCCGTCTGAGGGCGGCGGTCCTGGAGTTGCACAAGGCGACGCTCGGACAGCACGCCAAGGCGAAGAAATTCCACCGCGTGACGTCGGAACTCGGCGATCAAATCCGGCGGCTTGAGGCAAGCTGCAAACGGTTCGATCGGAATTTCCGCACAATCCGCATCAACCCGCTCGCCCGCTCGGCGAAACACCTCATCGACACCATGGACACCTTCCTGGTAACGCAATCCTCTTAAAGTTTTTAGCCCGCTTTCCCTGCCGGCCGTCTATTCTGGTTTTATGGTCGAAGCCAAAATCATGAAAGCCTGGGAGATCGTCTCGGCAGGCGGCATCGACGCGCTGGCGCTCAACGACAGGCCGATGCCGGAACCGGCCTCGGGCCAAGTCGTCGTCAAGGTCGGCGCGTCGTCGATCAATTACCGGGACCTGTCGACGATCCTGGACCCGAAAGCCCGCAACCTTGCCTATCCGACCATACCGAATTCGGACGGCGCCGGCGTTATTTCGGCTGTCGGGGACAGCGTCGATGGTTTCGGCGAAGGCGACCGGGTCATGGGCTGTTTTTTTCAAGACTGGGCGGATGGCCCCATCACGCCCGCGGCCATGATCTCGGCGCTGGGCGGCGCCATTGACGGCGTTCTCGCCGAATACGTCGTCCTCAGCCAACACGGCCTCGTCGCCGTGCCCGAGCATTTGACGATCGAAGAAGCGGCGACGCTTCCCTGCGCGGCGCTGACGGCGTGGAATGCGCTGGCCGGCGACCGCCGCATCGAGGCCGGCGAAACGGTGCTGTTGTTGGGGACCGGCGGCGTTTCCGTTTTTGCGCAACAGTTCTGCAACTTGTTGGGGGCGAAAACCATCGTCACCTCATCCAGCGACGACAAGCTGGCCCGCATTCGCGGCCTCGGCGCGGGCGAAACCATCAACTACGTTTCCACCCCCGATTGGCAGAAAGCCGTCCTCGATCTGACGGCGGGCAAGGGCGTCGACCGGGTGGTTGAGGTCGGCGGGCCGGGGACGCTGCAGAAATCCATCGCCGCCACCCGCGTCGGCGGCACCATCGCCCTGATCGGGGTGCTGACGGGCGCCGGCGGCAGCATCGTTCCGACCGACATCATGCGGAAATCGCTTAACGTCCGGGGCATCTATGTCGGCTCGCGCCGGATGTTCAAGGACATGGCGGCGGCCATCGAGGCCAAAAAACTGCGGCCCGAAATTGATGAAGTTTTCGATTTCGATGACGCCAAGGACGCTTATCGTAAAATGCAGGACGCCAAGCACTTCGGGAAAATCGTCATTAGGGTTTCTAGTGAATAACCTCGTCTAAACGATGGGCTGTTATTTGGCGACACAGCTAACCTAAAAAAATGTAGCGGCGATCCTTCGACACCTGCCTTCGCCGAAGCGAAGCTTCAGCTTCGCGCAGGCAGGCGCTCACTTGCGTTCGCGGCTCAGGATGAGGCGTAACTATTTTTGATACCTCACGCCTCAAGGAGGGCCGGAGGCCCGTCTCGAAGGGTGACGTTGTCCCCTAAAGCTTTAGCCCGCTTTCCATGACCGCCGACAAGCGCCTAGAGAAAGCTTTGACGTCTTTGATCGGCTCGCCCTCGACGATGCGGGCCTGGTCCAACAACAGGTGGGCGGCGTCATTGATGAGCTTATCCTTGCCGTCACCCTTTTTCGCCCGCTCAGAGAGGCCGACGATCAGCGAATGGCCGGGGTTGATTTCGAGCACCCGGGGCGTCAGCTCGGTACTGTTGAGCTGGCCGTGTTGCTTTAAAATTTTTTCCAGGTGGATGTCCATGTCGCCGTCTTCGGCGACCAGGCAGACGGCGCTGTCGGTCAAGCGCGAAGACGCCCGCACATCCTTGACGGCGTCACCCAAGGCGACCTTGAATTGCGCCAGCAAGGGCTCGATGGCCTCCGCGCCCTTGTCCTTGTCTTCGTCTTTTTTCTTGTCCTTCTTTTTATCCTTGGATTTACCGTCTTCTTTGATGCCGCTGAGGTCGGCGCCGCTGCGGGTCGCCGATTTAAATTGTTTGCCGTCAAATTCGCCGACCGACGGAATCCAGAAATCATCGACCGGGTCGGTCACCAACAAGACTTCCACCCCCTTGGCCTTGAAGCCTTCCAGGTGCGGGCTCTCCATCAGGGCGTCGACGTTGTCGCCGGAAAAATAATAAATCGTGTCCTGGCCGTCCTTCATGCGCTTGACGTAATCGTCGAGCGTGATCAGGCCGTCGGTTTCCGAACTTTTGAAGCGCGCCAGGGCCAAAATCCGCTCGCGGTTTTCGGGCTCCTCGTAGATGCCTTCTTTCAGCACGGCGCCGAAGTTTTCCCAGAACTTTTCGTATTCGTCGGGCGCCTTTTCGGCTTTCTTCTTCAATTCGCTTAAAATCCGCTTGGCCAGGCCGGATTTGATCTTCGCCAGCTGCGGGTTGTGCTGAAACATCTCGCGGCTGATGTTCAGCGGCAGGTCCTCGGAATCGACGATGCCCTGAACGAAGCGCAAGTAAGGCGGCAACAAGCCTTCGCAGTCATCGGTGATGAACACCCGCTTGACGTAAAGCTTGGCCTTGGCCTTGCGGTCCGGATGGAACAAATCGTAAGGCCGGCTTGAGGGGATGAACAACAGGTTGGTGTAGGCGACAACGCCTTCGATTTTATTGTGCAGCGTCATCCACGGCTCATCAAAAGTGTGGCCGACGTGGTGGTAGAATTCCTTGTACTGCTCGGCCGTGATGTCCTTCTTTTCACGGGTCCACAGCGCCGAGGCGGTATTCAAGGTTCTTTCCGTTTCCTTGGCGGCATCGCCTTCCTTGAGCACGATGGGAATGCCGATGTGGTCGGAATGGTGCTTGACGATGGTCTCGATGCGGATGGGTTCCAGGTATTCCTCATCCTTCTTGTTCAGGTGGACGATGACGTCGGTGCCGCGACCGTCGCGCTGGGCGGCATCGATGGTGAATTCGCCCTTGCCGTCCGACGACCACAGCCAGGCTTTGTCCTCGCCGGCCTTTCGGGTCAGCACCTCGACCTTACCGGCAACCATGAAGGACGAATAGAAGCCGACGCCGAACTGGCCGATCAGCGCCATGTCGTTCTTTTCTTTGTTTCCGTCCCCGTCTTTATTTTGGTCTTTTTTCTTGCCGATCTGATCGACGAAGGCCTGGGTGCCGGAACGCGCAATGGTGCCCAACAAGCCGGTCAGGTCGTCGTGGTTCATGCCGGTGCCGTTGTCGGCGACGGTCAGGGTCTTGGCTTTGGGGTCGGGGATAAGCGTGATGCGGAAATCGTTATCGCCTTCGGTCAATTTTGGATCAGTGAGCGCCGCGTAGCGCAGCTTGTCGCAGGCGTCCGAGGCGTTCGAGATCAACTCGCGCAGGAAGATTTCCTTCTGGCTGTAAAGCGAGTGGGCGACGATATCCAGAAGCTTCGAGACTTCCGCTTGAAAGGTGAATTTTTCCTGCGCCATGGGTTCCTCTGGGGTCGTTGCCGATACCGTCCGAAGATATGTGCCGAAGCGCCCGTTGGCGCAAGCCCCCCCTTTATCTTCATTGGTTCAGGTTCGGGTTCAGTTTCGGGCGGAATGGCACCCATTGGGCATGCAATTATATGGATAAAACATCTATGATTGATTCTTATTAACTATTCCAAGATATCCATATTTCTATTGTGGGTTGTCGCTAGAGTTCCCATATGAGTGAAAAGGTCCATTAATAACTATAGGAAAAATAAGAAAAAAACCATAGATTCGATTAATGCGCACCCAAGAAGGCGCAGAAGGGCATTTTTCTTCTGCTATTAAAGATTGTTTTCTTTGGGCGGGGATTGCCTTCGTGGAGTTGTTGACGCTGACAATACTGGCCACGGCCATTCCGCCGGCCCTGCTGGGGCTGGCCGGCGGCGCTTGGCTGTCGAAAAGGAACGCCGCCAAGCGGGCGGTCCTGGCGTCGGACCAAGCCGTTGATTCGGCCCTGGCCCGCTTCGCCGAGGCCGAAAGGTTTTTGGACGCCGGCCATTGCCGCTTCGCTTTTTCCGGCGGCCCGACCGAATGGTCGCCGGGGATGTTCCGCCTTGCCGGCCTCGAGAGCCGGGAGAGGCCGCTGAACTTTCATGAATTCCTGGCCACCGTCTATGCCGAGGACGACGGCCCCGTCCGCCAAGCCATGTATGAGGCCGCCGAGAAAGGGCGGGGATTTGTCCGCGATTTCCGCATCGTCCGTCCCGACGGCACCGTCAGGCGCGTCCACGCCGCCGTCCGCCCGGAAGCCGATGAAAACGGTAAAGTGGAAAGCATCGACTGTTTTTTTCGCGATATTTCCGGCGACAGCCCAGAGGCCGCGACCATGTCCACCGCCCTCGCCGCCGCCAATTCGGCGCTCACCGAGGCGCAATTGGAAAGCCGCGCTAAGTCTGACTTTCTGGCCCTGATGAGCCACGAACTGCGCACCCCTCTGAACGCCGTCCAGGGGTTTGCGGTGATCATCGAAAATGAAATGTACGGGCCTTTGAGCTCTCCGCATTATGCCGAATGCGTGCACAATATCCGCGAGGGCGGCGATCACCTGTTGGCCATCGTCAACGATATCTTGGACCTGTCCAAGGTCGAGGCCGGGCAGATGGAGATCAACGCTGAACCCGTCGATTTGGCGGATGTTATCGAGTCAACCGCCGCCCTGTTGGGCGAACGCGCCGACAGCTTGGGCATTATTTTAAAAACTTCGTTGCCCGATGAATTGGCGCCGCTTAACGCCGACGGGCGCATGGTCAAGCAGATGCTGATTAACCTGATCTCAAACGCCCTCGACCACACGCCGCCCGACGGCTGGGTCGGCGTCACCGCCGAGCTCGACGCCGACGGCGGCTGTACGTTGGCGGTTGCCGACACCGGCGAAGGCATCGCGCCCGAAGACCTGTCCCGCGCCGTGCTGCCGTTTCAGGCAATCAGCGGCCCGATGAACAAGCCAGGGCTCGGCACCGGGCTCGGCCTGCCGTTGGTGAAATCCCTGATCGAGCTTCACGGCGGGGATTTTTTCCTGAAAAGCACGCCCGCTGTCGGCACCACGGTGACGCTCCGCTTTCCGCCAAACCGTGTGATGGGGATGGGCGGTGAGAAATTCACCGGCCAAGGTGACCCTTAAAGTCCGTTGACTTTAGTTTTCAGATTGAATCTTATTGAGTTGCTCATGAGGGATGCGACTAACGCGCCGCTTGGCACCACCGAATAAAAACAAAAGACCGGGTTGCCGCGCTGGCGCCCGCATCCGAAAAAATTATATACAAGGGCGGACTCTTCCGTCCTTGCGGTTTATGTCTGCGTTTTTTTGCTGGAGGCGAAATGGACCCCTTGACGCTGATAACGGTTATCGGCGCCTTCGCTGCCCTGGGGCTCGGGCTTTTCGGGGGGGTCGCCGTGATTAGGGGGATGACGGCGGGCAGGGATGCCGGCCCCGACCCCGTCCACCAGCGCCTGCGGGTAATGGCTGAAACGCAAAAGTTGTCCAATATCGGCAGCGGCCAGTTTCATCTGCCGTCCGGTCGAGCCGAGTGGTCTAAGGAAATGTACAAGATCGCCGGACTGGAACCGGGGGTGGCGGCGCCCGGTTTTTGGGCCTTCCCCGATATCGTTCATGCCGATGACGCCGATGAAGTCCGCCGCCAGCTTCACCTGTGCGCCGGCGGCGGCGGTTCGTTTGACGCGGAATTCCGTCTTGTCTGCCCGGACGGCAGTGAAAAACTGGTTCACGGCATCGCCCGCCGGGAGGAAGACGCAGCCGCCGGTGTCGATTCTGGTGTGACTCCGGGCGAAATCCGCATCACCGGCGCCTTCGTCGACATCACCGGCTACAGGCTCGATACCAAGGGCATTGCACAAAACCTCGCCCAAGCAGAAGCCGCCAGGAAAGAAGCAGACGCCGCCAGGAAAGAAGCCGAAGCCGCCCGCGACGAGGCCAAGGACGCCAGCCGCGCCAAATCCGATTTCCTCGCCGTTATGAGCCACGAGCTTCGCACGCCGCTTAATTCCATCCTTGGGTTTTCGGAAATCATCAAGGATCAAATGTTCGGGCCCGTCGGCAGCAAACGTTATGCCGATTACGCCGCCGACATTTGGGAAGGCGGCGACCATCTGCTCGGCGTCATCAACGAAATCCTCGATCTGTCGAAAATCGAAGCCGGCCAATTGGAACTCTATGAAGAACCCATCGACCTGCTGTCGGTCATGCAGGACGCCACCACCCTGGTTCAGGAACGGGCCGCCATCAAAGGCATCCTGCTGAAGATATCCCTGCCCCAAGACCTGCCCCTGGTAACCGCCGACCGCAGGTTGGTCCGCCAGATGCTGATCAATCTTCTGGCCAACGCCGTCCGGCATACGCTCAAAGACGGATGGATCGCGGTCACCGCCGAGCGCAGCGAAAAAGGCGGCATTGCGGTTGCGGTCGCCGATTCCGGCGTCGGCATCGCGGCCGAAGATCTGCCCAATGTGATCAAACCCTTTCACACCAGAAAGAAACCGTTTTCTGAAAAGTCCCCCGGCACCGGCTTAGGCCTGCCGCTGGTGAAATCCCTGATCGAGCTTCATGGCGGCGAATTTCATATCGAAAGCACGCCCGATGTCGGCACCACGGTGGTCCTGTCGTTCCCGGCAGGCCGGGTGATCGACGACAACGTCACCGATATCAGCGAAGCGTCTTGACGATAAGGTGGCAGGTTGGCCAAGCTTGACCCGTCATGAGCAATGCGCCGCCCCCCGATCCTGAAAAGCTAAACGCCGCCCGCCAACGGCTGCTGGTTGAAATCGCCGCCACCGCCGCCGAGACCGCCAACTGGACCGGGCGCCAAGCGTTTTCGGACGCCGTCATGGCGGCCATGGCCCGGGTGCCGCGCCATGAATTCGTCGATCCCGACAGCCGCGCCGCCGCCTACGCCAACCGCCCGCAGCCCATCGGCCATGGCCAGACCATCTCGCAGCCCTACATCGTCGCCTTGATGAGCGACCTTTTGGACCTCGTCCCCACCGACCGGGTGCTCGAAATCGGCACCGGTTGCGGGTATCAAGCCGCCGTGCTGGCGGAATTGGCGGGGCACGTCTATTCCATCGAAACCTTGGAAAAGCTGGCCACCCCGGCGCGCGCGCGCCTCAAGCGCTTAGGCTACGACAATGTCACGGTGCAGGCCGGCGACGGCTTCCTGGGCTGGCCCGAGGAAGCGCCCTTCGATGCCATCATCGTCACCGCCGCACCCGAACGCATCCCCGACGCGTTGGTCGATCAATTGGCCAATGGCGGGCGTTTGGTTATCCCCATCGGCCCTCAGCACGAGACCCAGTTCCTGGTCCGCCTCATCAAAGACCAAGACGGCGCCGTCACCCGCCAGGACATGCTGCCGGTGGCGTTTGTGCCGATGGTTCGTAAAGGCGCTTGAGAGATTAAGCCGAAAACCTGCTACTCTTATCGGCATCATGCAGATCGACACCTCCCGCGCGCGGCCCCGCATTACCGCCGTCTTAGGCCCGACCAACACCGGCAAGACGCACCTGGCGATGGAGCGCATGTTGGGTCATGCGTCGGGCGTCATCGGTTTTCCGCTGCGGCTGTTGGCGCGCGAAAATTATGACCGCGCGGTCAAAATAAAAGGCGAGTCCCAGGTCGCCTTAATCACCGGCGAGGAAAAAATAATTCCCGCAGGTGCGCGCTACTTTCTGTGCACGGTGGAATCGATGCCGCTGGACCAATCCGCCGCCTTCGTCGCCATTGACGAAATCCAGATGTGTGCCGACCCCGATCGCGGCCACGTCTTCACCGAACGTCTGCTGACGGCGCGCGGCACCGAGGAGACCATGTTTTTAGGGGCCGACATCATCCGGCCGATCATCAAGCGTTTGGTGCCCGAAGCCGGCTTCGATGTCAGGCCGCGGATGTCGACGTTGACGTTTTCCGGCGAGCGCAAGATCAACCGGCTTCGACCGCGCACCGCCGTCGTCGCCTTTTCGGCGGCCGAGGTCTATGGGCTGGCTGAGCGCATCCGCCGTCAACGGGGCGGCGCCGCCGTCGTCATGGGCGCCCTCAGCCCGCGCACCCGCAACGCCCAAGTCGCCATGTACCAGGAAGGCGAGGTCGATTATCTGGTCGCCACCGACGCCATCGGCATGGG
>JABMOY010000053.1 GCA_013203955.1 Rhodospirillales bacterium | reverse complement strand
GTTGTTGGACGTGACGCCGTTGTCGCTCGGCATCGAAACGCTGGGCGGTGTGTTCACGCGGCTGATCGATCGCAACACCACCATCCCGACCCGCAAATCCCAGATATTCTCGACCGCCGAGGACAACCAGACCGCGGTCACCATCCGCGTCTTCCAGGGCGAACGGGAAATGGCATCGGACAACAAGGTGCTGGGCCAGTTCGACCTCGTCGGCCTTCCGTCGGCTCCGCGCGGCATGCCGCAGATCGAGGTCACGTTCGACATCGACGCCAACGGCATCGTCAACGTGTCGGCCAAGGACAAGGCCACCGGCAAGGAGCAGCAGATCCGCATCCAGGCCTCGGGCGGGCTGTCGGACGACGACATCGAACGCATGGTCAGCGAAGCCGAGGCGAACGCCGACGAAGATAAGAAGAATCGTGAACGGGTGGAAGCCCACAATTCCGCCGACGCACTGATTCATTCGGCCGAGAAAAACCTCAAGGAATATGGCGACAAAGTTTCGGACGACGAGAAAAAAGCCATCGAGGACGCCATCCAAGACCTTAAGGAAGCCTTGGAAGGCGAGGATACGGACGTCGACGCCATCAACGAAAAGACTCAAGCCCTGACCGAAGCCTCTATGAAACTGGGCGAAGCCATGTACAAGGCCGCCCAGGAAGAAGAGGCCGCCGCCGGCGAAGGTGGCGATGACGGCGATGGCAAGGGCGACGGTTCCGACGATGATGCGACCGTCGTCGACGCTGATTTCGAAGAGGTCGACCCTGAAGAGGACAAGGCTAGCGATGGCGATGCTAAAGACGCCGAAGCCGGGGACGCCGATTTCGAAGAGGCCGACCAGGAAAAGAATAAGAGCAAGAAAAAGAAAGACAGCTAATTGTATCGGGGCGGTGGAGAGATCAAGGCGATGCACCCTTTCCTCGACTGTCCCGTCTTTCCCTGCTCCCCCAGCCAGCCCATGAGGCCCGCGTCCCATGGCTAAAGACGATTATTATTCGACCTTGGGCGTTGCCCGGGAAGCCGGTGCGGACGACATAAAAAAGTCCTACCGCAAGTTGGCGATGAAGTTCCACCCCGATAAAAACCCCGGCAACAAACAGGCCGAGAAGAAATTCAAAAACATTTCCGAGGCCTATGAAGTCTTAAAAGACGAGCAAAAGCGCGCGGCCTACGACCGTTTCGGCCATGAGGCGTTCGAGCAAGCCCAGGCCGGCGGCGGCCACCCCGGCGGCGGCGGTGGTGGCGGCTTCGCGTCGGGCTTCGCCGACATTTTCGATGAAATGTTCGGCGAAGCCCGACGTCGCGGCGGGGCGGAACCCGGCGGCCGGGGAGCCGACCTCCGCTTTAACCTGGAGGTGTCGCTCGAAGACGCGTTTAACGGCAAACAGGCGCAAATTCGCGTACCCTCATCGGTGGCCTGCTCAGACTGCAAGGGCTCCGGCGCTGAGGGCGGGGCTGCGCCCGAAACCTGCGACACCTGTCACGGTCACGGTCGGGTGCGCGCGCAACAGGGCTTCTTCACGGTCGAGCGTACATGCCCGACATGCGGCGGGCGCGGCGACGTCATCAAAAACCCCTGCCGCAATTGCGGCGGCCAGGGCCGGGTGACCAAGGAAAAGCAGCTTTCCGTCAACATCCCCGAAGGCGTCGAAGACGGCACCCGCATCCGCCTCGCCGGCGAAGGCGAAGCCGGGCTCAGGGGCGCGCCCGCAGGCGACCTTTACATATTTTTGAGCCTCAAGCCGCACCGGATTTTCCAGCGCCAAGGCGCCGACATTTATTGCCGGGTGCCGATCCCGATGACGACGGCGGCGATCGGCGGCCCCATCGAGGTGCCGACCATCGAAGGCAAGATGGCCCGCGTCACCATCCCCGCCGGCACGCCGACCGGCCACCAGTTCCGGCTCAAGGACAAGGGCATGACCATCCTGCGCTCGACCGCCCGCGGCGACATGTTCGTCCAGGCGATGGTCGAAACCCCGGTCAACCTGACCGACAAGCAGAAAGAACTGCTCAAGGAATTCGGCGAAGATTCCAGTGTCGAGACCCACAGCCCGGAAGCGCATGGCTTCTTCGGCAAGGTTAAGGATTTGTGGGAGGATTTGAAGGAGTAGCCTTCAGGTTTTCCCCCACTCCTCCCCCCAAATTTTCCAAATCAACACCAAGCACGTCGTCAACCCGGTGCGACATGCGCCGGCGACAAACCCTCTTCCCCTGGCCCGCCAAGGCCTGGGGAACCGGTAAGCTTCGCCTTGTTTACTTGCTCGGCCTTACTCAGGCGGCGGCGAAAGGCCCGGTGCGGTTGAGCACATCGAAGACCGGGGTGTTGGGGCAGAAAGCATTGGGCCCGCCCTCTATGCCATCGAGCCAGCGTTCACACAGGCCTTCGCACCGGCAGCGCCCGCAACGCGTGCGCGCCGCCGTCATCATCGCCACGGTTTCCGGCGGGCCTTCGGTTCTGATTTTGGGATCGAGGCCGAGCCGCTTCATCATGCGGTTCATGCGAAGGCTCGTCGACGTCTCTTCGCCCTGTGCAAACCAAATGAGCAAACCGACCGCAACGGCGATCATGAAAAGGCCGATGTAGATTTCAATTAATGTCGGGATCATGGTTCAGTCCTCCTTGCCGCACAGCCCGACGGGCGCGGAAACCAGAGACTTACACCTTTATTGCCCCGTCCCCCAAAGCGGCCCGCTTGGTGAAGCGTCCGGACGGTCCGTGCGATCTTAAATACGATCCTGGTTACTATACGCCAAAAGCCTTAAAATTAGTAGGGGTAAGAGGCGAGGACGGGCGATAGCCCGGACCGGGACGGGATCGATAGATTTCCCGGCATCCAAGCCCGGCATCCAAGCTCGGCATCCAAGAAGGTAAGAATTTCTGGCAATCCTCCGCGCCGTCCCCTAAAGAAGGCGGGATTGGATAAGACTTTTTAACGGGATAAGGCTATGAAAATTGGGATCGTCGGATGCGCCGGGCGCATGGGCCGGATGTTGGTAAGCGAAGTGCTGGCCACAGACGGCCTTGAACTGGCCGGCGGCACCGAGCAGCCGGGCAGTGATTTTATCGGCCAAGACATCGCCGCCCTCGTTGGTGCGGAGGCCGCCACGGGAACAGGAGGCGTGCTCATCGGCGATGAGGCGCAAGCCCTGTTCCAGGCGTCCGACGTCGTTATCGATTTTACGGTTCCGGCGGCCACCAAAGCCCACGCCCAACTGGCGGCGGACAATGGCGTGGCGCTTATCGTCGGCACCACCGGGCTTGAGGCGTCGCACTTAGGCGCCCTCAAGGATGCATCGGCGCGTGCCGTCATCGTCCAGGCCGCCAACATGAGCGTCGGCGTTAATTTGTTGCTGGGCCTGACCGAGCAAACGGCCAAGGCCTTGGGCGAAGATTACGATATCGAAATCGTCGAGATGCATCACCGCCACAAGGTCGACGCGCCGTCGGGTACGGCGCTGGTTTTGGGTGAAGCGGCGGCGGCGGGCCGGGGCGTGAATTTAAGTAAAGTTTCAGACCGGGGCCGCGACGGCGTTACCGGTGCGCGCAAGGCCGGCGACATCGGTTTTGCCGTGCTTCGCGGCGGCGACGTTGCCGGCGACCACACGGTCGTCTTTGCCGGCGACGGCGAGCGGGTCGAGCTCACCCACAAGGCGTCTTCGCGTTCGGTGTTCGCCCAAGGGGCGCTGCGTGCGGCCAAGTGGACCGAGGGCCAAGCGCCGGGGCTTTACTCCATGCGGGATGTTCTCGGCCTTGGTTAAGTTTGTCTGCCAGCGCCTATGAAAAAAACTGACATCGACGAATTCTACCGGCGGCTTTCGGAGCTAAACCCCGAGCCCGAAACCGAGCTTCAGTGGAAAAACGAATACACCCTTCTGGTCGCCGTGGTGCTGTCGGCGCAGGCCACCGACGTCGGCGTCAACAAGGCGACGGGGCCGTTGTTCAAGGTCGTGGACAGCCCGCAAAAGATGGTCAAGTTGGGCGAGACCAAGCTCCGCGATTACATCAAGACCATCGGGCTGTTCAACACCAAGGCCAAGAACGTCATCGGCCTCAGCCACATGTTGATCGAACATCACGGCGGCCAAGTGCCGCAAAGTAGGGACGCGCTGGAAGCCCTGCCCGGCGTCGGCCGCAAGACCGCCAACGTCGTGCTCAACGTGGCTTTTGGCGAGCCGACCATCGCCGTGGATACGCATATTTTCCGGGTCTCGAACCGCACCGGGCTGGCCCCGGGCAAGACGCCGTTGGAGGTCGAAAAAGGGCTGGAAAAACGCACCCCCGACGCCTGGAAGGGCCACGCCCACCATTGGCTGATCCTGCATGGGCGCTATGTCTGCAAAGCGCGAAAGCCGATGTGCGGCGATTGCACGGTCCCCGACCTCTGCGATTACAAGGCCAAGGAAATGGGCTGAGTTATCCGGCCAGGCGTTTTTCCTGGGCCTTGATCAAGTCTCCGAAACAATCCTTTTCAGTGATCACTTGGCCGCCCCGGACACGGGTTTCAAAGTGGCGCACCCGAAAGGCGCTGCCCTGGCCGTCCCGGTAGAGGAAAATATCGAGTGCGCAATGGTCCGTCCGGTATTGCCAGATTTCGGCGGGATCGTCTTTGCGTTTGAAGGGCGCCGTCCCCAAAAGTTCCGAGACCTGATCGCGGTCGAGCCCGGACAAGGCGGACGGCAGCGGGTAGGCCTTTTGCGGGGCGGCGGCGATTTTGATTTGAGGATGGATGACGACGGGCTGGGGAGACGCTTTAGCGACCGGGGCCTCATTGGTAGAGACGCAAGCCTGAAGGATAAGCGCCGCGAAGAAGACGGCGGCGGTGGGCGCCTTTTTGGTCACTTCTTGTCGGCCCGGGATTTAGGCCGGGGGCGGTTTCTTCTCGGCGGTGACGGAACCGGAGGCGTGGATGGCGACGGGGATGACGACGGGGCCTCGGCCCCTTCTTCGTTATCGGTGCCTGGCTCAACACCCTCAGCCCCGTCCAGGGTTTGCATGTCGCCGGAAATTTGACCGCCGGATTCGATGACGATGCGGCCATAGCGGATGGTGCCGCTGATGCGCCCGCCGGAACGTACGACCAGCCGGTCGCGGGCCACCAGTTCGCCTTCGAAGCGACCGCTGATGTCGGCTTCCTGGACAACGGCGTCGCATTTGAAAAAACCGCTGGGGGCGACCTCAAGGATATGGGCGCCCGGCATTGATGCCTCGGCGCGGCCCTCGACGATCAGGGTGTCGCAGGCCGTGATCTCGCCGTTGATGCAGACGTCGCGGGCGATCACCAGCTTCTTGCTATCGGCGTCGCCGGCCATGCCGCGCTCGGGCCGGCGTTGCGGCAGGCCTGGAATATCGGGAACGTTGCGGCGCTGGTGGGGTTCCGGCTGATAGGATGTCGGTGACGGCGGCTTAGACGGCACGTGGGAGCCTTTGCGGGAAAACGGTTTCAGCGGCGGCGGCGACATGTCGTCGTCTTCTTTGGCCTTTTCCTCTTCGCCGTTTTTCTTGCGAAACATGCAACGTTTCCTTGTTAAGCCGTGTTTTTCCGCCAGCCCTCGAACAAATGAACCATGGCGGCGGTAGCGACGACGGGCGCCAGCAGGTTAATCACCGGTATCGTCAAAAGCACCATGATGATGACGCCTGTTCCCAGCAGTTCCCCCCGGTGTGCCTGGCGCATGGCCCGCATTTCATCAGGGCTTAGGCGCCGCAACGCCACCAGCTCAAAATATTCACGGCTCAAAAGATAGCCGTTCACGGCGTAGAAAACAAAAGGGAATAACGGCGGTATCAACAGGAATGCCAGCAGACCTATGTTGAGAACGATGACGGCGGCCAGATAACGAAGCCCCGTCTTCACCACCAGCGAGACCGGCAATTCAATGGCCGGGGCCAAGCCGGGATAATGCCTCTCCTCGACGCCGTAAGCGATCTTGTCCAAGAAAAGCCCGACCAAGGCGCTGATAACGCCGGGAAACAGGAACCAGGTTAAAACCAGCGTCGCCAATCCGCCCAAGAAATCGACGATGGTCTCTAGCCACCAAACGGTGAAAAACGCAGTCGATGCCAGCAGATAGCCGATTGTGCTCCACAAAAAGATGAACACGGCCATGGCGGTCAGGATGCAGAGCCAAAGAATTCGGCGGGTATTGCCGTCGCTTAGTTGAGAAATACCTTTAGAAAAAGCGCCAAACACTTTTGTTTTCCTAAATTTTTTGTTTCAAGCCCCCGCGTTGCAGGACCTTATTTATACGCCCCATGGGGCCGTGCGCAAGGGCCATTGCCCGTTCGCTAGCCGTATAAAATAAAACGAATAATTAAATAAAATAAGTAAGTTGAATTAATTATTTAAGAAATAGAATCAGAGTAAATATACACCGTATTGTTATTATTTATAAAATAATAATCCCAAAGAACCGCCTGCCCCACTCATTGTGAGGTTGAGCGCGGACCGGTCCCCGGATACTTTTTGTGAGGTTGAGCGCGGACCGGTCCCCGGATACTTTGGAAACGATGAACGACCATTCCTCCCGTACCAATGGCGACTCTTCAGCCGACGGCGCCGGTCCGCAGCAAACATTTGCGGCGACGGCCTTTTGGCGGGCGTTGCCCGCCGGCATGCGAAGACGTTGGTGGATGTTCAGGCCCCTGGATTTGATCGCCCGCCACTGGCCGGTATTTAAGAAACCCCGGGGCGTCTTGGTCGTTCGTATGGATGGCATCGGCGACATGGTTCTTTTCCGCCGGGCGCTGGATCATTACGCGGAAATTTTCGGCGTCGAAAAATCCGAGATAACAGTGCTCGGCTGCGAAAGCTGGGAAAAACTATCTGCCGAGGTTTTCGACGGTTACCGGGTTTTGGCCATTGACGAGCACGCCTTTGCGCGGCGGCCCTTCTACCGGTTTCGGGTATCGCTTTGGGTCCGCGGGCTGGCGCCGGCTGTCGCCGTTTGCGATTCTTACATGCGCCGCGCCCTGATGGCTGACAGCCTGGTCTGGGTTTCGGCCGCCCCCCGGACCGTGGTTTCGCTGCCGTTTGTCAGCGAACGGACCCGGTCCGAATTCGGCTATTACCTGAGCCAAGTTGATGAAATCATCGATACCGGGCCCTACCCGACCCACGAGATCATTCGTCATTTCAATTTTATTTCCGCCCTTTCCGGGAATACCGTCAAGCCGGAAACGCCCAGCATTCAATGGCGCGACCAGGTGCCACCCACCGTTGACGGGGAGGCTTACGCGGTGCTTAACCCCGGCAGTAACGAGCCCGGTCGCCGTTGGCCGCTGGCGGGATATGCGGGCCTTGCTCGGCGGTTGCTGGGATTAGGCCTCAAGGTGGTGTTCGTCGGCCGCCCCGGGGAATGGAGCGACGGCCACGAGACCGAGGGTCTGGCCCAAGAAGAAGGTGTCATTGACCTGACGGGCAAAACCGATCTGCCGGGGCTTTTGGATTTGCTCAATCATGCGCGGCTGGTGATCAGCAATGACACCGGCCCGGCGCATCTGAGCATCGCGCTGGCGACGCCGACGGTGGTCATCGTCGGCGGCGGCCACTTCGGTAGTTTTGTCCCTTACCCGGCGCAAGCATCGCCCGCGAACGCGCGTTTCGTTTTTCAGGAAATGGAATGTTATCACTGTTTCTGGCGCTGTCATCGGCGGGCAAACAAGTTCCAACTTTTCCCCTGCATCGGCGCCTTGACCGAAGACCGGGTGTGGCATGATTGTGAGATTCTTCTGGGTGCCGACGTTTCCGAAGTCCCCGGCTCCTTGGCCATAGAAGCCCCCGGGGAAGCCGTTGGGGAACAGGCGGGCCATGAGCGCCCCCTGACATGAAAACCTGGCTCGCCGCGGCCAGGGTCTACACCGACCGCCGCGTCCTGATCATTTTGTTTCTGGGTTTTTCGAGCGGCCTGCCGCTGCTGTTGGTGTTTTCCACCCTGTCCGTCTGGCTCAAGGTCGAAGGCGTGTCGTTGACGGCCATCGGCCTTTTTTCGTTTGTGCGCACGCCCTACACATTCAAATTTTTGTGGGCGCCGGTATTCGACAGGATTTCCCTGCCGGTGCTGTCCAGCCTGTTAGGCCGCCGGCGGAGTTGGGCGCTGCTCAGCCAAGCCGCGCTGATGGCGTCCATCTTCGCCATGGCCTCGACCAATCCATCGGCCAACCCGGAAATGACGGCCCTATTCGCGCTGTTGGTTGCCTTTTCATCGGCCAGCCAGGACATCGTCATCGACGCCTATCGGGTGGAAATCCTCGACGACGACGAACAAGGGGCCGGCGCCGGGGCCGTCGTGCTGGGCTACCGTGTGGGCATGTTGATGGCGGGCGCGGGGTCTTTGTGGTTGGCGGCGGCCTTCACCTGGAATGAAGTCTATTCGATCATGGGCCTGCTGGTCGTCGTCGGTATGGCGACAATTCTTTTTGCCCGCGAGCCTGAAACCGGGTCCTCGATTGAGGCCGCAGCAGAGGAAGAAACGCGCGTGGCCGGCAACTTGGAACGGGGAATGCCACATTGGCTGGCGCGATTGGCGGCGTGGTTTTACGAAGGCGTGATCGCGCCTTTCCGAGATTTCCAAACACGCGCCGGATGGGCCGCCATTATTCTTTTTATTGCGCTCTACAAATTGGGTGAATCGTATCTCGGCATCATGGCCAATCCTTTTTATGTGGAGATGGGGTTCACCACCGTCGAGATCGCTAACGTCACAAAAGTTTTCGGTCTCGGCGCCATCATCGCCGGCGGGCTTATCGGCGGCATCATGGTCAACCGGCTCGGTATCATGAAAAGCCTCATGGTCTGTGGCATTTTGCAAATCGCCGGCACCTTGATGTTCGTCGCCCAGGCGCTCGCCGGCCACAACGTGGCGATGTTGATGGTGACGATCGCGGCTGAAAACATCACATCGGGCATGGCGACGACGGCCCTCGTCGCCTACCTGTCGTCCTTGTGTGCCCAAGCCTATACGGCGACCCAATACGCGCTGCTGAGCTCGTTCTTCGCTTTCTCCCGCGACGTACTCGCAGCCAGCGCCGGATGGGTGGCCGACAGGGTGGACTGGGTTGTTTTTTTTATGATCAGCGCCGCCATCGCCGTTCCGGGGCTTTTGGTTTTGGCCTGGTTGATGCGAAATATTACAACCCGGGAAGAGCCGGGTTCAGCGACCACTTAGGGCCTTCTCAATTGCCTCGCTCACGGCTTCGACGGGGATATGGCGCATTTCCGGGCCGCCGAAATCCTGGGCCCGGATGATGGTCAGCTTATCGGTCATGGGTGCGAACTTCTTCGGCGCCGTCACCCCATAAAGAATGACGACGGGAACCCCGCCGACGGCGAACATATGGCCGGTGCCTGAATCGTTGGAGACGGCGCAGGCGAGCCTTTCCGCCAGCGCGATGCTCAGCAAAGGCGAATAGCCGAAAGCGTCTCGGAGCTTTTGATCCTGCAGGGGGAAAAGCGCTTGCGGCACGGCGCTTCGGATTTGCCCGTGCCAGTCCTCTTCTTTGGGCCCTAAGAAAAAGACCGGCATCCGGCCTTGGGTTGCCTCGGTGCTGGCGAGCTCGATAAAGTTCTCAAGCGGCCAGCATTTGGGCGGGCCGCCCGATCCCGGACCGAAGCCGATATAAACGTTCCCGTCGGGCAAAAAATCTCGGGCAGCATCGAGCAAACTTTGATCCAGATCCAGGACCAGCCGATCAGGCGTCGGGAACGACTGGCCGCTCGCCAGTTCCAACAAGTCCAGCATCTGGCGCTGCATGGTTTTGGGAAACTTGTAGCCGCTTTTTGGTTTTCGAGACGACAGCAAGAACCGGGCGGCGGGCGATATGAAGGTTTTGTGGGGAACGCGCTTTAGCGACAGGGAGGTCCAGAAAATCCGCTGGGTGTCGATGATCAGATCGAACCGCCGCCCGCCGAGCGGGCCTTGGGACAGGGGCCGGAACAGCTCGGCAGGGCTCTCGCCGATGCGGGCGTATTCGACAACCTCGTCAATTAGGCCCTTTGCTGGGTCTGCCAGGACACCGGCATAGACGCTGTCTTCGCGGCCCGCGGCCCAAGTGATGCGGGCGTCGGGGAAGGCTTGGCGTAGCCCGCGCACGAACGGCAGCTTCAGGAGCCCGTCGCCGATGCGGTCGAACCCGACATATACCAAAACGCTTGCTGGGGGCGTTGACGCCATCCCTACCGGTTAGCACAAGTGAAGCGGATGGCGAAAGTTGTTAAACTTGGTGGCGGATAGGATGCCGCCATGCGCCTCCCCTGTGGATAACCCCTGTGGATAAGCTGGGGTCCGTTCGATGGCACCACCGCCGGGGCCTGTGATAAAGTCGAAGCCCGATCACTTTTTTGCGCAGCCTGACCATGACCGCTCCCCTTCCCGCATCTTCGTCGCCCGAAGAAAATGTCGGTGACGGCCTGCTTCCTGCCGATATGGCAGAGGAGAACCCGACGCCTGCGAAAACTAAAAAGACAAACCCTCCCGACGCCGTGACGCCGATGATGGTCCAGTACCTGGCGATCAAAAAGGACTACCCGGACAGCCTGTTGTTTTACCGGATGGGCGATTTTTACGAACTGTTTTTCGATGACGCCGCCAAGGCCGCGGGCGCGTTGGACATCGCCCTGACCAAACGCGGCAAGCATTTGGGCGCCGACATCCCGATGTGCGGGGTGCCGGTGCACAGTCACGAAACCTATTTGAACAAGCTGATCCACAAGGGCTTTAAGGTCGCCGTCTGTGAACAGACGGAAGACCCGGCGGAAGCCAAAAAGCGCGGCTCGAAATCCGTCGTCCGGCGCGAAGTCCAGCGCCTGATCACCCCCGGCACGCTGACCGAAGACACCCTTTTGGATGCCCGGCGCAGTAATTACCTGGCTGCCCTGGCCGAAGCCGGTGGCGGCTTAGGCCTCGCCTGGATCGACATGTCGACAGGCGTTTTTCGCACCCAGCCGGTTGCCGGAGATACTTTTGGCGCGGCCCTCTCCCGGATAGCGCCGGGCGAAGTGTTGGTCTCGGATGGGCTGATCGCCCGCCCGGATCTGTTCGAGGCCCTTACCGATTGGAAAGAAATTTTAAGCCCCCTGCCCTCCGCCCGCTTCGACAGCGCTAATGGAAGCAAACGGCTCAAAGACCTTTACGGGGTCGAAGCGTTAGATGCTTTCGGCGATTTTTCTAGGCCCGAATTGGCCGCTGCCGGCGCGCTCGTCGATTATGTGGAGCTGACGCAAAAGGGGCGCCTACCCAGGTTCGCACGGCCCGAGAGGATTTCCGCAGGCCAGGTGATGGAAATCGACGCCGCCACGCGCCGCAATCTTGAACTGACCGAAAGCCTTGGCGGTGGGGTAAAGGGCAGCCTTTTGGGCGTCATCGATCGCACCCTGACCGGCGCCGGGGCGAGATTGCTGAGGGCGCATCTGGCAGCGCCCCTGACCGACCCTGAGGAAATTTCCCGGCGCCTTGACGGGGTTCAATATTTTCTGGGCGCCGAACGTCTGCGGGACGATATCCGGAACACCTTGAGACGCGCACCCGATATCGAACGCGCGCTTTCCAGGCTGACTCTCGACCGCGGCGGCCCCCGAGACCTGGCGGCGGTGCGCGAAGGTCTTAAAGCGGCGAATGAAATCCGCAGTTCGCTTGGCGGGGGCGAGGCCGCACCCGAAAGAATTACCGAGGCCCTCCAAGGCTTCGGCCACCATGACGAATTGATCGAAAGGTTTGATCGGGCGCTCGGCGACGACTTGCCGCTTTATGCCCGCGACGGCGGCTTTATCGCTAAGGCGTATTCGTCGGCGCTGGACGAGTTGTTGGCGCTCAAGAACGAAAGCAAGCGCCTGATCGCTGCCTTACAAGCCCGTTATGCGGATGAAACGTCGATCTCGGCGCTTAAGGTCAAACACAACAACGTGCTCGGCTATTTCATCGAGGTGGCGGCCAAACAGGCGGACAAGATGCCCTTGGGTGAGGACGCGCCGTTTATCCACCGCCAGACCCTGGCTAATGTGGTGCGTTATTCGACGGTTGAACTGGGCGACCTTGAAAGCCGCATCGCCAAGGCCGCCGACCAAGCCCTGGCCCTTGAATTGACGCTGTTCGACGACTTGGTCGGGGAAGTCACCGGGCGGGCCGAGGCCTTGGCAAAGGCTGCGCATTCGCTGGCCATCCTGGATGTTGCCAGCGCCTTGGCCGTGTTGGCTGCGGAACGCCGCTATGCCCGGCCCGACGTCGACGACAGCACCGATTTTAACGTCAAAGGGGGCCGCCATCCGGTGGTCGAGGCGGCGCTTCTGGAAACCAGCAGCGCTTTCATTGCCAATGACTGCCGGTTGTCGGGCGAGGCGGACAAGATTGAGGCCGGCTCCATTTGGCTGATGACCGGTCCCAACATGGCCGGCAAAAGCACCTTCCTGCGCCAAAACGCCCTGATCGCGGTGATGGCCCAGATGGGCTCCTACGTTCCCGCCGACGCCGCCTTGATCGGCGTCGTCGACAGGCTTTTCTCCCGCGTCGGCGCCGCCGACGACCTCGCCCGGGGGCGGTCCACCTTTATGGTCGAAATGGTTGAGACGGCGGCGATCCTCAATCAGGCGGGGCCCCGGGCGTTTGTTATTCTGGACGAGATCGGCCGCGGCACGGCGACCTTCGACGGCTTGTCGATCGCCTGGGCGGTGGTCGAACACCTACACCAGGTCAACTGCTGCCGGGCGTTGTTCGCCACCCATTACCATGAGCTGACGGCCTTGGCGGCGAAGCTTCCCGGTCTCCGCTGTCATTCCATGCGGGTCAAGGAATGGCAGGGCGACGTGGTCTTTTTGCACGAGGTGGCTTTGGGTACGGCGGACCGGTCTTACGGTATCCACGTCGGTGAATTGGCGGGGTTGCCCAAAAACGTCGTCAAACGGGCGGGGGAAGTGCTGGAAACCCTCGAGAAAAGCGAGCAATCCTCGGCGATAACGCGGCTTGCCGACGATTTGCCGCTGTTTCAGGCCCTGGAAGAGCCGGGAGCGGGCCTTGGCACGCAAGCCCCCTCGGTCCTGGAAGAGGCCCTCAAGGCCGTTGATGCGGATTCTCTGACGCCTCGAGACGCCCTTGAGTTAATATACCGGCTGCGTGAAATTCTCGAATCGGACGATTGATTCATTTTCGAAACGAAACCCGTTTGCATTCAAAAAGTTGCCCGTGTTTTTTAAAATTTTGCTTTAAAAATAGAAGTTATTATTTGATCTTAATGACTTTGATGAATTGATCGGCATTAATATACTGGTAATGCTATATATTTTTTGCAGAAGTGACCTTGCTCCGTGTTTCAGCGGGCTTAAAGCTAAGGCTTGCAGGGCAAATTGAAAATTTAGATCACTTAATTGAGTTATATTGGCTATTTTTGGAAAATATAGAAATAATTATTATTTTACAGATATTTAAATCTTAAACGACCAGGGATAATTACTTGATCTTATTTATTAAGGCCGATTGTTTCGATTGCGAATTCGTTTTGATTTCATAACGATTTCCTTGCCGGGACCGACGAACGACCACCATGCGGGACGCTGATCCACCGCCAAATGTTTTGGGCCTTTGCATTGGGCTGGGCCATTCCTGCTTTAACGGCATTACGGCTGCCTTTATATAAGATACCGACCATGACCAACGTCGCCAATCCTCGGGAAATTATCGACCGCCAAGCGCTTCTTGCCGAGCTCGAGGAGCTTGTCGGTTGGTCGGGGTATACGCCGAAAACCCAAGCCCAGGTCCTCGATATCTTCAAAATCGCCTTCAGTCGGGGCTGGGCGGAGGTCAAGCGCCGGTTCGAAGAAGAAGGCGCTGCCAGCCGCGATATCGTGCGCGCCAACTCCCACCTTGTCGATCAGCTGATTCGTTCGGTCTACGATTTCGCCCTCACCAGCGTCTATCCGGCGGCCAACCCGACCACCGGCGAACTCCTGAGCGTCACCGCCACCGGTGGCTACGGCCGCCAAGAACTCGCGCCGTTTTCAGACATCGATCTGATGTTCCTGCTGCCGTACAAGCTGACGGTCCACTCAGAACAGGTGGTCGAATACATCCTCTACACGCTCTGGGATTTAGGCCTGAAAGTCGGCCACGCCACCCGTTCTATCGACGAAGCGATCCGCTTGTCGCGCGCCGACGTGACCATTCGCACCAGCCTTTTGGAAGCGCGCTGGCTGTGGGGCGACCAGGACATGTTCAAGGATTTCAAAAAACGCTTTCAGACGGACGTCGTCGAAGGATCCGGCCTGGCTTTTGTCGAGGCCAAACTTGACGAACGCAACGCGCGCCACGACCGCATGGGCGACACCCGCTACATGCTGGAACCCAACATCAAGGAAGGTAAAGGCGGGCTTCGCGATCTGCATACCTTGTTCTGGATCGCCAAATATCTTTATCAGGTCGATGACGTGAAAGACCTGCAAAGGCTGAACGTGCTGACCGCCGAGGATGTCGACCTATTCGCCGGGGCGGAAGATTTTTTGTGGAAGGTTCGTTGCCACCTTCACTACCTTTCCGAACGCCCGGAAGAGCGCCTGACCTTCAACGTCCAGAACGAAATCGCGGCGCGCTTGCAATACGAAGACGGCGAGGGGGTTCAGGGCGTCGAGCGTTTCATGAAGGACTATTTTCTGAACGCCAAGGACGTCGGCGATCTGACAAGAATTCTGTGCGCCGTTCTGGAAGAGCAGCACAAAAAAAGCAGCCGGCTTTTCCGGCTTCCGAGTTTCGGCTTCGGCAAACGCGAAATCGACGGCTTCACTTTGGAAGGCGGCCGCTTGAACGTCGAAGGAAAAGACGCCTTCAAGAAAGACCCGGTGAAGCTGCTTAAATTGTTTCATGTGGCTCAAGCCGAAGACGCCGACATTCACCCGAATGCGCTTCGCTTGGTGACCCAGAACCTGGATCTCATCGACGATGGTCTGCAGAACGATCCGGCGGCCAACCGCCTGTTCATGGATATGCTGGTCGGCAAAAATCCGGAAATTATACTGACGCGCCTGAACGAAGCCGGGGTGTTTGGAAAGTTCCTGCCCGATTTCGGCCGCGTCGTCGCGCAGATGCAATACGACATGTACCACGTCTATACGGTTGACGAGCATACCATCCGCGCCATCGGCTTATTGAAGGGGATCGAGGAAGGGCGTCTGAGGGACGACCATCCCGTGGCCTGCTCGATCATCGGCGAGGTGCAGTCCCTGCCGGCCCTCTATGCGTCGGTATTGCTGCACGACATCGCCAAGGGCCGGGGCGGCAATCATTCGGAACTCGGCGCCGATGTCGCGGGCGAATTGTGCCCGAGATTGGGCCTCACCGAATGGGAAACCGAAACCGTCGCCTGGCTGGTCCGCCACCACCTGACCATGAGCAACACGGCGTTTAAGCGCGATGTTTATGATCCGAAAACCGTCAGCGATTTTGCCGCCGTCGTGCAATCGCCGGAACGCCTCAGGCTGTTGATGATTTTGACCATCGTCGATATCCGGGCAGTCGGCCCCGACGTCTGGAACGAATGGAAGGCGGGCCTGTTGCGCGAACTTTTCTACCGCACCCGGGAAGAGCTGGCCGGCGGCGTCCCGTTGGAGCGCCGTCACGAACGAGTCGAGCAGGCCAGGAACGAATTGGTGGAACGGCTCGGCGACTGGTCGGGCGATGACATCGAAGCCCATATCAGCCGGGGCCATACCAATTATTGGCTGGCGTTCGAAACCGAAACCTTGGTTCACCACGCGCACCTTGTTCACAAGGCCGAAGCCGAGGGCAAGCCGCTGCATATCGAAACCCGTGTCGAAAAAGACCGGGACGTTACCGAAATCATCATTTACGCCCAGGACCATCCCGGCCTGTTCGCGACCATCGCCGGCGCCATGGCGCTGTCGGGCGCACCCGTGGTCGACGCCAAGATCATGACGCTGAACAACGGTATGGCGCTCGACACCTTCTGGGTCCAGGATTCGGACGGCCATGCGTATGCCTCAGAATCCCGGCTGAAAAAGCTTTGTAAGCGCATCGAAGATTCCCTCGCCGGCCGCTTGCGCGCGGCCAAGGAAATCAAGGCGGCACAGGATAAGGCCTTCCCCAGCCGTACCGTTGTTTTCACCGTGCCGCCCCGGGTGTTGATCGACAACAAGGCGTCGAACCGCCATACCGTTATTGAAATCAACGGTCGTGATCGTTTGGGGCTGCTGCACGACATCACCGCCACCCTGACCGCGTCGGGCCTGCAGATTTCAAGCGCCCATATTTCCACCTACGGGGAACGGGTGGTCGATGTGTTTTACGTCAAGGACATCTTCGGCATGAAGGTGGATCACGAAGAAAAGCTGAAATCCCTGCGCGCGAGTCTGATGCAAATCGTTTCCGGCGAAGCCGGAGAAAATTCCGGTAAATCCCAACAAGGCAAAAGCAAAACCCCGACCGATGACGAAAAAGCCGAAGTCGCCGGTTAACGGAACTGTTAAAGGACCCATTAAAGGAACGGGGCCTTTTCGCCGCCACAAATAACCTTTATTGAACGGTCGTATTATGAGGCTTCTCAGTTCCATTGCCACCGTCGGCGGCTTTACCTTGATCAGCCGGATTTTGGGGTTCGCGCGCGATATCCTGATCGCCGCCGTGTTGGGGGCGGGGGCCGGGGCGGACGTTTTTTTCGTCGCCTTCAAGCTTCCCAACCTGTTCCGCCGCTTGTTCGCCGAAGGCGCCTTTTCCATGGCCTTCGTGCCGATGTTCGCGGGCCAAGTCGAAGAAAACGGCAAGGCCGCTGCTCAAGCTTTCGCCGAAGCCGCCTTCAGCGTCCTGTTCTGGGCGCTGTTGGGGTTTGTTGCGGTTTTTGAGTTGGCGATGCCGCTGGTCATGTACGGCTTCGCGCCGGGCTTCATTGGGGACGCGGAAAAGTTCGATCTTGCGGTCCAGCTCACCCGCATCACATTTCCGTATCTGTTGTTTATTTCGCTGGTGTCGCTGATGGCGGGTGTTCTCAATTCACTGGGCCGGTTCGCCGCCGCGGCGGCGACGCCGATCCTGCTCAATATCTGCCTGATCGGGGCGATTTTGGGACTCGCCAACGTCACCCAAACGCCCAGCCATGCCCTCGCCTGGGGCGTGGCGGCTGCGGGGTTGGTGCAATTTATTTGGCTTTACATGGTGTGTGGCCGGGAAGGGGTGTGGCTGAGGATGCCAATTCCCCGGTTCACCAAAGACGTCAAGGAATTGCTGAAACGCATGGCGCCGGTGGCCGTCGGCGCCGGCATTTACCAGATCAACTTGGTCATCGACACGGTCATCGCGTCGTTGTTGCCGACCGGGTCGATCACTTATTTGTTTTTCGCCGATCGGGTCAATCAATTGCCGTTAGGGGTTATGGGCGTCGCCGTCGGCACCGCCTTGCTGCCGTTGCTGTCGCGCCAGGTCCGCGCCGGCGATACCGCTGCCGCCCACCATAGCCAGAACCGGGCGTTGGAATTTTCGCTGCTCCTGACCCTGCCGGCGGCGGCGGCCTTGATGGTGATCGCCGAGCCGGTTATCGGTGTGTTGTTCGAGCGCGGCGCTTTCGGCGCAAACGAGACGGTGGCGACGGCGGCGGCGCTGGCCGTTTATGCGGCGGGGCTGCCTGCCTATGTTCTGGTCAAGGCCTTGGCGCCCGGGTTTTTCGCCCGCGAGGACACGGCGACACCGGTCAAAATTTCGGTTTTTTGTCTGCTCGTCAATTTAGGCCTCAATCTTTTGCTGATGGGGCCGTTCCTACATGTTGGCATCGCTGCGGCGACGGCGGTGTCGAGCTGGCTTAATGCGGGGATCATGGCTTATGTGCTTAAGGGCCGCGGGCATCTGGTCCTCGACGGCAGGCTCAAGCACCGATTGGTGCGCGTCATACTGGCCACCGCCGCTATGGCCGCCGCCCTTGTCTGGGCATTGCCTCTGGCGCAGGGGGCTTTGGCCGGCGCAACGGGGATGCGCATTACCGCCTTAGGCGCGCTGGTTGTCGGCGGCATGGCTATTTTTGGCGGCATCGCCCTGTTGACGGGGGCGGCCAGGATAAGCGATTTGAAAAGTCTTTATCGCGGAGGCGGGACCCCCTAAAGAATAAAGGCGATTGGGAGCTTTTGGAGTCTATGGAACGAATTTTTTCAGGCGTTCAGCCGACCGGCAGCCTGCACCTGGGCAATTACCTGGGCGCCATCCGCAACTGGGTGCGCCTGCAGGACGATTACGAATGTCTTTTTTGTGTCGTCGATTTGCATGCCGTCACCGTCTGGCAGGACCCCGACGTATTGAAAGCCAATACCCGCCATGTCGCCGCCGCCATGCTGGCCGCCGGCATTGATCCTAAGAAGAACATCATCTTCAACCAAAGCCAGGTTCCCGGCCACGCCGAACTGGCCTGGATCTTTAATTGCGTGGCCCGCCTGGGGTGGCTTAACCGCATGACCCAGTTCAAGGAAAAGGCCGGCAAGAACAAGGAAAACGCTTCCGTAGGGCTCTATGCGTACCCCAACCTGATGGCCGCCGATATCCTGCTCTATAAAGGAACGCACGTTCCCGTCGGCGAGGACCAGAAACAGCACCTGGAATTGGCCCGCGACATCGCCCAAAAATTCAACAACGATTTCGGCGTCGAATACTTTCCGATTGTCGAGCCCCTGATCTTCGGCGCCGCCACCCGCGTCATGTCGCTGCGTGACGGGACATCCAAGATGAGCAAGTCCGACCCGTCGGAATTGTCACGCATCTCGATGACCGACGACGCCGACGCCATCGCCAAGAAAATTCGCAAAGCCAAGACCGACCCGGCGGCCCTTCCCGCAAGTCCCAAAGAATTCGACGACCGGCCCGAGGCCGCCAACCTGATGGGCCTTTATGCGGCGCTGTCCGATTGTGAAGTCGAAGACGTCTGCAAGCAATTCGGCGGCAGTGAGTTTTCCACTTTCAAGCAGGCGCTTGCCGACCTGGCGGTGGAAAAACTGGGGCCTGTGCAGGATGAAATGCGCCGCCTGATGGCCGATCCCGCCCATGTCGACGGCGTTTTGGCCGACGGCGTCGCCCGCGCCCGCGCCATCGCCGAGCCGGTATTGGCGGAAGTCCACGATATCGTTGGCTTTCTGCGCCCCCAAGGTAAATAGAAAAGGTTAGCCGCGAAGGCCGGGACTTGATTCGTCGGCTCCGAAAGCCCACTTTATAGGGGCTGCCGGTCCATAGGCCCGGTCCCAGAAAATAAACGACGCCAGAAAAAACAGAAAAGGTAAGGCCCATGTTCATTCAGACGGAACACACCCCCAATCCGGCAACCTTGAAATTCCTACCGGGATGTTCGGTTATGGAACGGGGAACCGCCAACTTTCCCGATTCCAGCGACGCGGTTCGCTCACCTCTGGCCACGGGCCTTTTCGGCGTTGACGGTATTGCCGGGGTTTTCTTGGGCGCCGACTTCATCACTGTCACTAAATCCGAAGATAAGGATTGGGAGATTATTAAGCCTCAGATTTTGGGCGCCATCATGGAACACTTCCAATCGGGGAAAGCCGTCATCGAGGGCGAAGCCGAGAGCGCCGGGTCCGGCGAAGTGGAAGTCGAAGGCGGCCTTGAGCAGAAAATCAAGGAATTGATCGACACGCGGGTGCGTCCGGCCGTCGCTCAGGACGGCGGCGATATTGTTTTTAAGAGATTCGAGGACGGTATTGTGTACCTCCATATGCAGGGGGCCTGCGCCGGGTGTCCCAGCTCGACGGCGACTCTGAAGAACGGCATCGAAAGCATGCTGCGCCATTATATTCCCGAAGTCACCGAAGTTCGGGCTATCGAATAAATCCCTGATCTAAAAGGGCGTTTTGGGGCACAGCGGATTGCCACAAAAAGATCACAAAAAAGCCCTGCTTTCGGCACCTAAATTTAAGACTCTTGTAACCTAGACAGGCTAGCCTTTGGCTTTAGGGTGTGATAGACATCACGCCAAATAAAGCCGGCCAAGGGGCTCCGTACTGAATCCTCGTGGAGGAACAGAACGGAAGGCCAGAACGTTAAGATGGTTTGTGCAACTGAGGGGTCGAAGCGGCGGTTTTTCCGCCCTTCCACATATATTTTCCGATGTCGTTGAAGTTTGAACACGGCGCGTTGATCGCTGTCGCGGGGCTGGTTTCGGGCTTAGTGATGGCCGCTGCGCTTAATCCGCTGGACCAGAAAACGATTTCTCCCAGGACGTCAATGGCGGCATCGTTGCGCCAAGTGGTGTCTCAACCGATGCCGCCAAAGCCCGCACTTGTGCTGGATGGCGCGGATTTTGAAAAAACGTTGCAAAGCGAGATTATTGCCAAGGCCGAAGGGGCGGCCCAGGCCGTCGCCGATTTTGTCGCCGAGATCAGGGCAAAGGTCGTTCCCGAATTGCCGAAGATGGCCGGCGTCGACACTTTGGTGGGGGTCATCCCCGCCAGCGCCGCCGACAAATACTTCCGGGCGCGGCTGATGAAGACGACGGGCGCGCTGTCCAAAACCTTCAATCAATTGGGTTATGATCTGGAACGCGTTGGTTCCGGCGAGGCCGATGTGCCGCGCCTGTTTCTGGCGAGCCTGCCCGGCGATCTTAAGGACATTCGCGAAAGCAGGGTCAAAAAGTCGCTTTTTTTCCGCACCGTGTTGCCCCTTGTTTTGCAGGCCAATGAAGAAATTCTCCGCGACCGCCGGCGGCTTTGGAACATTCACTTCCAGAAAAGTCTCGGTCTGAAACTCGGTCCCGCCGACCGGCTTTGGATGATGGTAATCGCCGAACGTTATGGCGTGAAGTCGGGCTCTATCGAAAATCTTTTACAGCGGGTCGATATCATTCCGCCGTCCCTGGCGCTTGCCCAAGCCGCCGAGGAAAGCGGCTGGGGCACGTCGCGTTTCGTGCGTGAAGGCAATGCTGTCTTCGGGCAATGGACGTTTTCGGACAACGGCAGCCTGGTTCCCGCCCGCCGCGATCAGGATAAGTTCCACAAGATCAGGGCGTTTCCCAGCCTCTTGGAATCGGTGCGCGCCTATGCCCGCAACCTCAATACCCATGCGGCCTACCGGAAAATGCGCCGTGTTCGCCACAGCTTCCGGCTTGCCGGCCAGCCCCTGGAAGGGCTTTTGATGGTGGAGAGCATGAAAAGCTATTCGCAAAAGGGTGATGAATACGTGAAGAAAATCAAGACCCTCATCGAGGCCAATGATCTGCAGCGCCTGGATGACGCCCGGCTCGGCGATCAGCGCCCGCTTATCTAATTACTTAGCCTGGTTTCTTAGCCGGGGTTAAAGAACTGCCGGCCGAACCAATGCCAGCGGCCCTTGTCTGCGGGAAACGTGCAATTCACCCGCGTACGCCCCTTGGGAAATGCCTGTCCGACACGGACCTCGATGCGGGATTTGCCCAGCCGTTCCACCCGCGCCTTGCCGTCGTGTGACGAAAAACAGGCCAACCGGTCGAGACCCTTTAGGCCGGGGGCGATGGTAAACCCGATTGCCGGGGGGTTGTGGTCAGTGATTAGCGGGTCTGTGGGTGTAATGTCGGTAACCGGCAGCGGCACCGCGTTGACCGCCAGACGGAACCGGGAAAGATGGGCGTAATTTTCATTCATGGCGAAACGGGGTAGGTCAAACCGGGGGTCCGTGGCCCCGAAGGCGCCGGAATGTTGGCCGAAGGCGGCGATATACCCGTCGTTCTTGACCATTGATTGAACGGCCAAGCTGCTTTCGCCGTAGGGGTAAGCGAAAATCTCGGGCACCCGGCCCAATTTTTCCTGGAAGCGTTTTTTCGAGCGCGCCAACTCTTTCCCGATGCGGTCCTTGCCGGCGGTCGGCATGTGTAGATGCGATCCCGTATGCCCGGCGATGCCGACGCCGGCATCGGCCATTTCCCGGATCTGTTCCCAAGACATGAAATTTGATGTGTTGTTATCGACCGGGTCAGTCGCCACGAAAACAGTAAACGGCAGCCCGGCTTTCTTGAGCCGGGGCCAAGCCTCGGTATAGACGGACAAAAAGGCGTCATCGATGCTCAAGCCCACGGCGCGGTCGGGCAGGGGGAAGCCGTCCCTCATGGCCTTGACGATTTCAGCCAAATCCATGACTTGGTATTTGCCCGATGTCAGTTCCTGGATATGGGCGTCCAGCTGCTCGAGGGTAACGTTGGTGGACGGGTATTTCGCTTCGCCGAAGCGGTGATACATGACAACCACGGCGCCGCCCGCGGCATAAGCGGGTGGGGGCGAAACAAAAGCCTCGGCGCTTAAAAACGCCGCAGCCATTAAAACAAGACGGCCGAGTTTACGAAGGCGCATGATTTCTCCAGGGCGGGCAATAGGTTCTTAAATTTTTCACGCTTCCATGGCGGAGTACAAGTGCCATACTGAAACCAGTTGGATTTTAACCCTGAGACAATGGAGAAAAAAGTGCCTGGCGCCACTTCCACGACAATTTCTCAAGATGCCCTTGACCAATTATTCATCGAAGGGCGGACCCATAACGGCTGGCAGGACAAAATGGTGCCGGTGGAATTGCTCGAAAAAATATGGGACCTGACAAAAATGGGCCCGACCAGCGCCAATTGCAGCCCCGCCCGGATCGTTTTCGTGACCACGACCGAGGCCAAGGAGCGCCTGAAACCCTGTTTGATAGAAGGCAACGTCGAAAAAACCATGACCGCCCCGGCCATCGCCATTATCGGCCAGGACATGAAATTTTATGACCGCCTGCCTGAACTTTTCCCGCACACGGATGCCCGCGCCTGGTTCGCCGGCAATGATGCGTTGATCGAAAGTACAGCGTTTCGCAACGCCACCCTGCAAGGGGCCTATCTTATCCTCGCCGCCCGCGCCCTTGGCCTGGATACCGGGCCGATGTCGGGGTTCGATAATGCTGCGGTGGACGCGGCCTTCTTCTCAGGCACCGAGGTCAAATCGAATTTTATTTGCAATATCGGTTACGGCAACGGTGAAGACATGTTCCCCCGGAGCCCGAGGCTGACTTTCGACGACGCCTGCTCAATAGTCTAACAAATGCGTATCCTCGCCTTCGATACGTCTACGTCGGCATGCTCCGCCGCCCTTTGGGTGGATGGGCAGATCTTGGCCCGGCGGTTTGAGGAAATGCCCCGGGGTCAATCGGAGCGCCTGATGGGAATGGTCCAAGACGTCATGCAAGAAGGGACTTGCGAATTTACCGATCTCGACTTGCTGGCGGTGACGGTCGGGCCCGGCGCTTTTACCGGTATCAGGATCGGCTTGGCCGCCGCCCGCGGCATGGCGCTTGCCGGTGGGTTGCCTTGTATAGGGGTCACCACCACGCAAACCGTTGCCCAAGGCGTTCCCCAAACCGAGCGCCAATCCGGGACGCTATTAGTGGCCATGGATTCCAAACGTTCCGATGTCTACGTCCAGGCGTTCTCTCCGGACCTCGAGCCAATTGGCAGCATTGAGGCTTTATTGCCGAGTGAATTGGACAAGGTTGTGGGCACATTAAAGGGTCCGTTTGTGGTCGCCGGCGATGGGGCGCCTAAGGCCCTTGAGGCGCTATCGGAAAAAGGAATAAGCGCATCCCTATCCACCGCATCTGCGATGCCCGACGCGGCCCTCCTTGCCGGGTTGGCCCAGAAGCTTTGGTCTCCCGACAAACCGCGAGAGATGCCCCGGCCTCTTTATTTAAGGCCGCCCGATGCCATTGCGCCGAAAAACGGCGGCCAGCTTAGGCCCTGATTAGGCCCCTGGTCAGGATTTTTGTAGAATAAGGCGGTGGATGCCGTCTTCGGGCTCGGACGGGCTTTCTTTTTCCAGGCTGATAATTTTGTCGCCGCCGTCGGTGACGGACCGAGGGACGTTTTTCAACGGCTCATTGCCCTTAAGGCGGACTTCGGCGGTCTGGCCCGGTTGCATACTTTCAATAAGAAGCTTTGTTTTAACAAAAGTAAGCGGACAGACTTCTCCTGTAATATCGATTAAGAAGTCAATATCGGTTTTTTTGTTGGTTTTTACAGTATTATTCATGGTTCTTACTTGCCCGAAGTCTGTTTGTTTATTATAAAAGGGCTCTTCTTATAGTAACGTCTATTTTGGAATAGACGATTAAAACGACCTGCAAAGCAGGGAAATATTTCCAGTGAGGATAAACCGTACATGAGCGATAAGCCGAATGTAAACGAATTGCTGGAGTTGACGACCGAAATCGTCGCTGCCCATGCCGGCAACAACTCCGTTGCTCCAAGTGACCTGCCGCAATTGATCCAGGATGTTTACAGGACCCTTCAGTCCGTCGGCTCGACCCCGGCTTCGCCGGAACGCCCGCGCCCAGCCGTTTCCGTTAAAAAATCCATTTATCCCGATTATATCATCTGTCTCGAAGACGGAAAAAAGCTTAAAATGCTCAAACGTCATTTGAAGACGGCCTTTAACTTGACCCCTGCGGAATACCGCGAACGGTGGGGATTGCCGCCCGATTATCCGATGGTGGCGCCGAATTACGCCAAACATCGGAGCAGTCTTGCTAAAAAAATCGGCCTTGGCACGAAACCCCGCAAGCGCCGCAGTTAGGATATTGCCGTTTTCCGGTATGGCGTTGACCGGGCCGGGGAGGATAAATGCCGGAAAATAGAATCGAACATCTTTGCGTCGAAAAAGGCATGAAGATGACCGACCAGCGCCGCGTTATCGCCCGTGTGCTGTCTTCGTCCGATGACCATCCGGATGTTGAGGAAGTCTATCTGCGTGCCAGCAAGCTTGATCCCAAGATTTCCATCGCCACTGTCTACAGAACGGTCCGCCTGTTCGAAGAAGCCAGCATCGTCGAGCGCCATGATTTCGGCGACGGCCGGTCGCGCTATGAAGAAGCCTCTGGTGAACACCACGATCACTTAATTGACATTCAGTCCGGCGAGGTTGTTGAATTCCAAAACCAGCAAATCGAAGCACTGCAGGAAAAGATCGCCGCAAAGCATGGCATGAAACTCATCGGCCACCGTCTGGAGCTTTATGGGGTTCCTATTGTTCGGGCCGACGGAAAAAAGAAATAAGGCGCCTCATACAGGCATGGCCCAAACACCCTTGGCACGAAAACTTTATATAAAAACCTACGGCTGTCAGATGAACGTCTATGATTCCGGGCGCATGGCCGATGTGTTGGCGCCGCTGGGCTATGCCCTCGCCGATGCGCCGGACGGTGCCGATATGGTCATACTCAACACCTGCCACATCCGCGAAAAGGCGGCGGAAAAGGTGTATTCGGAATTGGGCCGCCTGAGGAAACTAAAGGGCGCCAGGGAACAAGACGGCGGGCGAATGATTCTGGCCGTTGCCGGGTGCGTCGCTCAGGCCGAGGGTCGGGAAATTCTTAAACGCGCGCCCTATGTGGACATGGTGTTCGGGCCGCAGACGTATCACCGCCTGCCCGAAATGGTGGCCCGCGCCAGCCGCGCCGGGGGCGCCGTGCTGGACACCGATTTTCCACATGAATCAAAGTTCGACCATCTGCCCGGTGAAATTCAGAAAACGCCAACGAACAATGCCGCGGCTTTTCTGACGGTTCAGGAAGGCTGCGATAAATTCTGCACCTATTGCGTCGTTCCCTATACCCGGGGCAGCGAATACTCTCGCGCCCAAGCGGATGTCCTGGACGAAGCCCGGCGGTTGGCCGGGGCAGGGGTGCGAGAAATCACGCTTCTCGGGCAAAACGTCAACAACTACCAGAGTGCAGAGGAGGGCTTAGGGGCCCTCATTGCCGAGATGGCCAAAATCGAAGGGCTGGACCGGATCCGCTACACCACGTCCTATCCCGCCGATATGGATGACGACCTGATCGCGGCGCACCGGGATATTCCGGAACTCATGCCGTTTTTGCATCTGCCCGTGCAATCGGGGTCGGACCGTATTCTAAAGGCCATGAACCGCAATCACACGGCGGGCGATTATTTGCGCCTTGCCGACAAGCTGCGCGCCGCCCGGTCTGATATCGGCCTGTCGTCGGATTTCATTGTCGGTTTCCCCGGTGAAACCGACGCCGATTTCGCCGCCACCATGAAGCTGGTCGAAGACGTCGAATTTGTTCAAGCCTATTCCTTTAAATTCAGCCCCCGTCCGGGAACCCCCGCCGCCGTAATGGCGGACCAAGTCCCCGACGCCGTTAAGAAAGAACGGCTTGCGGCCCTGCAGGACCGTCTGAACGCTCAGCAGTTGGCCTTCAACCGGTCCTGCGTGGGCCGTACTATGGCGGTTCTTCTCGACCGGAGCGGTCGGGACCGAGGCCAGCTTGTCGGGCGCAGTCCTTATATGCAGGCGGTTCATGTCGATGCCCCTGATGAAAATATGGGAAGCATCACGGACCTGACCATAACCGCTGCCCACGCCAATAGCTTGAGCGGTGATTTGACGGTTAAGTCCTCAAAAGAAAGAGCAAGCGCATGACGCAGCCTCTGAAAACCAAGCCTAAGGGCAACAAGACGTCTGAATTTATTTTTGCCGACAACAGCTTGGCGCAACTGCTGTTCGGCTCGCACCATCAAAACCTTGCCCGGATCGAACAAAAAATGGATGTTTTCATCAGCGCCCGAGGCAACGAATTGGCGATTACCGGTGGGGCCGAGGCGGTGAAAAAAACGGGCAAGGTTTTACAGGGCCTATACGGTAAGCTGGAACAGGGGCTGGATGTCGGGCCCGAGGAGGTAGAGGCAGCCATGCGCATGGTGACCGCGCCAAACGGTGACATTACCGATACGAATTTGACCGTCCACACCAAAAACCGGGTCATATCGCCGCGGACCCCCGTGCAGGCCGAATACCTGAAAACCATCGATAGGGCCGAATTGGTGTTCGGCGAAGGCCCCGCCGGCACCGGCAAGACTTATCTGGCCGTGGCCAAGGCGGTGGAAAGGTTGGTCAAGGGCGACGTCGACCGCATCATCTTGTCGCGCCCGGCGGTTGAAGCCGGCGAACAGTTGGGCTTTCTGCCCGGCGACATGCGCGAAAAGGTCGACCCTTATCTGCGCCCGCTTTATGACGCGCTTTACGACATGCTGCCGGGGCCCCAGGTGGTGAAAAGGCTGGAAAATGGTGAAATTGAAGTGGCGCCGCTGGCGTTCATGCGCGGTCGCACACTTGCCAATGCCTTTGTCATCCTGGACGAAGCCCAGAACACGACAGCCGTGCAGATGAAGATGTTTTTAACCCGGCTCGGTGAAAATTCGTCGATGGTTATTACCGGCGATTTGAGCCAGGTGGATCTTCCCCATGGGGTGCGTTCCGGGCTTAGGGATGCCACGGAAACCTTGGAAGGCGTCGAAGGCGTCGCTTTCGTGACTTTTACCAAAGCCGACGTTGTCCGCCATCCCCTTGTCGGGCGTATCGTCCATGCCTACGGCGAAGCCGAAGCCAGCAGGAAATCCGGCGCGCGCTACGAAAAAAAACCGAAGTCCGGCAATGAATAAAGTTGCATCCGTGAAATCCCCCCCGCCGGCCTTGGAATCAGATGTTGCCGTTCCCTGCTCACACTGGATGGAGACGCTGGCGGATGCGGAGACGCTTTCTCAGGCCGCGGCCGAAGCGGCTTTTCTGGCTGTCGGCCGGAATCGGGATGAGGATCAGGATATCGTCGAAGTCAGCATCGTCCTTGCCGATGACGACTTCGTTAGAAACCTCAACCGGGACTACCGGGACCAGGACAAGCCGACCAACGTTCTTTCCTTTCCTGCTTCCTCTCCCGGTGACGCACCTCCCGGCGCACCGGTGCTGCTGGGGGATGTCATTGTCGCTTTCGAAACCGTGTCACGTGAAGCAGAGGAACAGGGCAAGGCCCTGGGCGACCACTTATGCCATCTGGTCGTTCATGGTATGCTTCATCTTCTGGGCTTTGATCACCAGACGGCCCCGGAAGCGGAAAAAATGGAATCCCTGGAAACCGATATTCTGGCCACCCTTAACATCACCAATCCCTATCAGGACAAGGATCAGGGATGATGCAAACCGATGAACGACCTCCCTTCAAGTAGCAAGCCCCCGCCGGGTGCGTCGGGTGCGCCGGGTGGGGCCGAAACCGCCCCGTCCCTGGTGGACGGCCTGTTGGGTTGGGTGCGCGGCTTGGCCCGTTCCGGCAACGGCGAGGAGTCGGCCCGCGACACTTTGGAAGAATTGATCGAGGAACGCGAAGATGCGGAAGTTCCCATCGACGAAGATGAGCGGGCCCTGCTAGCCAACATCCTGGAGCTCCGCGGCCGCACCATCCGCGATGTCATGGTGCCGTTGGCCGACATCGTCGCCGTCAGTGCCGCGACCCCGTTGTCTGACGTTATTGATATTCTGACCCGGGAAGGCCACTCCCGTCTTCCGGTCTATGGCGAAGGCCTGGATGACGCCATCGGCATGGTTCACATCAAGGATGTCATGGCCTGGCGCGGCAAGGACAAGGATTTCTCGCTTTCTAAGATTCAACGCCGGATATTATTTGTCTCGCCGTCGATGCAGGTGTTGGAGCTGTTGTTGGAAATGCGCGCTTCGCGCTCGCACATGGCGCTGGTGGTGGATGAATTCGGCGGTGTCGACGGGCTCGTCACCATCGAAGACCTAGTCGAGGAAATCGTCGGTGAAATCGAAGACGAACACGACCAAGGCGATGACCCCCGTTTGATGCAAAATCCCGACGGCAGTTTCACCGCCGATGCCCGCGTTGCCGTCGAGGCCTTGGAAGAAGTGCTCGGCGCGCCGTTCATGGGGGCAGAACGCGAAGGCATCGACACCTTGGGCGGGCTTGTCTTTACCCTGGCAGGCCGGGTGCCGATCCAGGGCGAGCTGATCCGCCACCCGTCGGGGCTTGAATTCGAGGTCCTGGATGCCGATCCCCGCCATATCAAATCCCTGCGCGTGCTGAACCCGGCGCCTTCCGGGCGGCGGGAACAAACCGGCTGATGTCGCCAGTGGGCCTTTCGGCGTCTGCGGCGGCGGGGTTTCCCCGCATTGCTGTCATAAAGGGCCGCCTGACGGCGCTTTCGGGGTGGCGGCTCTGGGCTGTCCAGGGCGGCCTAGGCGTCTTGGCGGCGTTGGCGTTGCCGCCGCTTTACCTGTTGCCTTTGCTGATACCGGCCTTCGTTTGTTTGTTGTGGTTGATCGAAGAAAGCGCCGGCCCGGTCAAGGCCTTCGTCGGCGGCTGGTGGTTCGGTTTCGGTCATGCGGCGGCGGGGTTATCGTGGATCGGCTTCGCTTTCACCGTCGATGCGCCGCGTTATGGTTGGATGGCGCCAATTGCTGTTGCCGGTATGGCCATGGCAGTGGCGTTTTTCCCTGCCGTTGCCGCAGGCTTAAGCCGCTGGGTCTTCGCCAAGAGATCACTTTCCCCCGGTGGCCGCATCCTCGTCTTCGCCGCCTTGTGGACCTGTTTGGAATGGATCAGGGGCTGGGCGTTCACCGGCTTCCCGTGGAACTTGATGGGCACGGTGTGGGTAGCATTGGACGCGATGATACAAGTCACCGCGCTCACCGGGGTCTATGGGTTGAGCCTGTTGACCGTGGCAGCCGCAGCGTCGCCAGCAGTGCTGGCGGCAAACGGCGGCGGTCGCGGTCTTGTCTTGCCCGTCGTTTTGGCCTTTGGCGTTCTTGCCCTTGTTGGGGCCGGCGGCATGGTGCGCTTGGCCGGGGCAGGCAATGAAACGGCGGCCGGGGTCCGGCTTCGTCTGGTGCAGCCGAATATTCCGCAACATCTCAAGTGGCGTCCGGATCTACGGCGGGCCCACGTGCAAAAACAAATAAAGATGAGCCTGGAGCCGGTGAACGCCGGCTTGCCGCCGACGCATGTTATTTGGGCCGAGACGTCAGTGCCCTATGACGTTGCCGAAACTCCCGGGTTGTTGGCGGCCTTAGGTGCGGCGGCGCCCAAGGACGGCCTGATCATTGTCGGCTCGCTTCGCCAGAATTCCGGGGGCGCGGGGCCGAGGAAGGTGTGGAACAGCCTTCACGTGGTCGATCCCCAAGGCCGGATTAAGGCCGTCTATGACAAATCTCATCTGGTGCCGTTCGGCGAATACATTCCGTTTCGTGGCTTCCTGTCAAAAAGCCTATTCGCCAGTTTGGTGAAAAACCGCCGGGATATTTCCCCCGGACCGGATTTGCGCACCCTTGCCCTGGACGGCTTGCCCGCGTTTTCGCCGCTGATTTGTTACGAAGTTATTTTCCCCGGCCGGGTTGTCGATTCTCGAAACCGCCCGAATTGGCTTTTGAACCTCACCAACGATGCCTGGTTCGGGCAATCGTCGGGGCCTTATCAGCATTTCGCCGCTTCGCGCCTGCGCGCCGTCGAGGAGGGCCTGCCCCTCGTCCGCGTCGCCAATACCGGCATTTCCGGGGTCATCGATCCTTATGGCCGGATCGTCAAGCGCCTCGGCCTCGGCCAAGCCGGCATCATCGACAGCCCGTTACCCGAGGCCCTGGAAGGGCTAACCCTTTTTGCCCGGTTTGGAAATTGGATGACCGCCTTGATCCTGGTCATGGCGTTGGTGATGGGATTGGTGCTACCACAAGCAACAATGGGGAAGCCCGGATCCTAAACGGGAAGGGGGAAATTTAGCCGTCGCTGCCATTTTTGCTTGCATACAATAGTGTGCACATATATATTATCATAAAGTAATGCGTTGCATAATGTGCGATGCTTTCTTAAGAAAAATATGTACCTATTGTGGCAATG
This sequence comes from Rhodospirillales bacterium, assembly GCA_013203955.1. GTDB lineage: Bacteria > Pseudomonadota > Alphaproteobacteria > Rhodospirillales > Casp-alpha2 > Casp-alpha2. The sequence continues at coordinate 31,079 of JABMOY010000053.1, read as the reverse complement.
ATCTAAAACAAAAAACGGATAATATGAAAAAACTTACCTCCCCACGCTCTGTTGACGCCCGCTCCCGCCGAATGAAGAAAAAACGGCTTCCCCCGGGCGTTCCTAATCCTGTTGATATCCATGTCGGCAGCCGGGTTCGGCTGCGCCGTACGCTTCTTGGCCTTAGCCAGGAAAAGCTGGGCGATGCCGTCGGCTTGACCTTTCAACAGATTCAGAAATATGAACGCGGCGCCAATCGGATCGGCGCCTCCAGGCTGTTTCAGCTCAGCCGTATTTTGGACGTTGAAATCTCGTTTTTCTTCGAAGATCTACCCGCCGGCCTAAAAACCACGGAAGGGCAGGTCGCTCGAGGGTTGCGCGAACGCGACCAGAAAACAATGGAGCCCGACCCCCTGGCCCGGCGCGAGACCTTGGAATTGGTTCGCGCCTATTACCGCATCGCCGACCCCAGGGTCAGGAAACGGTTGTTTGAGCTGACAAAATCGCTGGCCAACGCGCAGACCGGCGAATAAGGCTCTTGCCTCCCGCCGACTCCTCCCCTGCTACTTCTTTGGGGGCCTGTTGAGCATCGAAAAAAATCCGCAAGAGAGGCTCCGCTGGTATGGTCGGCGGCGCGGCCATAAGCTGCGTCCCCGCCGCCAAGCCCTTGTCGACAATCTGCTTCCCCGCCTGCGGTTGGAACCGGCGCCTGAAGGCGCCAGCCTCGACCTTGCCGGGTTGTTTCCAGGCCCCGTTTCCGGCATTCGCCTGGAAGTCGGCTTCGGGGCCGGCGAACACCTGGCCGCCCAGGCTCAAATTTACCCTGATGCCGGCTTTATCGGCTGCGAGCCCTTCATCAACGGCGTTGCCAGCCTGCTCGCTCTTATCGAAGAAGACGGCCTGACCAATATTCGTATATTCGACGACGACGCCAGGGAGCTTCTTCCTTGCCTTCCGGAAGCCGGGATCGGCAAGGTCTATGTGTTGTATTCGGACCCATGGCCAAAAAAGCGCCATCAACGCCGGCGTTTTATATCCGATGCGACGTTAAAGATGCTGGCCCGGACCATGGCGGACGGCGCCGAGCTTTTGGTGGCCAGCGACCACATGGACTACATTTCCGGCGTTTTGGAACTCATGACCCGCCATGCGGACCTGTCATGGCAGGCGCGATCGAAGCGCGACTGGACCGAGCCGCCGCCGGATTGGGTGGAAACGCGCTACGAGGCAAAGGCCAAGGAACAGGGCCGCAAACCGGTATATCTGCGGTTTTTAAGGAATCCCAGAGACCAAGAAAGGGATCGGGAAAACACATGCTAAAAAGCTGGGGAAAAACACCAAAAACCATTGATATCGGGGGATTGGCGGTATATACAGCGCGTACGTTCTTAGGCGAACGTACTCGTTAAGTCCGAAAAGGTTGGTGGGATTGATGGGTGGGCCGGTGGCCCGCCTTTTGTTTTATTTACCCGCCTTCATTTATTTAAAGGTGTTTAGTCGGGGCTTGCTTCGATGGAATTGTCCAATCGCGTTCAGCACCTGATCGAGCCGTCAATCGGCGACCTGGGCTTCGACATCGTCCGCGTTCAGATTTCCGGCAAGGAAAAGCATTTGATGCAGGTCATGGTGGAACACTCAGACGGCCAAGGAATGACGGTGGACGATTGCGCCACGGTCAGCCGGGCCATTTCGGCGCTGCTTGATGTCGAGGACCCGTTCAAGGGCCCCTATACGCTGGAGGTTTCATCGCCGGGGCTCGACCGCCCCCTGGTCAGGCTCCGCGATTTCGAAAGGTTTCAAGGATTCGAGGCGAAGATCGAAACCAGCCGCCCCCTTGATGGGCGACGGCGCTTTAAGGGGCGATTGCTGGGCGTTGACGGCGATAGCGTTAGTATTCTCGTAGACGGCCAAGAAATGAAATTACCGCACCCGGAAATTCACCGGGCGAAATTACTCCTGACCGACGATCTGATCGCGGCAGCGGAGGGGAAATAGAGACAATGAGCGAATATATGGATACCGGCGCTTCCCAAACGCGCCCTGAATTGATCGAAGTGGCCGAAGCCGTCGCCCGCGACAAGGGAATCGAGCGCGAAGAGGTCCTGGAAGCCATGGAACAGGCGATCCAGAAGGCGGGACGGTCAAAATACGGGCACGAACACGATATCCGCGCCACCATTAACCGCTCGACGGGTGAAATCGGTCTGGCCCGGTACGTGGAAGTCGTCGAGACGCCTGAAGAAATCGAAAACGAAATCACTCAAATTGATCAAGCGGCGGCGAAGAAAAAGGAAAAGGACGCCGAAGCCGGCGATTACTTGGTGGATGCCTTGCCGCCGATCGACTTCGGGCGGATCGCCGCCCAGACGGCTAAACAGGTTATCGTCCAAAAGGTCCGCGAAGCCGAACGCACCCGCCAATTTGATGAATACAAACACCGTATCGGCGAGGTCGTTAATGGCTTGGTTAAACGGATTGAATATGGAAACGTGGTCGTCGACCTGAGCCGCGCCGAAGCGATGCTGCGCCGGGACGAGTCGATTCCGCGCGAACATTTCAACACCGGCGACAGGGTACGTGCCTACATTGTCGACGTGCGCGAAGAAGCGCGCGGACCGCAAATCTTTTTGTCGCGCACGCATCCCCAATTTATGGCCAAGCTTTTTGCCCAGGAAGTACCGGAAATTTACGACGGTATCATTGAAATCAAGGCCGTCGCCCGGGACCCGGGTTCGCGCGCCAAGATCGCGGTGCTGTCCAATGATTCCAGTATCGATCCGGTCGGCCCATGCATCGGCATGCGCGGCTCGCGCGTGCAGGCCGTGGTCGGCGAATTGCAGGGCGAAAAAATTGACATCATCCAATGGTCGCCGGACCCCGCCGCCTTTATCGTCAACGCCTTGGCCCCGGCGGAAGTCTCCAAGGTGGTGTTGGACGAAGAAACCAACCGCATCGAAGTGGTGGTCCCCGATGAACAGCTCAGCCTTGCCATTGGCCGTCGCGGACAAAACGTGCGGCTGGCATCGCAGCTTTCCGGGTGGGATATCGACATCCTGACCGAGGCCGAAGAATCCGATCGCCGCACCGAGGAATTCAAAACCCGCTCGCTGATGTTCGTGGAAGCCCTCGACGTCGATGAGGTCATCGCCCATCTTCTGGTTACCGAAGGATTTTCCAGCGTTGAGGAAGTCGCCTTCGTGCCGGTAGAAGACCTGTACGAAATTGAAGGGTTCGATGAGGAAATTTCATCGGAGCTTCGCGAAAGGGCCCGCGCCTACTTGGCGGAAAAAGACGAAGAACTGGCACGCCGCCGCAAGGAACTGAAAGTCACCGACGATTTGGCTGAAGTCGAAGGCGTTACCCCGGAACTGTTGGTGGCGCTTGGCGAAAATGATATCAAAACGCGGGACGATCTGGCCGATTTGGCCGCCGACGAGTTGATGGAGTTCGCGCCAGCCGGAACCCTGCTGGAAGGTAAGGCCAACGAAATCATCATGGCCGCCCGTGCTCACTGGTTCGAAGAAGATGCGGCGGAAACCGGCGAAGAAGGGGTCGGGGCTGAAGCCGGGGCCGAAGTCAAAGATGCGCCGGGGGATAAACCCTTGGGCGGCTGAGGAGTTTACCCCTGTTGGAAAGACTGGTACGGATAGCCGCCAAAGCCCAGAGATTGGACCGTTAGTTATATGGCCGAAACAAAAGAGCAGAAAAAAGACAAGAAGCTAGGCCTTTCCCGGCCCGGCAAGCTTGAGCTTAAAAAGACGGTGGAGACCGGACAGGTCCGCCAGAGCTTTTCGCACGGCCGCTCGAAAATGGTTAAGGTCGAGGTCCGCAAAAAACGCACATTTGCCCCGGATGCCGGCGGCCATATGACTGAGATAACCGTCGAAGAGGCTCAAGCAGACGGCGCCGAAGTTTTTGCAGAAGCCGAGCCGGACGTCAGCGAAGCCGCAGCAAAAGCGGCCCCGGCAAGCAGTGCCGCGAATTTGACGGTTGAAGAAAAAGCCGCCCGCGCCCGCGCCCTCGAAGACGCCCAGACTTCCGAAGGCACAGCGGCCGAAAAAGCCGCCGCTTTTCAAGAGCCCGTGGATGCTGAAGCGTCTGGAGAAAAAGCTTTTTCCGAGAAAAAAGAAGCCCTGCGCCTTTCCGATGAAGAAGAACACCGCCGCGAGGAACAGGCGAAAGCCGCCGCTTCCGCCGCCGCCGCCAAATTGGAAGCCCTGGAAGAAGGGGATGAAGATCAGAAAAGCCGCATCAAGCGGGGGCTCGGGCGAGAAGTCGTCAAACGCCCGTCGCCGGGCCGTCGGGGCGAACCCCGCCGCCGTCGCGAAGGCAAGCTGACCATTGCCGAAGCGCTCGGTGATACCGAAGAGCGTACCCGCAGCCTGGCCTCCATCAAGCGGGCGCGTGAAAAGGAAAAGCAGCAGCAGCAGCAGCTCCTGTCCGAAGGCCAGAAAGTCGTGCGCGAAGTCGTTATCCCGGAAAACATCACCATTCAAGAACTGTCCAACCGCATGGCCGAAAGAGCAGGCGATGTCATCAAGTCGCTGATGGGCATGGGCGTCATGGCAACCATCACCCAAACCATCGATGCCGACACGGCGGAGCTGGTGGTTGCCGAATTCGGCCATAAATTGAGACGGGTGTCTGCCGCCGACGTTGAGTTGGGGCTTAAGGGGGAAGAAGATTCCGAGGACACTCTGGTTGCCAGGGCCCCGGTGGTGACGGTTATGGGGCATGTCGATCACGGCAAGACGTCGCTTCTGGACGCGCTGCGGGAAACCGATGTCGCCGCCCACGAATCGGGTGGCATCACCCAACACATCGGCGCCTATCAGGTGACCATGCCGTCGGGCGCCAAGATTTCCTTCATCGACACCCCGGGCCACGCCGCCTTTACCGATATGCGGGCGAGGGGCGCCAGCGTCACCGATATCGTCGTGCTTTGCGTCGCCGCCGATGACGGGGTCATGCCGCAAACGATTGAGGCCATCCACCATGCCAAGGCCGCCGGCGCGCCGATTATCGTCGCCATCAATAAGATCGACAAACCCGGCGCCGATGCCAGCAAGGTGCGCACCGAACTTCTGCAGCATGACTTGGTGGTCGAAGACATGGGCGGCGAAATTTTGTCGATCGAAGTCTCGGCCACTGAAAAAACCAACCTCGACAAACTGGAAGAAGCGATCCTGCTACAAGCAGAGCTTCTGGACCTTAAGGCCAATCCTCACCGTCCGGCGGAAGGTGTCATTATCGAAGCTAAAATGGAACAAGGGCGCGGATCAGTTGCCACCGTTTTGGTGCAGCGCGGCACGCTAAAGGTCGGCGACATCTTCGTTGCCGGGGCGGAATGGGGCCGCATTCGCGCCCTGGTCGACGCCCACGGCGAGACCCTGGAAGAAGCCGGCCCCGCGGTGCCTGTGGAAATCCTCGGCCTAAATGGAACGCCCGCCGCCGGCGACGAAGTTGCCGTTGTTGAAAGCGAAGGCCGCGCCCGCGAAGTCGTCGAGTTTCGCCAAGGCCGCACCCGCGATCAGAAGGCCGCCGCCGGGGCCCGCGGTACGCTTGAGCAAATGTTTGAAAAGATCAACGAAACCAGTGAGCTGCAATTGCTGCCGGTGGTCATCAAGGCCGATGTTCACGGCTCCGTCGAAGCAATCATGGGCGCCCTGGATAACATGGCGACCGATGAGGTCAAGGTGCATGCCCTGCACGCAGCCGTCGGCGGCATCAACGAATCCGATGTCACCCTAGCCAAGGCCTCGGGCGCCCTGGTGATTGGCTTTAATGTTCGGCCCAACCCCCAGGCTCGGGTTATGGCGCACCAGGACAATATCGAAATCCGGTATTATTCGATCATCTACAACCTGATCGATGACTTGAAGCAGGCGCTTTCGGGGATGCTGTCGCCGACCTTGAAGGAAAACATTTTGGGTTACGCCGAAATTCGCGAAGTGTTCAGCGTATCCAAAGTCGGCAAGATTGCAGGCTGCATGGTCACCGAAGGCATGGTTAAGCGCGGCGCCAAAGTCCGCCTGATCCGGGACGATGTGGTCATCCACGAAGGCGAGCTCAGCCAATTGAAACGGTTCAAGGACGACGCCAAGGAAGTCAAGGAAGGCACGGAATGCGGCATGGCATTCGCCAACTACCAAGACATCCAGCAAGGCGACCGAGTCGAATGCTTCGAGGTCGAGGAAATCTCCAGAGAATTATAAGAGAACTTTAGGCGAATTATAGGCGAGACTTAAAACCGCCTTTAAGCCAATTGAGGATCACATGAAAAAAGGGGAATCCAGAGCCCCCAGCCAGCGCCAACTCAAGGTCGGTGAAGAACTCCGCCATGCCTTGGCGTGGATTTTCGAGCGCGGCGAAATTCGCGACCCCGGGCTCAAGGGCGTGTCCGTCACCGTCACCGAAGTCCGGATCAGCCCCGACCTTCGCAATGCGACCGCCTTCGTCATGCCCCTTGGCGGCGGCGATGCTACCGGCGACGTCATCGCCGGCCTTAACCGGGCGGCGCCTTTCGTCCGTCGCCAGGTCGGCAAGACCGTTAAATTGAAGCGTCTACCCAGCATAAATTTTGTCGCCGACGGTTCTTTCGACGAAGCCGGCCATATCGAAACCTTGCTGAAGGACCCCCTGGTCGCCCGCGATCTCGGGCCCCGGGACGAGTAGGGGGCTCAGGCGATGGGAAGAAAAAGAAAAGGCACGCCGATCCACGGCTGGATCATCATCGACAAGCCGCTGGGGTTGAGCTCGAATAAGGCTGTCGGGCGCGTCCGCCACTCGACGGGTGCGGCCAAGGTCGGCCACGCGGGAACCCTCGACCCTTTAGCGACGGGGGTGTTACCCATGGCCATGGGCGAAGCGACGAAGACCGTTTCCTATCTGATGGATGCCACCAAAACATACCGTTTTACCGTCCGTTGGGGCGAGCAACGCAGCACCGATGATGGCGAAGGTGATGTCACCGCAACCAGCGACGTGCGCCCGGGAAGTGAGCAAATTACGGCCGTGCTTAAAGATTTCATCGGTGCCATCGAACAGGTGCCGCCGGCGTTTTCGGCGATCAAGATCGACGGCAAGCGGGCGTATGAGCTGGCCCGTGCCGACCAGGCCCCCGAAATGCGATCCCGGGTCATCCAAATCCATGAATTAACGCTTATTAACATGCCCGACGCCGACCATGCCGAGTTCGAGGCAATTTCGGGAAAAGGCGCTTATATGCGGTCCCTGGCCCGTGATTTAGGCCTGGCGCTGGGGACCGTCGGGCATATATCCAGCTTGCGGCGCACCGCCGTCGGCCCGTTTCACGAAGACCAGGCGATTTCGCTGGATAAACTGGAATCGCTGGGGCATAGTGCGCCGCTCTCAGGCTGCCTATTACCCGTTGAGACCGTGCTGGACGACATCCCGGCCCTGGCCTTAACGGAAACGGAAGCCCGGAGACTAAGCCGCGGACAGGCCATACCGGTGTTGCCGGTGGCTAACCGGTCCCCCTTCAAGGACATAAACCAAGGCGACGTCGTTTGTGCCATGGCCGAAGGAAGACTGGTTGCGTTGGCTAAAATTAAGGGAGGGGAAATTCGTCCCTTCCGTGTCATGAATATTTAGAGTCGGAGATAACGATGTCGATAACCGCAGAGCGGAAACAGGAACTCATCAAAGAGTTCGCTGTCCAAAAGGACGATACCGGTTCGCCGGAAGTGCAGGTGGCAATCCTGTCGGAGAGAATTGTAAACCTCACCGAACACCTGAAAACCCACAAGAAGGACTTTCACTCTCGCCGGGGCCTGCTGATGATGGTGGGCCAGCGCCGACGGCTGCTTGACTACGTGAAGACAAAAGAGGTCAAGCGCTACGAGGACCTGGTCAAACGCCTAAAATTGCGCCGGTGAGAAAAGTGCGGCCCCTTAAACGGGCCGCCATAAGCACGGCCGCCGGCAACCGGCGGCGGTCCGTTTGTTGTATGTATGTTGGATGTAAGAACTTGATGTCCGTTGGGAAAGATAGAACTTGATGTCCGTAGGAAGGAAAAAGATAGATGTTTAAGGAACATAAAGTAGAAATCGAATGGGGCGGTCGCAAGCTGGTCTTGGAGACCGGTAAAATCGCCCGCCAGGCCGATGGCGCCGTTATGGCGACATACGGTGATACCAAAGTTTTATGCACCGTCGTCGGCGAAGCTAAACCCCGGCCCGGAATTGATTTTTTCCCGCTGGCGGTTCATTACCAAGAAAAGACCTATGCCGCCGGTAAGATTCCGGGCGGTTTTTTCAAGCGCGAAGCCCGTCCGGCCGAAAAAGAGGTCTTAACCTCGCGCCTCATCGACCGGCCCATCCGGCCGCTGTTCGCCAAGGGTTTTAGTAACGAAACCCAGATCATTTGCACGGTCATGACTCACGATCTTGAAAACGATCCCGATATCGTCGCGCTGGTCGGCACGTCGGCGGCGCTGACCATTTCGGGCTTGCCCTTCATGGGCCCCATCGGCGGCGCCCGGGTCGGCTACATCAACGGCGAATACGCGCTCAACCCGTTACTCGACGATATGCCGTCCACGGCTTTGGATTTGATCGTCGCCGGCACCCGCGAAGGCGTGCTGATGGTCGAATCGGAAGCTTCCGAGCTGTCGGAAGAGGTTATGCTGGGCGCCGTGACTTTCGGTCACAAAGCCATGCAGCCGGTCATTGACGCCATTATCAAATTGGCCGAAGACTGCGCCAAGGACCCCCGGGCGATCCCCGGCGAGCCGGAAGGCAAGGCGGCGCTGGCGGACCGCATCAAGGCATCCGCCGAGGCCGATCTTCGCGAGGCCTACAAAGAAAAAGAAAAAATGGCCCGCCAAGACAAGATTTCGGCCGTAAAAAACCGCATTGCCGAAGAACTGGCGGCTGACGACAGCGTCGACGGTGATTTGGTTTCCGATGTCTTCGGCGACATTTTCAAAGGTCTGGAAAAGAACATTGTCAGGCTCGATATCCTGAAAACCGGACAACGCATCGACGGCCGCGACACCAAGACCGTCCGCCCCATCGTTGCCGAAGTCGGCTGTCTGCCCCGGACCCATGGTTCCGCCCTGTTCACCCGTGGCGAGACCCAGGCCATTGTCGTGACGACCTTGGGCACCGGACAGGACGAGCAAATCATCGACGGTCTGGCCGAGGATCGCCGCGAACACTTCATGCTGCATTACAACTTTCCACCCTATTCGGTCGGCGAGGCCGGGCGTTTCGGCTTCACGGGCCGTCGCGAAGTCGGGCACGGAAAGCTTGCATGGCGCGCCATCCATCCGCTGTTGCCGTCGAAGGAGGACTTCCCCTATACCATCCGCGTCGTTTCCGAGATTACGGAATCCAACGGATCGTCTTCCATGGCTTCCGTATGCGGCGCTTCGCTGGCGATGATGGATGCCGGCGTCCCGTTGAAGAGACCGGTTGCCGGGATCGCCATGGGCCTGATTAAGGAAGGCGACGATTACGCCGTCCTGTCCGACATCCTGGGCGACGAAGATCACCTGGGCGACATGGACTTCAAGGTCGCCGGCACCTCGGACGGCATCACCTCCCTGCAGATGGACATCAAGATCACTTCGATCAACGAAGAGATCATGAAGGTGGCACTGGCTCAGGCCCGCGACGGACGGATCCACATCCTAGGCGAAATGTCCAAGGGGCTGACGGGTGCGCGCGACGACGTCAGCGACAACGCCCCCAGAATCACCACCATCAAGATCAATAAGGACAAGATCCGCGAAGTCATCGGACCGGGTGGCAAGATGATCCGGGAAATCTGTGAAACGACCGGCGCCAAGATCGACCTCGACGACGACGGTACCGTTAAGGTCGCGGCTGTCGATCAAAAAGCCGCCGATGCGGCTATTGAATGGATCCGCTCCATCACCGCCGAGCCCGAGATCGGCGCCATTTACACCGGTAAAGTCGTGAAGACCGTAGATTTCGGCGCTTTCGTCAACTTCATGGGGCCGAAGGACGGACTGGTTCATATTTCCGAACTGGCGCCCGAGCGGGTCGGCAAGACCACCGATGTCGTCAATGAAGGCGACGAGGTAAAGGTCAAGCTGATCGGCATCGACGACCGCGGTAAGGTCAAGTTGTCGATGAAGGCCGTCGACCAAAAGACCGGTGAGGAAATTAAGGCTTAAGGCTTCGTCTCTCGATAACGAAGGAAAGGGCGGCTCTAATGAGCCGCCTTTTTTTTCTTAAGCCGATGGGCGGAGATTTTTATGTATTTACCCTTTTCGGGGCCTTAGATTGCCCATAGAATCGCTTTCCATCGGATAAACGAAAAGGTCGTTAAGCCCTTGGCGGAACAGAAAAACAGTTATTCCTACGAAGATTTGCTGTCCTGCGGGCACGGCGAATTGTTTGGCCCCGGCAACGCCCAACTGCCGTTGCCGCCGATGTTGATGTTCGACCGCATCACTAAAATCAGCGATAGCGGCGGCAAGCACGGCAAGGGTGAGGTCGTCGCCGAATTTGATATCAAACCGGACCTGTGGTTTTTCGGGTGCCATTTTGAAGGCGACCCCGTGATGCCCGGCTGTCTGGGGCTAGACGCCCTTTGGCAGCTTGTCGGATTTTTCTTAGGCTGGTCCGGCGCGCCCGGGGCCGGGCGGGCGCTCGGCGTCGGTTCCGTTAAGTTCACGGAACAGGTTAATCCCGAGGCCAAGCTGGTATCATACTTTATCGACATCAAGCGGGCCATGAACCGGGGCATTACCCTTGGCATCGCCGACGGCATCATGAAGGTCGACGGGGAAGTGGCCTATGCGGCCGAGGGCCTCAAGGTGGTGTTGTACACCCCTGATGATGTCCCGGCTGAGACCTAGCGGAAAGGGCGAAGCAGAATGAAACGTGTCGTCGTCACCGGAATGGGCATCGTTTCCCCCATCGGCAACAACGTTGCCGAGGTCACCGACAGCCTGCGGTCTGGGCGCTCGGGCATTGTTTTTTGCGAGGATTATGCCGAGCGGGGTTTCCGCAGCCACGTCCATGGCGCCCCCCAGATCGATATGGATGACATGATCGATCGCAAGTTGCGGCGCTTCATGGGTGATGGCGCCGCTTACAATTACATCGCTATGCAAGAAGCCATTACCGACGCCGGCCTAAGCGATGCCGAGGTGACCAACGAGCGGACCGGACTGGTCATGGGGTCGGGCGGCCCGTCAACCTCGGCGCTTGTCGATGCGGCTGATACGACGCGCAACAAAAGCGCCAAGCGCGTCGGTCCCTATGCCGTGCCGAAAGCCATGTGTTCGACCAATTCCGCCAATCTTTCGACGGCGTTCCATATGCGTGGGCTTAGCTATTCCATCTCCTCAGCGTGTTCGACCAGCGCCCATTGCATCGGCAACGGAACTGAGCTGATCCAATGGGGCAAACAGGACATTGTGTTTGCCGGCGGCGGCGAGGAATTACATTGGACGCTGACGGTGTTATTTGACGCCATGGGCGCGCTTTCGTCGAAATACAACGACACCCCGGAACGGGCGTCGCGGCCGTTCGATGTCGACCGCGACGGTTTCGTGATCGCCGCCGGTGCCGGCGTCGTGGTGCTCGAAGAATTGGAGCGGGCTCAAAGTCGGGGCGCCAAGATTTACGGTGAAGTCGTCGGTTACGGGGCCACGTCGGACGGCGTCGATATGGTTGCCCCATCGGGCGAGGGCGCGGTGCGCTGCATGCGGATGGCGACCCAAGGGCTCGGCAACGCCAAGGTCGATTATATCAATGCCCACGGCACCTCGACCCCGGCAGGCGACATGACGGAGCTTAAGGCGATCCAAGAGGTGTTCGGCGCACACCGGCCGAAAATTTCCTCGACCAAGTCGTTGACGGGACATTCGCAGGGCGCCACCGGCGCCCATGAGGCGATTTACTCGCTGATCATGCTCGACAATGATTTTATCGCCGCCTCGGCCAACGTCGAAAATCTCGACCCGGAGGCGGGCGATGCCGAGATCGTTACCGAGCGCATCGACGATGCGGGCCTCAATTGCGTGCTATCCAACAGCTTCGGTTTCGGCGGCACCAACGCGGCCCTCGCGTTCAAACGGATCGAAGGGTGACCCCTTGAACGCATCGTCCTCTTCCGAGCTGATGGCCGGCAAGAAAGGCCTGATTATGGGGGTCGCCAACAACCGGTCGATCGCCTGGGGCATTGCCGATTTTTTAAGCCGCCACGGCGCGCAAATGGCTTTCACCTATCAAGGCGAAGCCTTGGGCAAGCGGGTCAAGCCGTTGGCGACAAGCGTCGGTTCTTCCATCGTGCTGCCCTGCGATGTCGAGGACGAGAAAAGCATGGACAAGGTTTTTTCCACCCTCAAGAAAGAATGGGGCGGCCTGGATTTCCTGGTTCACGCCATCGCTTATTCGGATAAAGAGGAATTAAAGGGCCCCTACGTAAACACAACCCGGGACAACTTCACCCGGTCGCTGGCGGTGTCGTGTTATTCGTTCACGGCCCTGGCCCAGCGCGCCGCGCCTTTGATGGCGGACGGCGGTTCTTTGGTGACGTTGTCGTTTTCCGGCGCCGAGCGGGTGGTGCCCAATTACAACGTCATGGGCGTCGCCAAGGCGGCGCTGGAGGCCAGCGTCAAATACCTGGCCGCCGACTTAGGCCCACAAAAGATCCGCGTCAACGCCATTTCCGCCGGACCCATGCGCACGCTGGCCGGCAGCGCCATTGCCGGCGCTAAACATATTTACCGGTGGAGCGAAGAACATTCGCCGTTAAACCAAAGCGTCGCCTTGGACGATATCGGGGGGGCCGCGCTTTACTTGCTGTCTGATCTGTCGAAAAGCGTTACCGGCGAAATCCACCACGTGGATTCAGGCTATAACATCATCGGCATGCCCGCGCCGTAATCCCCCGAAACCCGCTTCGGACCTTGTTTTGGCCATTATCCTTAAAAAAACTGTGGATAAGTCTTGTCCTTGTTACAGTTTATTGTTATTCAAATTATGATTTTATGATATTGATGAATTTGCCTTTGGGTGGTTTTTCTTGAATGACCATGCGCAAAGGCCATTTTGAGAAAATGGAAATTATGAAAACAGAAAACCAAAGACCCTATAAGCAAGTCCTCGATGGCCTTCGCGCCGTCGGCTTGCGCCCGACGCGCCAGCGTCTGGCCCTGGCCAAGCTGCTATTCGAAGGCGAAGACCGCCATGTGACCGCCGAAATGCTCCATGCCGAAGCGCAAGCCGCATCCATCCGCGTGTCCCTGGCCACGGTTTACAACACCTTGCATCAGTTCACGACCGCCGGCCTGCTGCGCGAGATCGTCGTCGATTCGCAACGCTCCTACTTCGATACCAACATGTCCGATCATCACCATTTCTTTTTTGAAAGCACCAGCCGGCTTGAAGACATTCCCGGCGACGAAGTGGTTGTCGCCAAGCTGCCGGACCCGCCCGCCGGCATGTCGGTGAAGCGCGTTGATGTTGTTGTCCGTGTCGAAGCGATATAAGGATTAAATAAAATCAAGTAGATATAGCGTAGTTTAGAGTGCGTAAAAACTAGTTGACTCACGCCTTCTCTAACCCCATATTAAGCAGGCCTCGCGATAAGGTGCTCCGCGCCGTCCGGGGGAGGGAAGTGATTGTTATTTTAATTTACCGACAAAAGTGAACGGAGAAACCCATGGCTGATCTCAAAGGCTCCAAAACCGAACAAAACTTGAAAGACGCCTTCGCAGGCGAATCCCAGGCCAACCGCCGCTATCTTTATTTCGCTCAGAAAGCAGACATCGAAGGCTACAACGATGTCGCCGCCGTTTTCCGCTCGACGGCCGAAGGCGAAACCGGTCACGCCCACGGCCACCTCGAATATCTCGAGGAAACCGGCGACCCGGCCACGGGCCTGCCCATCGGTCCCACCGGCGATAACCTGAAAGCATCGGTCGCCGGCGAAACTCACGAATACACCGACATGTATCCGGGGATGGCAAAAAGCGCCCGCGATGAGGGGTTTGACGAAATCGCCGATTGGTTCGAAACCCTCGCCAAGGCCGAAAAATCCCACGCCGGCCGCTTCCAGAAAGCGCTCGACAGCATGGACTAACGGTTCTCCGGCCCTTCGGAATAAATGGGTCGGAAAAAAATGGGGGGGGGACCGGTGACGGCCTCCCCCTTATTCGTTTTAGAAATTTATTTTTTTGGATTCAAAAATGAGCGAAGGCAGTCTCGAAGCCCCCGTCCGTCATCCCATACCCTGGCGGGACCCGGATTTTTACAACGCGGAAAAGCTCGACGCGGAATTGCGCCGTGTCTTCGACATCTGTCACGGATGCCGGCGCTGCTTTAATCTCTGCGACAGCTTTCCCAGGCTGTTCGACCTGATCGACGGTTCTGAAACAGAAGAGTTGGATTCCGTCGATAGCGCCGATTTCAAGCCGGTCGTCGATGCCTGCACACTGTGCGACTTGTGCTTCATGACCAAGTGCCCCTATGTGCCGCCCCACGAATTCGATCTGGATTTCCCGCATTTGATGCTGCGCGCCCGCGCCCTGGAAGCCAAACAGGGCAAAATTCCGTTTACGACTAAGCAGATGACGCAAACCGACCGCAACGGCAAAATCGGATGCTCGGTGTCCGGCGTTGCCAATTGGGCGACAAAGTGCTCGAACCATTTGACGCGCCCGGTGATGGAAGCCGCCGCCGGCATCCATCGCGATGCCGCCCTGCCGGAATTCAAGTCTAAGACCCTGACCGAGCAAGCTGGCGAGGCGGGCCTCACAGCCGACAAAAACGCCCCGGCCCATGGCCGCAAGGCGGTCATCTACGCCACTTGTTTCGGTAACTACAACAACCCGGCCATCGGCATGGCGGCATTGAAGGTGCTGGCGAAAAACGGCGTCGAGGCGGAAGTCGTCTATCCTCGCTGTTGCGGCATGCCGCAATTGGAACAAGGCGACATCGCCGCCGTCGCCGATAGCGCCCAGCAAACAGCCAAGGATTTTGGCGTTTGGATTGATCGTGGGTATGACGTCATCGCCTTGGTGCCGTCCTGCGCCTTGATGTTGAAATTCGAATGGCCGCTGATCGTGCCCGAGGACGAAGCGGTGAAGAAACTCAGCCGGGCGACATCCGACATCGCCGAATATCTGGTCGATATCGCCAAGAACGAAGGCCTGGCCGCCGGCCTGACCCCCTTGGACGGCGGCGTCACCGTTCACATCGCTTGCCACGCCCGCGCCCAGAACATGGGCCAGAAAGCCGCCGAGATGCTGCGTCTGCTGCCCGACACCGACATCAACGTCATCGAGCGTTGTTCCGGCCACGGCGGGTCGTGGGGGGTGATGAAGGATAATTTCGAGGTCGCGCTCAAGATCGGCAAGCCGGTCGCCCGGGATGTTAAGAAACAAAACCCCGGCCACGTGGTGTCCGAATGCCCGCTGGCCCGCGACCACATCTTGCAAGGGGCTGGCCGCCTTGACGGGGAAGCCCTTAACCCCAGCTCAGCCCAACACCCCATCGAACTCATCGCCCGCGCCTACGGGCTGTAACCCATCAGGAGCCGACAATGACCCCGCAACACGAAATCACCCGCGACGATGTCCTGGCCATGGACGACTATGTAAAGGTCCGGCCTGCGCGCAAGAAGTCGGTCACGGAACTGAAAAAAAACCGGCGGGTTTCGGTCGGCCCCGACGCGACGTTTTATTTCGAATCCTATGACACCATGCTGCATCAGGTGCACGAAATGCTCTATATCGAGCGCGGCGGCGAGGACCAGATCGCCGACGAGCTGTCCGCTTACAATCCGTTGATTCCCAAAGGCCGGGAGTTGGTGGCGACGTTGATGTTCGAAATCGAGGACGCGGCGCGCCGGGCGGATTTTCTCGCCGGGCTCGGCGGTGTCGAGGAAACGGTAACCATGACCATCGGTGGCGAGACGATCGCCGGCCAACCCGAACTCGATGTCGACCGCACCAACGCCGACGGCAAGGCGTCGTCGATCCAGTTCCTGCACTTTGCCTTCACCGACACGCAGGCGGAAAAGTTCAAAGACCCATCGGTGGATGTTGTTCTGGGCATCGGCCACGAAAAATACGGCCATATGGCGAAGCTGTCCGACACCGTCAAATCGGCGCTGGGCGGGGATTTTGATTAATTTCGGCTAGACGCCTATTCCATCACCTCGTTGCGGTGAACACCCCAGAAATCGACGCGCCTGAGCCAGCCTTCATGCCCGCCGACCTCGACCCGGCACCAGCCGTTGATGTCGGGGCAGTTAAGCAACTTGCCGATGACGCCATCCTCGGCTTTGGCAATTACGTCGCTTTTGGGATCGCTCTTGCGGCGGACGGATCGGATATCGCCGGTAACGATGAAGGTTCGCTTTGCCCCGACCATGCTTTGATGGACCCAGCCCTGGGTGCCCTGCCAGTCGCGGACCTTCCGCCAGGTGCCGTATTCGGCGATTATTTCAACGGGCAGGTTCTGGCGGTGATAGACCCAATCGACGGGATATTGGACGCCCGGCCCGGTGCGCAGGTTGACTTCACCGGCGCGCAGGCTGACGAACCGGGGCAACGGCAGCCCGGTCCCCTTTTGCGCGGCCCAAACGCCAGGCGCGGCGAGGCCCAAAAGCAGCGCCAGTACGGCCAATAACAGGCCCAAACGAAATGGAGAAATGGCTGAAATTGTCTTAGACCCCTAAAGATTAACCGTACCCTCTTTATTAGCCACGCCGGTCGGTTGCGGTCAAGCGGGGCTGGCGCCCTGGACATCCCTCCTGGGGATTGCTATGGCCTGACAGGAGGAAGGCGCTTAAACTTTGTGTAGCGCCGTACCCAAAGGAAACTTGAATGGCCCAGGAAAAGATAAAGGTGAAAACAAAGGCAAAATCAAAGCCCAGGGTGGTGGTCACCCGCAAGTTGCCGGACGCAACGGAAACGCGGATGATGGAACTGTTCGATGTTCAGCTGAATGTCGACGACCACCCGATGTCCGAAGCCGAATTGGCCGACGCCGTCAAAAATGCGGATATTCTGGTGCCGACGGTTACCGATGACATCTCGGCTGCCCTCCTGGAAGGCGCCGGCAAGAAGCTTAAATTAATCGCTAATTACGGCACCGGCGTCGATCACATCGCTCTGGATGCCGCCCGCGACAAAGGCATTACCGTCACCAACACCCCCGATGTGCTGACCGAGGATACCGCCGACATGACCATGGCGCTGATCCTGGCGGTGCCGAGGCGTCTGGTCGAAGGGGAGCGAACGCTCCGTTCGGGCGAATGGTCGGGCTGGGCGCCGACTTGGATGTTGGGGCATCGAATTTTCGGCAAGCGCTTAGGCATCATCGGCATGGGCCGCATCGGCCAGGCCGTGGCCCGGCGCGCCAGGGGGTTCGGCCTGTCCATCCATTATCACAACCGTAACCCCGTCCACGACGAGATCGAATCCGAACTCGAAGCCACCTACTGGGAAAGCCTGGATCAGATGATGGCCCGAATGGACTTCATTTCCGTCAACTGCCCGCATACGCCGGCCACCTATCATCTGCTGTCGGCCCGCCGCTTGAAGCTGTTGCAGCCCCACGCCGTTATCGTCAACACGGCGCGTGGTGAAATAATTGACGAAAACGCGCTGACCAAGATCCTGGCGGCGGGCGAAATCGCCGGCGCCGGGCTCGACGTGTTCGAGTACGAGCCCGCGGTCAATCCGAAATTGTTGGCCCTGGACAATGTGATCTTGCTTCCCCATATGAGCTCCGCCACCTTCGAAGGCCGCACCGACATGGGCGAAAAAGTCGTGGTAAACATCAAGTCCTTCATCGACGGCCACACGCCGCCGGACCGTGTGATCGGCGATTAGTTGTCTTTGTTGCCGGTGCGCATTGGGGTGAGCAGATGACCAACAACAGGCCCTACGCCCTATCCATTCCCTATAGGGACCCGGTCGCCGCCTTCGTGCCTTTTGCCGGTGACCCCGTCTCGGCCTTTCTGGACAGTGCGGCTGAAGCCCAGGGCCGGGGCCGCTATGCCTATATCGCCGCCGACCCTTTTCGTGTCATCACGGCTAAGGATGCCACACTCATCGACGGCGTTGCCGTTTCCGGCGATCCCTTTCAGGTGCTGGAAGCGGAGCTGAAAAAGTTCCGCTATCGAAACGATGAAACCCTGCCGCCGTTCCAAGGCGGCGCCGTTGGGTTCTTCGGCTACGAGCTGGGCCGTCATTTGGAAAAGCTACCCAAGCCCAGAACCTTAGGGCTCGACGTTCAGGACATGGTTGTCGGGCTTTACGACACCGTGGCCGCCTTTGACACCTTGACCAAAAAGGCCTGGATCATCGCTGCAAATGTCGAGATTCCGGGACGGCCATCGGCCGAGGCTCGGGCCGAGGCCATGGCGTTAAAAATCGAAACCACGGCACGCCTTGCCGCCGTCGACTGGACGCCGGTCGGGACTTGGCGGCCGGAAGTTTCGCAAACCCAGTTTGAGGAAATGGTCATTCGTGCCATCGGCTACATCCATGCCGGCGATATTTTCCAGGCCAACCTGACGCAGCGGCTGTTGGCCGACCTGCCGGCGGGGCTGTCGCCTTTCATGCTCTACAGGCGGTTGCGCCTTTTGTCGCCGGCGCCTTTCGCCGCCTATCTGAACATCGGCGAAGGGGCGGCCATCGCGTCGGCGTCGCCGGAACGGTTTTTAGAGCTGACCACCGACGGCGGCGTGGCGACGCGCCCGATCAAGGGCACCCGGCCCCGGGGCCGGACCGAGTTCGAAGACAAAAGGTTGGCCCGCGATTTAATGCAAAGCGAGAAAGACCAGGCCGAAAACCTGATGATCGTCGACCTGTTGCGCAACGACCTCAGCCGGGTCTGCCGGTTGGGCAGCGTTAACGTCAGCGAGCTGGCCTGCCTTGAGAGCTTCGCCAACGTCCATCACTTGGTATCCGAAATCAGGGGCACGCTGTTTCCCAACGTAGGCCCTGTCGACTTGCTGCGGGCGACCTTTCCCGGCGGCTCGATCACCGGGGCGCCAAAAATCAGGGCCATGGAAATCATTAACGAGTTGGAGCCGTCCCGGCGCGGGCCCTATTGCGGCGCCATCGGCTGGATCGGCTTCGACGGCGCCATGGATTCTTCCATCGTCATACGCACGCTGGTTATCAAAGACGGCCAAGTGGTGGCCCAGGCCGGTGGCGGTATCGTCGCCGATTCAGAACCGCAAGCCGAATACCTGGAAGCCATGGACAAGGCGTGGGCGTTGTTGCAAAGCCTTGATCCCGATGCCGCTGTCGAAGAATTGGCGCAATGAAAATGCATCTCAACGGTCTGCTGGTCGAGGCCGATGAGGCCCGCATCGATCCAACGGATCGGGGATTGACCCTGGGCGACGGGTTGTTTGAAACAATAGCCGTGCGCGGCGCCAAGCCGTCGCGTTTGGACGCCCACCTGGCCCGGCTCCGCGACGGCGCCGATGTTCTCGGCCTGAACCTTCCCACCAAAGACCGCGATCTGAAGGGTGCCCTGCAAGACGTGATCGAGGCCAACGATGTTGATGAAGGGCTGCTGCGCCTGACCGTTACCCGGGGGCCGGCACCCCGAGGTCTGTTGCCACCCACTCCATCCCAGCCAACCGTCATGATCGTTGCGTTTTCTCAAGCCTTGACGCCTATGATGGCAGTAAGCGCCGTCATTTCGACGACGACGCGGCGCAATGAACATTCGCCGCTGGCGCGCATCAAGACGACGAATTTTCTCGACGGCATCCTGGCCGGCCAAGAGGCGGCGAAGCGGGGCGCCGATGACGCCTTGTTGTTGAACACGGCAGGCAATCTGGCCGAAGCCTCGACATCCAATCTGTTTTTAGTCCTGGGCGGCACGCCGGTGACGCCGCTTTTGGCCGAGGGCGCCCTTCCCGGCGTCATGCGGGCCGATGTGATTAAGGCCCTGGGCGCCCGGGAGAGGAGCTTAAAGCCCTCGGATCTAGGCCTGGCTTCGGAAGCCTTCCTGACCAACAGCGCCGGTATCCGGGCCTTGGTGTCGGTCGACGGGGTGGCCATCGGCGAGGGTACGCCGGGGCCGGTGACAAAGGCGGCGCAGAAAATCGTCTGATAGGGTTTAGACGGCTTTGCCGACCCTTACGTGGTCGCGCAGAACATTGGTTTCCAACTCGGTTTCTTTAAGGCGATGGGCCATGACGTCGCGCTGGGAGATGATGCCGACCAGTTTATCGTCCTCGAGCACCGGCAGATGGCGTATGTGACGACGGTCCATGAGTTCCATGACATCCTTGATGGAATCCTCAGGACCACAGACGACAACCTTTTTCGTCATAACATCCCGGACCTTCATTTTCATGACGCCGGCGCCGGCCTTGGCCATGTTACCGACAATGTCGCGCTCGGAAATAATACCGACAAGCTTACGACCGCCGTCGCACACCGGCAGGGCGCCGATCCGATGCGTGGTCAGCAACGTCGCCACTGTTTCCATCATGTGCTCAGACCGACACGTAACCAAATCGCCGGTTTTGCCTTTAAGTATGGTTTTTACGCTCATGATCCTCCCTCATTCTGTCATTCTCTATAATTACACAAATATGAATATGCGGGAAGTCATCCAGCTGACATGTTGTAAAACTTAGATAAAAATGATGGTTCCGTCTTTGGATGCGTCATCCAGGAAGGTAGTGACGCCGCCTTCTTCAATCGTGATGTCGTCACGTAGCGGCTCATCTTTCATACCGACGGCGATCAGGCCCATCTCGCAGACCATGAACTTAACGCCGAGCATGACACAGGCCTCGAGCAATTCCTCGAAGGTGGCGACGTTCCTGTTGGCGAATTCTTCGTCCAATTGGCCGGCGGTTTCCGCCTTGGTGCCGCCTTTCTTGATTTCACTGAGCGGCATCTGTCGCCATCCCTCCGCGCTATCCGCACCAGTCGCCCTTAACGCCTGACAAGCGCCCATGGTGAAGAAAAGCGTCACCGGGCGGCCCATGGCGGCGGACGCCGACGCCATCACCAGGGCGTAATGCACCTTGTCGAAAAAACCGGCGTAAACGACGATCGAAAGCTTGTCCGGGGAGTTGCCCGTGACGTTTCTTGGGGATTTTTTTGGGCCGGGCATGGGGTTTATTCCTTGTGAACGGACAGGTCGGTGATGCCGGGAGTCTCACCGCAAAGGACGCAGGCCGGGTCCGCCTTGACGGTAATTTTCCGGAATATGGTTGCCAGCCCTTCCGCGATCAAAAGCCCGCCAGACAAACTTTCGCCGATGCCGAGCAGCTCTTTAAGCACTTCGGTTGCCTGCAACGACCCGGTCATGCCGCACATCGCGCCGAGGACGCCGGCTTCGGCGCAGGTCGGGATCATGCCGTCCGGCGGCCGTTCCGGGAAGATGCAGCGATAACAGGGGCCATGGCCGCCATCGGCGTCTTTCTCGTGCGCCTTGAAGGTATAGACCTGAGCGTCGAAGCGCAGAATGGCCGCCGACACCAGGGTTTTTTGGCCCAAGTAACAGGCGTCGTTGACGAGAAAGCGCGTCGCAAAGTTATCCGACCCGTCGGCGATGACGTCGTAATCCGAAATCAGGTCGAGCGCGTTGTCTGCGTCGATGCGGAAATTGTGGGGCACGACCGTCACGTCCGGGTTGATGGCGGCGATGGTCTTCTTCGCACTTTCGACTTTCGGCTGGCCGACGGCATCCGTGGAATGGATGATTTGGCGTTGCAGGTTCGACAGATCGACGACATCGTCATCGACGACGCCCAAGGTGCCGACCCCGGCGGCCGCCAGATAGAGCAGCACCGGCGAGCCCAGCCCACCGGCGCCGATAACCAGGACGCGGGAATTCAGAAGCTTTTCCTGGCCCTTGCCGCCGACCTCCTTGAGCAGGATATGGCGGGCGTATCGGTTGATTTGTTCTTCGCTGAAGGTCACGAACGGGGCGGCCTCAGCCCAAACCGTCGAAAAGCGCGGTCGACAGGTAACGGTCGGCAAAATCGGGCAGGAAGGTGACGATCACCTTGCCGTCCATTTCCGGGCGCTGGGCGACCTCCAGGGCGGCGGCCACCGAGGCCCCGGACGACATGCCGACGGCGATGCCTTCAACCTTAGCCACACGACGGGACATAGCGAATGCCGTCTCGCTGCCGATTTTCAGGATTTCGTCGAAAATATCGGTATCCAATACTTCGGGAATGAAGCCCGGCCCCATGCCCTGAATTTTGTGCGGGCCCGGCATGCCGCCCGACAGCACGGGGCTGTCCTCGGGTTCGATGGCGACGACGTAGAGATCTGGATTATAGCGTTTCAGGACTTGGGCGCAGCCGGTGATGGTGCCGCCGGTGCCGACCCCGCAGACCAGCACGTCGATGGCGCCCCCGGTGTCGTGCCAGATTTCCTCGGCCGTGGTCAGCCGATGGATTTCCGGATTAGCCGGGTTATTGAACTGCTGCAGCATGACCGCGCCTGGGGTCTCATTGACGATTTCCTCGGCCCGCTTGACAGCTCCGGTCATGCCCAACTCGGCCGGAGTCAGTTCGATCTCGGCGCCCATTAATGTGACCAGCTTGCGTCTTTCAAAGGACATGGTTTCCGGCATCGTCAGGATCAGTCGGTAACCCTTGGCGGCGCAGACGAAGGCCAGCGATATGCCGGTGTTGCCCGACGTCGGCTCGACCAGGGTGGCGCCGGGGCTGATCTGACCGGAGCGCTCGGCGGCTTCGACCATGGCCACCCCGATGCGGTCCTTGAGCGATCCCAGCGGATTGAAGAATTCGCACTTGGCCAGGATTTCGGCCTTGATGCCGTCTTCGGCGCATAATTTTGCCAAGCGCACCATCGGCGTCGCGCCGACCGTATCGATGATGGAATCGTATACGTGGCCGCGGAACTCGGGTTCCCTGGCGGCGGTGGTTTGGGGTTTCTCTTTCATGATGCGCCCATCTTAAATGGAGGAGTCATTAGATGGTGAAGTCCAGGTTTTCACGGCCTTCGCTTTTGATCCCGGCTTTGTTGGCGTGGGTACACAGGTCATCGACGGTGGTCTCATTGAGCCGACGCATGACGTCTTTTTGGAGTTCCACCCACAACGGGCGCACCACTTCGTGGCCGAGGGCCGAGCCGGGGGTTTCTTCGATTAGGGCGCTGTTGGCTTCCATGTCGCGGACGACGCGGACGATGTCGCCGATGGTAATGCGCCGGCGTTCCCTGGCTAGCCGGTAGCCGCCTCGGGGGCCGCGAACCCCGACCAGGATGTTTTGACGGACCAGGTGCTGCAACGCTTGTTCCAAATATCGCCGGGGAATTCCCTGGCGGCGGGTGATTTCACGGCTTTGCACCGGCTCGGCGCCGGCGTGATAGGCGATATCAAGTACCGCTTCGATGGCGAACAGCATTTTTTTGGACAGCCTGAGCATTTTTAGTCGTCCGTTCCGGTTGAGCCGAAGCCGCCGTTGCCGCGCCCCGTTTCTTCCAAGGCCTTAGCTTCGCGCCAAGTGGCGCTTTGAAAGGGGGCGATAACCATCTGGGCGATGCGCATGCCCCGGGTAATGGCAAAGGGCTCTTGGCCGTGATTGATCAAGATGACACCGACTTCGCCCCGGTAATCGGCGTCGATGGTGCCGGGGGCATTGAGGACCGTCACCCCGTGTTTGAGCGCCAGCCCCGAACGCGGCCGAACCTGGGCCTCGAAGCCGGCAGGCAATTGGATGGCGATGCCGGTGGGAATGAGGGCGCGGCCACCGGGCGCCAAGGTCACGGGCTCCGTTACCGCCGCCAACAAATCCGCGCCGGCGCTGAATTCGGTGGCCGCCGACGGCAAGGCCAGATCGGCGCCGTGGGGCAGGCGTTGCAGCGTGATCTCGATATCGTTCATTCCCGGGGCCTCAAAAGTTTTTAGTTTTTTAGGTGTTGCCGCCAAGGGCTTCGGCGATGCGATCGGCCAAGCGCCCGGCGACGGCGGTCTTGGTCATTTTCGGCCAATCCTCGACGCCGTCCTTGGTAATCAGATGCACGGTATTGTCATCGCCGGCGAATGTGCCGGTGCCGGCGGAAACGTCGTTGGCGACGATCCAATCGCAGCCTTTTTTGCTGCGCTTGGCCTGGGCGTTGGCGGTGACGTTTTCGGTTTCGGCGGCGAAGCCGACGACCAAGCGGGGTCTCTTATTCCCGGCTTGGCTTAGGCTCGCCAGAATATCGGGGTTTTCCACCAGTTTCAGGGTGGGCGTTTTCCTGGACCCGGTCTTTTTGATTTTTTCCCCGGCTTGCGCCTCGACCCGCCAATCGGAGACGGCGGCCGCGCACACGGCAATATCGACCGGCAGCGCCTTCGCACAGGCGTCTAGCATCTGGGCGGCGGATTCGACCCTTACTATATCTACCCCCGGCGGGTCGGGCTGGTGGCTGGGGCCCGAGATCAAGGTCGTCGCCGAGCCCAAACCAGCAAGGGCGGCGGCAATGGCATGGCCTTGTTTCCCCGACGACCGGTTGGCTAGGTATCGCACCGGGTCGATGGCTTCCACCGTCGGGCCGCTGGTGACCAGCGCCCGGGTGCCGTCGAGGGGTTGTCCCTTGCGGAAAAAATCTTCTAAGGCGTCGGCAATGTCATTGGGGTCCGACATGCGGCCTAATCCAAACTCGCCACAGGCCATGTCGCCTTCGTCCGGCCCGATAAAGCCGACGCCGCGACGGCTAAGCGTCTTGATGTTGTCCTGGGTCGCCGGGTTTCCCCACATGCGCACGTTCATGGCCGGCGCCACAAGCACCGGCTTGTCGGTCGCCAAAAGCGCCGTCGTCGCCAGATCGTCGGCGATCCCTTGGGCCATCTTGGCCAAGATGTTGGCGGTGGCGGGCGCGACCAGCACCACGTCGGCTTCCCTGGATAACCGGATATGGCCCATCTCGTTCTCGTCGGTCAGCGAGAATATATTCTGGTAGACCTTGTCTTCGCTGACCGCACCCAGGGCCAGTGAGGTGACGAATTGGGATCCGCCCTCGGTCAACAGGCAACGCACGCGCGCGCCGCGTTCGCGCAGGCGGCGAACCAGGTCCGGGCTCTTATAGGCGGCGATGCCGCCTGAAATGATCAGCAATATGCGTTTGTCTGCAAGCATAGTGGAGTTCTCTAATATTTAACGGAGAAAAGGTGTGGTTAAGGTAATCCTCCCCACCCGGCTGTGCAAGTCCTTGTTTTTAAGAAAGGTTAAAGACCGCCAGTCCGATCACCAGGACGGCGACGGCCAGCCACACCGGCGTTAAGCCAATGCCCTGGTGGCTTCCCCTTTTTAGGGCTTTGATCGTTTCGGGATGCAGCTTTAGCCGGCCCCCCGACAGCATGGCGGCGCTTTCTTGGATATCCTCCAGCATCCGGGGCAGGCGCTCGACGGCATGGGCGATGTTGCCGACGGCGTCGCGCAGCTTGGCCTCGGGGCCCAGGTTTTCGATCATCCAGTCCTCTATAAGAGGCCGGGCCATGAGCCACATGTTAGCTTCGGGGGCCAATATTCTGCCGGTGCCTTCGGCGACCAGCATGGTTTTCTGTAACAGCAACAATTGCGGTTGGGTTTCCATCTGGAAGGTTTCGGTGATCTGAAAAAGCTGGCCCAAAAGCCGGGCGATGGAGATTTCGTTCTGCGGCTTGTCGAGGATCGGCTCGGCGATGGACCGGCAGGCCTGGGTGAAGCCGTCGACGGACCGGTCAGGGGGCACCCAACCGGCTTCGAAATGAATTTCGGCGGCGCGCCGGAAATCGCGGTTAAGAAACGCCATCAGCATTTCGCCGAGCCAGCGCCGGGTCTTCAGGTCGAGGCGTCCCATGATCCCGAAATCGACGGCGCCAATCGCGCCGGTCTCGAGCACGAACAGATTGCCGGGATGGACGTCGGCATGAAAGAAGCCGTCGCGGAAAACCTGCCTGAACGAGGCGTTTGACGCCTTTTCCAGCACTTGCACGGGGTCGTGACCGGCGGCCAGCAAGGCGTCACGTTCATCAAGAGGGATGCCGGCCAGCCGCTCAGTGGTCAGCACGCGCTTACCGGTGCGTTGCCAATCGACCTCGGGCACGTGGAAATCGTCGTCACCGGCGAAGTTTTCGCCGATTTCCCCGGCGGCGGCGGCTTCAAACCGCAGGTCCATTTCAAGCTCCACCGTTTCGGCCAGGGTTTCGACGACGGCGATGGGCTTTAAGCGCCTCAGTTCCGGTTTCGCCGCCTCGATCAGCCCGGCGACCCAGCGGATCAGCTCGAGGTCGCGGCGAAAGGCGTCTTCGATGCCGGGCCTTAGGATTTTCACCGCCACCTCTTTGCCTTCGGTGGTGACGGCGAAATGGACCTGGGCGATGGAAGCGGCGGCGACCGGTTCGTCATCGAAGGAAGAAAAGAGCGTTTCCAGGGGCGCGCCGAACTCTTCTTCGACGGCGGCCTTTGCCAAGGCCGTCGGAAACGGCGACAGGCGGTCCTGCAATTCGGAAAGGTCTGCGGCCATTTCTTCACCCAAAAGATCAGTCCGCGTGGCTAAAGACTGCCCCAGCTTGATAAAACTAGGACCGGCCTCGTTGAGGGCTTGGGCTAAACGCTGTCCGGGACGCAGATGAGGACGGTCCGGGTCCGACCTGTCTTCCTTTTTTCGGGGCCCCGCCAACAGCCGCGCCAGGGCGGCAACCCCGGGCGCCACCTCCAACTTTTCGAAGGTAAACAGCGCGTCATTGCGGGCCAGGGTGCGCGCTACCTTAAGAAGCCGGGCAAAATTCCTGAGGGACCGGAACATAATCGCGCCTAAATCCGCCAAGCCGAATGCAGCGCCGCAATGCCGCCCGACAGGTTACGGTATTTGACCTGGTCGAGGCCGCTATCGGCGATCATTTGGGCGAAGGTTTCCTGGTCCGGGAATTGGCGAATACTTTCGGCTAAGTATTGATAAGCCTCGGCGTCGTCGGCGACTTTGGCGCCAAGGGCTGGCAACACCTTAAAAGAATAGGCGTCGTAGAGTTTGTCTAAAACCGGCAGGACGACGCGGCTGAATTCCAGGCACAAAAACCGCCCGCCGGGTTTGAGGACCCGATGCGCTTCTTTTAGGGCGCGATCGATATGGGTGACGTTACGGATGCAAAAGGCGATGGTCAGGGCGTCTTGGCTGCCATCTTCCACCGGCAGGCTTTCGGCGTCGCCGACGCGCCAGTCGATGCCGCCCAAGATGCCCTTGTCGATAGCCCGGTCGCGGCCTTGTTTCAGCATGTCTTCGTTGATGTCGACGACGGTGACGGCACCGCCGCCGCGCTCCAAAAACCCAAACGCGATGTCGCCGGTGCCGCCGCCGACGTCCAATAACGTCATGCCTTCGCGGGGCCCCAGCCAGTCCAGCATGGCGGCTTTCCACAGCCGGTGGATGCCTAGGCTCATCAAGTCGTTCATCAGGTCGTAGTTGGAGGCAACGGAGGAAAAGACATCGCCGACCAGCGACGCCTTGTCGTCTTCGGCAACGCTTTTGAAACCGAAATGGGTGGACTCTGATTTTTGTTCAGGGCTTTTGGACATGGCCGGAAACATAGCCTAAGCTTCGGGCTTGCGCCACTTTACCGGACAAAGCGGGGGCGTTTTCCATAACCTTTTAACCGGAGCCCATTAGCCGGTTTTTTGAAACCTTCACATTAATGCCAGAACTTCCCGAAGTCGAAACCGTGCGCAAGGCCTTGGCCGAAGTCCTGGAAGGCCGGCGGCTGGCCCACGTCGAGACCCGGCGAGCGGACCTGCGATTTCCGTTTCCCCGCGGTTTTGCCAAAAAGCTTACCGGTTGCCGGGTTGAAAGCGTCGGGCGGCGGGGAAAGTTTCTTATTATCGGGCTCGATGACGGGCTGACGCTGATTTCACACCTGGGTATGTCCGGGCGTTATCGAATTTATCTGAAAACGCCGCCTAAGCTGGAAAAGCACGATCATGTGGTTTTTGAAACTGAAAATGGCGCTTCCATCAGGTTTAATGACCCGCGACGTTTCGGCTTTATGGATTTGGTGAAAACGGCGGCGTTGGCCACCTATCCGATGCTGGTGAAGATGGGGCCCGAGCCGTTGTCCAACGCTTTCAACGGTCCCGTCCTGGCGGCGGCTCTCAAGGGCCGCAAGGCGCCGATCAAGGCGGCGCTTTTGGATCAATCGGTGGTCGCCGGGATCGGCAATATATATGCGTCGGAAGCGCTTTTTAGGGCCGGAATTTCGCCGAAACGCAAGGCCGCCACCGTCCAAGGAAGCCGCGCCGAAAAACTGGTTTTAGCGCTGCGCTCCGTTCTTATTGAGGCCATTGCCGCCGGCGGCTCGTCGCTTCGTGACCACCGCCAGCCCTCGGGCGAGCTTGGATACTTTCAGCACGCCTTTGCGGTTTATGGCCGCGACGGCCAGCCATGCCCCGGGTGCACGTGCAACCCAGAGACAGGGGTGGGGGGCATTCGCCGGATCACGCAATCGGGGAGATCGACATTCTATTGTGCCCGGCGCCAGCGCTGATGGTATAAGCGGGCGATGAAAAAAATTTCCGCCATTTGCCGTACTTGGGCCGCGTTTCTTTTGCTGGCGTCGTTGGCCCCGGCGCTGGTCTCCCCGGCGCAGGCGCAAAGCGCCTTTATCAGCACCATCGACGATTTGCCGTTGATGCCGGGGTTGGTCGAAGAAGAAGGCGGCGTGGTATTTGATTCTCCTTCCGGGCGGATCGTCGAAGCCTACGCCAGTGGAGATGTCAGCCCAGGGGAAGTGCTGTCCTTCTACGACGAAACCCTTCCGCAATTGGGGTGGCGGTCATTGGGCGGTCACGTTTTCAGGCGTGAAGGAGAGGTCCTGAAGCTGGAATTTCCGGGCGGCCCGGGTGCGCCGCCACCGTTGACGGTCGGCTTTTCACTGTCGCCGGCGGCGAAATAATCTTAAGCCTTGATCGACCCCGGAATCCAGCCCTTGACGGGGCTCCAGCAGACCCTTATATAAGCCAGCCTTCTATTGTAGATGTCCAAGTAATTAAAGGATTTTTTGTAATGGCCGTTAGCGCCCAAGCGAAGAAAAGAATTCGTCAGAACGAACGCCGCAAAGCGGTGAACGGTCACCGCCTGACGACGGTACGTACCTACATTCGTAAAGTCGAGGCGGCGATTGAATCCGGCGACAAGGCCGAAGCCGTCGCTGCCCTTCGCGTCGCCGAGCCGCACATGGCGCGTGGCGCGCGCAAAGGTGTGATGCCTCGCAATACGACTTCCCGCAAGCTTTCCAGGCTTTCCAAGCAAATCAAGAACATGGCCGCCTGATTTAAGTTTGACGTTGCGGCTTTGATCAAATCGCGTTCCTTCGGGCGCGCGATTTTTTTATGCAAAAATCGGAGAGGGAGTCGTCAGGGTGATTTTTGTCAAGAAAATTATTTGTGATTTTTTTTCATGTTTCCGGTTTGAACATATTGCCAGACGAACAACCTCGCCCTAAGATCATTACTTCAATGGCGGCCCGGAAAAGAGCCTCCTGAAAATAGTTAACTTAGAATACAATTCGTGGATATTTTGTTTATTTTTGCGGCCTTTCTTCGGCACCAAGTAAAACTAAGTAAAATTTTACTAAAAAAGGAACTTTCCAAGTAATAAAATTACCCATGTGAAAGCTGAGGGAAAAGGCGCCGCCAGTTTTTTTTGTTATTTGTTTGATTTTTTTTGCGTAACCAAAACCGATTTAAAAAAAACAAAACTGTTCTCAAAGGGGGGTACTCAGAGGCGACGGGGTCTTTAATCCGGTTCGATGGATTAGATGGTCCGGGCAGGGGTGCAAGTCGGAATATTCTTTTTTGGAATTTCGCCGATGCGCCGGTCAGAGGGTTTGGTGTCATTCGAAGCGTTTTCGTTTCACATCAATGCCGGGCAACCCTGCACAGCCTTTGAAGGTGTTGGCTTCTCGCCAACGACCCTTGTGATCGGTCTTGTTAAAACGGCTTCAGCCGCCGTTAACTTAAGGATCGGGGTTTCGCGTACATAGCGTAACTCAAGGCCCCTGGTGGTTATTTAGGGGGGTCTTTCGGGGGCTAATTGAGAAATATGAAAAGCGACGACACCGCCCCGGGCTGCAAAACCCCACCCGAAAACAAGCTTTCCGAACAATGGAATGCCGTCAGCGGGCTTCTTAGGGCAGAGATCGGAGAAGCCGCCTACCAAAGCTGGATCAAGCCCATGACCGTCCGCGAGATGTTGGACGGCCAAGTAAAGATGTCCGTGCCGACGCGGTTCATGCGGGACTGGATCGTCGCTCATTACGTGGACCGTCTGAGTAAACTTTGGGGCGACGAAAACCCGGAAGCGAAAAGCCTGGAGGTCTTTATTCAATCCGACCGGGAAACGGCGCCGCCCGTGCCCGAGCCTAGGTCAGGGGCAAGATCTGGACCCGGGTCCCATGAGGACTCTCAAACCTCCGCATCCGGCGCCGTCGAACCCGACCGCAGGGATAATTACCGCGTCGAAATCAGCGCCCCTCTGGACCGCCGGTTTACCTTTGATCAGTTCGTCGTCGGCAAGCCTAATGAATTTGCCTACGCCGCCGCCCGGCGCATCGCCGAAGCGTCCAAGGTACAGTTCAACCCGTTGTTCCTTTATGGCGGGGTCGGCCTCGGCAAAACCCATTTGATGCACGCCATCGCCTGGCACATCCGCGAACGCACGCCCGAGCGCACCGTCATTTATCTTTCGGCGGAAAAATTCATGTACCGGTTTATCCGCGCGCTCCGCGAACAGAACACCGTCGATTTCAAGGAACAGTTCCGTTCCGTCGATATTCTGATGATCGACGATGTCCAGTTCATCAGCGGCAAGGAATCGACCCAGGAAGAATTCTTCCATACCTTCAATGCCCTGGTTGACCAGGGCCGGCAAATCGTCATTTCCGCCGACAAGTCGCCGTCGGACCTGGAAGGCATGGAAGAAAGGCTGATTTCCCGGCTCAATTGCGGTCTGGTCGCCGATATTCACGCCACCACGTATGAACTCAGGCTCGGCATCCTGCAATCGAAGGCCGAACAATTATCGGTCAAAATACCGGAAAAGGTCCTCGAATTCCTGGCCCCCAAGCTCACCGCCATTGTCCGCGAGCTGGAAGACGGGCTGAACCGGG